>JAFUXH010000064.1 GCA_017470945.1 Clostridia bacterium | reverse complement strand
GGCTGTCCTCGGCTGTTTTGCGCACGATCTCCAGCGGGCCCATTTCGCCCAGCTCGCGCTCGTCGTAATACAGGCTGTTGCTCCCGTCCTCCGGGATGACGCGGGCGAGGTCGGTGCGCAGCCAGTCGAACACGGGCATGAAGTTGTAGACAATCACCTTCACGCCGTGTTTGGCCAGCATGCGGATGGTGGAGATGTAATTGGCGATGTATTCCTCCCGGCTGGGCAGGCCCATCTTGATATCCTCGTGCACGTTGACGCTTTCGATCACTTCGATCTCCAGCCCCGCGTCGTTGACTTCCTTTTTGAGGGCCACAAATTCTTCCTCGGGCCAATCCACGCCGGCGGGCTTGTCCAACAGGCCCATCAGGCCCGTCATGCCGGGGATCTGCTTCACATATTTCAGGGGGATAGGGTCGCTCTGGCTTCCGTACCAGCGGAACGTCATTTTCATGGGATCCATGCTCCTTTTTCAATAGAATGCGGACGCACCGGAAAGGGGGGTGGGCGAACGGAACGCGCGCCGCAATCCCCTTTTATCATATTAAAGCACAGATATTCCCAAAATCAAATAGTATCCTCCTACAAACATATTGCAATTTGCATCAATTTATGCTACCATGAGCCCGAAAACCTATCGAAAGGGGCGATCATTTGGATTTATTATCCATCAGCGCCTTCAACATATTGCAAGAAATGCGCCGGGACGATATCGAAATTTATCACTATTTCGATCCCGCCCCCTGCGGGGTGACGCTGCACGCCCACGGGTTTTATGAGCTGTACTGCCTGCTGGACGGCAAAATGAATTACCTGGTGGCGGGCAGCCGGTGCACCCTGACGCCGGGCAACATGCTGTTGATCGCCCCCGGTGAAATGCACCGGCCGGATATCGACGGCCCGCCCCAGAATTTTGACCGCATCGTGCTGTGGATGAACCCGCGCTTCGTCGCCTCGCTGTACGGGCTGTTCCCGCAGGCGCTGCAGGCCTTCGACGGTACGCGGCAGGGCGGGCATCTTATTGCCCCCGACGAAAAAACCTATCGGATCCTGCTGAACCTGCTGCAATCCCTGCTGTACGAAAAGGAGCGGGAGGACGCCGACAGCCCCTACCTGTACCATTTGATCGTGACCCAACTGCTCATTCACCTGAGCCGTATCCTGCGGCACCGGCCCCACCAGGCCAGCAAGCCCGATCAGCGGTATTCGGAGATCATGAAGGTGTATGAATACGTCAACGCCAATTACCAGGCGCGGATCAGCGTGAACCACCTGTCCGAGCACTTTTTCATGGATAGGAACACCCTCACCCGCCAGTTTCGGCGCATCATCGGCCTGACCCCGGGGGAATACATCCGCCGGAAGCGGCTGCAGGAGGCCTACCGCCTGATCCGCCAGGGCTCCGGGGTGCTGGACGCGGGCTATCAGTGCGGCTTTGCCGATTACAGCGCGTTTTACCGGGCGTTCCGGCAGGTGTACGGCGTCGCCCCCAGCCAATTGGCCGGGCAGGCGCAGAAGGAAGCGCCCCTCCCCGCCGGCGGCCCCTGGGAGGATACCGAATGACCAGGCGCCGGTCACCGGCAGGAAATTTGCGCAGGCACTTTTCGGCCGCGGTTTTCTGCGCTATGCTGAGTTTGCCGTTTCAACGCGGGCGGCAGAGAGGGATCCACATAGAAGGATGAAAAGAATCGTGCCGTTCAAAGGAGCTATCGCTCAGGCGGACGCCGTGATCATCGGCGGCGATCCGCCGGCAATACCTGCGGCCACCTGTGCCGCGCCTGCCGCGCCAATTACGACGCCGCCACCGTGGGGGCCAACATGCGCGCCCACGATCCCAACTCTCCTTTTTTGCTGGGCCGCGCCCTGCCGGGGGACAGGATCCATCAGGCCCGGCAGGAGAGCTGGATCGACCCGCAGGCGTGGATGGACATCGAATGAATGCCCGCTTTTTTCCGGCAGGAGGAGCCGCGTTCTTGAAAAGCGGCGGCATATGCGGTATAATATTGTTTGTAGCTTTACGCAAAGGGGGACACAAGCATGGCAGCCAATCTTTCCAAAGCCGTGGTGACGGTGCTGGGCTTTGACCGCAAGGGCATCATCGCGAAGGTGAGCCACGTACTGTTTGACCGGGGGATCAACATTCTGGATATCAGCCAGACCATCGTGGATGGTTATTTCAACATGGTGATGGTGGTGGATATTACCGAACCCACCTGCCCATACGCCGAACTGCAGGACGACCTGAACCGCCTGGGCAAGGCCCTGGGGCTGCAGATCCGCATCCAGAAGGCCGAAATTTTTGAAGCGATGCACCAAATCTGAGCGGGGAGGCCCAACATGATTCAAACCAGTCAAATTTTGGATACTCTGCGCATGATCGACCAGGAAAAGCTGGACGTGCGCACCATCACCATGGGCATTTCCCTGTTCAACTGCGTGTGCGATGATACCCAGCGCCTGGCCTCCCGGGTGTACGGCCGCATTGCCCGCCAGGCGGAAAACCTGGTGCGGGTGGGCCGGGAAATCGAGCGGGAATTCGGCGTGCCCATCGTAAATAAGCGCATTTCGGTCACGCCCATTTCCCTGATCACCGGGGCCATTGACGATCCCCTGCCGGTGGCCCGGGCGCTGGACCGGGCGGCCCATGAGACGGGGGTCGATTTTATCGGCGGCTATTCCGCCCTGGTGCAAAAGGGCATGACGGCGGCGGACCGGCGGCTGATCGCCTCCATTCCCCAGGCGCTGTCGGAAACGGAATTGATGTGCTCCTCCGTCAACGTGGCTTCCACCCGGGCGGGCATCGATATGGACGCGGTGCGCCTGTGTGGGGAAGCCGTCAAGGCCCTGGCGGAAAAAACGAAGGATCAGGACGGCCTGGGCTGCGCCAAGCTGGTCATTTTTGCCAACGCGGTGGAGGATAACCCCTTCATGGCCGGGGCCTTCCATGGGCCCGGGGAGGGGGATTGCGCCGTATCGGTGGGCGTCAGCGGCCCCGGTGTGGTCAAGCGCGCCCTGGAGCATGTGCGCGGCGAATCCTTCGATGTGGTGGCCGAAACCATCAAAAAAACGGCCTTCCGCATCACCCGGGTGGGGCAGCTGGTGGCCATGGAGGCTTCCCAGCGGCTGCATGTGCCGTTTGGCATCGTGGATCTGTCCCTGGCGCCCACGCCGGCAATCGGCGACAGCGTGGCGCATATCCTGGAGGAAATGGGGCTGGAAAAGTGCGGCACCCACGGCTCCACGGCGGCGCTGGCCCTGCTCAACGACGCGGTGAAAAAGGGCGGCGTGATGGCTTCCTCCCACGTGGGGGGCCTCAGCGGCGCGTTCATTCCCGTTTCCGAGGATATCGGCATGATCGAGGCCGCCGCCTGCGGCGCGCTGACGCTGGATAAGCTGGAGGCCATGACCTGCGTGTGCTCCGTGGGGCTGGATATGATCGCCGTGCCGGGGGATACCTCCGCCGCCACCATCAGCGCCATCATCGCGGACGAGGCGGCCATCGGCATGATCAACAGCAAAACCACCGCCGTTCGCGTGATCCCCGCCCCCGGCAAGCAGGTGGGGGACTTTGTGGAATTCGGCGGCTTGCTGGGCCGCGCCCCGGTGATCCCGGTGCACCCCTTCAAATCCGATGATTTCATCGCCCGGGGCGGCCGCATCCCCGCGCCGCTGCATAGCCTGAGAAATTAAAAATCCCTGGGGGAACCGCAGTCCGATTGCCCGGGCATGATCTTTACCTATATGTGGGCCTTTGACCGCCGGGAGGATTGGGATTATATCCAGCATGTGGCCGATCTGTTCGACCCCACGGGCGAGGACGTGTACTGGGTGGAGCTGCGGGCCGATCAGCAGGTACGCCTGGCGCGGAACCGGACGGAAACCGCCTGAAGCAAAAGGCCTCCAAGCGGGATTTGGCCTTTTCCGAAAACAACCTGCGCTGGGAGGACAGCATGTGCCGCCTGGAAAGCCTGCCGGGGGAAATGAACCAGAAGCATTATATCAAAATCGATAATACGAACCTGTCCCCGGAGGAAGCGGTTGCAAGGATCCGGGAAGCGTTTGGGCTGTAAATGATCTGTGAAACAGGAGCGACGATGAACGAACAATTGAACGTATTGAACCTGCCGGATGAAATGCTGCATATCACCCTGATGGGCGGCCAGGCCAAGGTGCTTTTGTGCCGCACCACCCTGATGGCCCGGAAGGCGGCGGAAATCCACCAGCCCTCCTCCACCGCCCTGGCGGCCATGAGCCGCGCCATGACGGCCACCGCCATGCTGGGCGTGATGATGAAGGATGAAAACGCCTCCGTCACCGTTACCGTGGCGGGGGACGGCCCCATCGGCAAGATCACCGCGGTGGCCCACGGCCCCCGGGTAAAGATATCGGTGGGCAATCCCCAGGCCGATCTGCCCTTAAAGGCCGACGGGCATTTGGACGTGGGCGGCATCGTGGGGCATCACGGCAGGCTGACCGTCATCAAGGATCTGGGGCTGAAGGAGCCCTATATCGGCCAAACGGCGCTGGTGTCCGGCGAATTGGGGCAGGATTTTGCCCAGTATTTCACCGTCAGCGAGCAGCAGCCTTCCCTGGTGGCCCTTGGCGCGCTGGCCCACGAGGGCTTCTGCGTATCCGCCGGGGGCGTGCTGGTGCAGGCCATGCCGGGCTGCCCGGAGGAGCTGATCGAGCAATTGGAATTGCGCTCGGTGTTCTTTTCCGCCATCAGCCGGGAGGTGGCCGACGTGGCACTGGAGGATCTGGCGAAGGCCTGGTTTGACGGCCTGGACATGAAGATCCTGAGCCGGGAAACGGTATCGTATCAGTGCGACTGCAGCCGGGAAAAGATGGAAAAAGCGCTGATCGCCCTGGGCCGGGCGGAGCTGCGCCAGCTGATCGACGAGGACGGCGGGGCGGAATTGACCTGCCATTTCTGCCGCACCGCCCACCGCTTCACCCGGGATGATCTGGAAGATTTGCTTGCGAGGGCCAGCCGATGACGAAACGGGTCGTGGTGCCGTTTGAGCGGCCCGCCGCTTACTGGAAAGCCAGGGCGCGGCGGCATGATACGCCCGATCACCGGCCTGCGGCGGTGAAGCTGCTGCGCAAGGCCCTGGAAAAAACCGGCGACCCGGCCACAGCCCTGGAGCTGGCCCGGGTGTATCTGGATATGGATTGCGTTACCGCCGCCGAGCGGTATCTGGTGCGGGCGGTGGCCCGGGGCGGGCTGTCGGGCAGCGCGTGCTACCTGATGGGCCGCTGCGCCTTGAGCCGGGGGGACGACGCCTTGGCCGAGGAGGCCTTCGACGCCTGCCAGCGCCTGTACCCCGATGGCGCGTGCGCCGACCTGGCCCAGGATCTGCTGGAAAGCATGCCCTGGCAGCCGCCCCAGCCCCGCGTCAGGGGCCGGGCCCGCAGCGAGG
>JAFUXH010000063.1 GCA_017470945.1 Clostridia bacterium | reverse complement strand
TGCCGCCCCGGCGTATCCGCCCGCGGCGCAGCAGCCTTATGCCGGCGTGCCGGGGCCGATCCCAGGGGCCGTGCCGGGGACGATTGGCGGGCAAACGACGGGCCAGGCCGCTCCTCAGCAGGAGGAGGACCCGCAAACGGCCCGGGTGGTTCGCCCGGGGGCCACGCCGGCCTATTCCCTGCCCAAGACGGGCATTCCCAATCCCCAGAGAAAAAAGCCTGTATGGCCCTACGTATTGCTGGGCCTGGTGCTGATCGGGTTTGGCGGCTACGCGCTGCTGCGCGTTATGACGCCGGGGCAGGCCGCGTATGGCTACGCCCGGTTTGACTCGGTGAGCGCCCGGTACGCCGGCGACGCCGTGGTCGTGCGCAGCGAAACGGTGTATACCGGCGACGGCGTGTCCCAGATCGAATACATCGCCGACGAAGGGGCCGATATCAAGCGCGGCGATAACGTGGCCACCATTTACACCTCCGGCTTCAGCGCCCGGGAGTGGACCACGTTACAAAACTACCGCAACCAGATCAAGGAATACCACAAGGTGCTGATCAACGACGCGGTGGCGGATACCAGGCTTCTGTCCCTGACCACCCAGGTGCGGGAAAGGGCGCTGGAAGCCCAGCGGCTGGTGCAGGGCGCCCGGGGCAGCATCGCCGGGCAGGAAACGCTGCTGAAGGACGCGATGCAGGCCCTGCGCATTTATATGAAGCAAAAGTACCCCGACGATCAGAAGCTCAGCCGCCTGTACGACGAGGAAAACACCCAGTTGCAGCGCATCTCCACCTGGAGCAAGCAATTCGCCGCTATGTACGACGGGCTGGTCAGCTTCTATACCGACGGGTACGAGCCGGCGCTGAACATGACCACCTACGGTGATTTTTCGCCCGCTCAGGTGCGCAGCATGTATAACGGCAACGCGCCGCAGGTGGAAAGCCAGGCCTATTCCCGGAACTCCACCGATATTTACCGCCTGGTGCGCAAGGAGCCCTGGGCCGTGCTGCTTCTGTGCGGCGATCAGGAATGGACGCCGGTGACCGGCCGGTCCTACGCCATGCTGATCGAAAATTTTGACAATATCATCGTCCAGGCCACGGTGGAATCCTTCACCCGGTCGGGGGGCGAGCTGCTGGTGCGGCTGCTGGTGGAAAACGCCGACGCCCTGCCGAACGTATTGTACATCCGATCCTGCAAGGTGCAGGTGGGCGAAAGCGTGAACACCCTCACCGTGCCTTCCCGGGCCATTTACGTCCAGAACGGCCGCAAGGGCGTGGTCATCGCCACCGAGGGCGGCCAGTATTGGACCGGGGTGGAAGTGGTGTCCGACGACGGCACCAACGCGTATGTGATTCCCGAAAATCCCGGCGTGCTGTATGACGGGGTGCCGGTGCGGCTGTTCTGACGGAGGCAAAGGATGACGCTGGAAGAAAGGCTGACCGCCGTTCGGGACGTGCTGAAAAAGGAAAGCGCGCCTTGGGGGCGGGAGCCGAAGATCATCGCGGTGACCAAGTATTCCACGGTGGAGGAGATCCTGCCGCTGGCGGATCTTGGCATCGGTGATATCGGGGAAAACCGGGTGCAGGCCCTGCGGGAAAAGCTGCCGGGGCTGGAGGGAAAATTCAACGTGCACCTGATCGGCCGGCTGCAAAGCAACAAGGTGAAATACATCGTCAACGACGTGTGTATGATCCATTCGCTGGACAGCCTTGCCCTGGCAAAGGAAATCGACCGCCAGGCGCAGAAGGCGGGGCGGGTCATGCCGGCGCTGGTGCAGGTGAACGTGGCCCGGGAGCCGCAAAAGGGCGGCGTCGAGGAAGAGGAGCTTCTGCTCTTCCTGCGGGAATGCGCCCGCCTGCCGGGCCTGCAGGTGAAGGGCCTGATGGCCATCATGCCTTTAGGCGCGGAAAGGGATCAGCTGTTTTCCCTGTTTCAGCGGATGCGTTTGCTGCTGGACCGGGGGCGGCAGGAAGCCATTGCCCGTGTGGAAATGGACGAGCTTTCGATGGGCATGAGCCAGGATTACGATTTGGCGGCACGGGCCGGGGCCACGATGGTGCGCATCGGTTCGGCGCTGTTTCGGTAATGAATAAACACGGTTGAAAAATATAGGAGGATCAGAACCATGGCGAACGGGAATTTTTTCAAGGATACCTTTGGAAAGGCCAGGCAGAAGCTGGAGGGCTTCCTGTATAGGGAGGAAGCGGCCACAGCGCCGACGCCTTCCATGAACGATGAAACCACCTATGGCAATCCTCCGGAAACGTATCAGGCCCCTGCCTATCAGCAGCCTGCCTATCCCCAGCAGCAGGCCCAGTATCCCCAGTATCCGCAGGCGGGCTACGCCCCCCAGGCGGGTTATCAGCAGCCCCAGTATCCGCAGTATCAGCAGCCCGCTTACCAGCAGCAGCCGACGCCCGCCGCTCAGCCCGTTTATCAGCAGCCGGCGGCCGCCCCTGCGGCGCCCCACGTGGGCATCACCCGCAACCGCCGGGCAGAGCGCGCCGCTGCCGCCCAGCAGGAAAACAAGGTGGTGGATTTTTCCGCCTACCAGCAAACCCAGCCCGAGGCCGAAGCGGCCCAGCAGCCCGCCTCCGCCCTGAACGCCCGGATCATCAACGCCCGGGGCATGAGCGATTGCCGCAGCGCCATTACCTTGCTGCGCAACGGCGACACGGTGCTGATCGTGCTGGAAAACGTGAGCGATCCCGCCGAAATGCGCCGGCTGGTGGACACCCTGAGCGGCGCGTGCTATTCCCTGACCGCCACCATCACGAAGGTATCCCGCTACGGCGTGTATCTGCTGGCGCCTCAGTCCATTGCGGTGTACGCCGATCAGGCTACCAACCAGATGAATATGGCCCCCACCCGGTCGTCCATGCGTGCCGGCCAGCCCGCTTACGGCGCGCCGGCCCAGGCGGCGCCCCAGGCGCAGCGGGCGGCATACCCCGCCAACGCCTATCAGCAGATGGCGGCCCAACCCGCCCCCTACGCCGCGCCCCAGCAGGCGTTCACCCAGCGCACCGCCGCGCCGGAGGAAACGGCCCAGTCCTTCTACGCCCGCACCGCGCCCCAGGGCGGCCAGATGCCCGCCTTTTCGTCCCAGCCCGCCGGCTATGGCTATGCCCCCGATGAGGGTGTGGCCGTCGACCAGTAAATAGCGTTTCGATTGAGGAAAGGAGCGCCGCACAATGTGGATCTTCCATTGGATTCGTTCGCTGTTGGGGCTTTACGCCATCATGCTGCTGGTGCATTTCGCCCTGCCGTACGTCACCTCCTCCCAGCAGCCGTGGATGGCCGTGCTGGCCCGCATTTGCGAGCCTGGCATCAAAATCGGCAACAACCTGGCCGCCAAGGTGCTGCCCGACCGGCGCTTTAAAATCGAGGTTGGCCCGCTGGCCGCCGTGGTGCTTTGTTATGTGGCGCGGCTGGTGCTGGGCCTGTTTTCCTGAAGCGGAAGGATCAGATCTACCATCGTTTGAAACGATTTGAAAGGAGAAAGCGTCATGTCCATTACCGTTGCCATGATTGAGGAGAAGGAATTTAAAACGAAAATCAAGGGTTATGATCCGGTGGAAGTGGATGAATTCCTGGATGAAATCTGCGATGAAATGGTGGCCATGCAGGAGGAAAGCGCGCCCCTGAACACCCGGCTGAACCAGGCCAGCCGCGCCGCCGCGGCTTATACGCCGGTGCCGGCCCCTGCCGCCGTGCCCGTGCCTGCCGCCGCCGTGCCGGTTCCTGCCCCCGCGCCCGCGCCGGTGCAGCAGCCCGCCCCTGTGCAGGAAAAGAAGGCGGAGGAAGCGCCCAAGGCCGCCGCGCCTACCAGCGAATCCGCCGTGCAATTGCTGGCCCGGGCCCAGGGCATGTACGATGAAATCGTGGCCGAAGCCAAGGCCAAGGCCGACGATATCCTGAAAAACGCCAATGAACGGGCCAACGTGGGCATCGAGGCGCTGGAAGAGGAAAAGAACAGCCTGCAGGCGGAAGTGGATATGCTCAAGGCCGCCGCGAAGGATTATAAGGCCCGCTTCCTGGCCCTGATCGAGGATCAGCAGCACGTGCTGAAGGCGGAAACCGAACTGTTTGAATAAAGCGTTTTTTGATCGCTTGGCCCTGCAGGAAGGGGGATACCTTCGGCGGCGGTCAGGCGTTTTTTCATGGATCTTTGAGCAAAAAGGAGAATGGCGATGAAATACGGCGCTTTGGAGGCCGGCGGCACCAAAATGGTGCTGGCCGTGGCCGATGATGAATTGCGAATCCTGGCCCGGGAAAGCCTGCCCACCCGCACCCCCGGGGAAACCATGCCCGCGATGATCGCTTTTTTTCGCGATCAGGGCGTCGACGCGCTGGGCATCGGCTCCTTCGGGCCCCTGGATTTGAACCCCAGCAGTGAAACCTTTGGCTATATCACCAAAACGCCCAAGCTCAGTTGGTGCGATTATCCGCTGATGCCGGAATTTGAAAAAGCGCTGCGGGTGCCCTGTGTTCTGGATACCGACGTGAACGCCGCCGCCCTGGCGGAGGCCCAAGTAGGCGCCGCCAAGGGGCTGAAAAACTGCGTGTACGTCACCATCGGCACCGGCGTGGGGGCGGGCATTTACTGCGAGGGCAATCTGGTGCACGGCCTGATGCACCCGGAATTCGGGCACATTCTGCTGGCGCCCCACCCCGATGATCCCATGCCCCAGGGCATTTGCCCCTATCATCGGGGCTGCCTGGAGGGCCTGGCCGCCGGCCCCGCCATCGAAAAGCGCTGGGGCGTTTCGGCCAAGGAATTGCCCGCCGATCATCCGGCCTGGCGGATCGAGGCCCATTACCTGGCCCAAATGTGCGTCAACGCGCTGATGACCGTGTCGCCGGAAAAGATCATCCTGGGCGGCGGGGTCATGGGGCAAAAGCACCTGTTCCCCATGATCCGCCGGGAAACGGAGCGGCTGCTGGGGGGCTATCTGGCCCCGGTGAAGGATCTGGACCAATTGATCGTGCCTCCCGCCTGTTTCCCGGACAGCGGGCTGATTGGATCGCTGCTGCTGGCAAAGCGGGCGGCGGAACAGGATGTGTAAAGGGGAAGCGATGGCATGAATGTGTTTGATACCCACTGTCACCTGGACGATGAAAAATTTGACGAGGACCGGGAGGAGGCTTACCAGCGCATGATTGACGCCGGGGTTGCCCGCTGCGTCTGCGTGGGCAGCGACCTGGCCACATCCCGCCGCAGCCTCGCCTTTGCGAAGGCCCACGACGCGGTGTACGCCGCCGTGGGGGTGCATCCCCACGAGGCGAAGGACGCCGCCCCCGGTTATCTGGACGAGCTGGCAAGCCTGCTGAAGGAAAGGAAGGCCGTGGCCCTGGGGGAGATCGGGCTGGATTATTATTACGATTTTTCCCCCCGGGACGTGCAAAAGCGCGTCATGGCTGAGCAGATCGACCTGGCCGTGGCGCTGGACGTACCGGTGATTTTTCACATCCGGGACGCCCATGGGGATATGGTGGATTTTTTCCGCGCAAGGAAAAAACTGCCCGACGGCATCATCCATTGCTTTTCCGGCAGCCCGGAAATCGCCCGGGAATATGGAAAGATGGGATTCTATATTTCCTTCGCCGGGCCCCTGACCTTCAAAAAAGCTCCCCATTTGTGGGAGGCCGCAAAAACCGTGCCCATCGACCGGCTGCTGGTGGAAACCGACAGCCCTTACCTGGCCCCGGAGCCCAAGCGGGGCCGCCGCAACGAACCGGCCAACGTGGTGTGGGTGCTGAAAAAGCTGGCGGAGCTGCGGGGCTTGCCCGAGGAGGATATGGCCGCGATCACGTGGGAAAACGCGTGCCGGGTGTATCGGATGGAAGAATAACGTGTGGGGCCTGCGCGGACCCGCGCCCCGCGGCAGATTCCGGGGGCGAGAAAACGAAAGAAACGGTCAGGAGAAAGCTTGTAAAACTCGCTTGCTCCTGACCGCTTTCTTTGTATCCTGCTCGTTTCAGCGATACACAAGCTGGTGTAGCATTACCCGCCTCATTCGCCAGCGCAGGGTCCAGGGGGCTTCCTCCCCGGCGGGAGTTTGAGGGCGGCGCCTTCAAGCGTTCTGTCCCCACTGCCGCAAAAAGTGCTTGACTCTTCCCTTACGTCATAGCGTATGATATGCTTGCACGAAAGGGGGAGAGAAGATGACGGTGCATGAAGTGAGCCAACTGACCGGCGTCAGCGTGCGGACGCTGCACTATTACGACGAGCAGGGGCTGCTATCGCCCCGGCGGGCGGAGGGATCGGCCTACCGGATCTACACGGAGGATGATTTGGAGCGGCTGCAAATGATCCTTTTATACCGGGCGCTGGAATTTCCGGTGAAGGATGTGAAGCGCATCCTGGACAGCCCGGACTTTGACCGGAACCGGGCCTTGGAGCAGCAAATCGATCTGCTGACCTTGCGGCAGGAGCACATCGGCCATCTGATCACCTTCGCCTGGGGAATCTACATGATGGGAGTGAAGAACATGGATTTTTCCGCTTTTGACACCCGGAAGCTGGATGATTACGTCCACCAGGCCAAGGCCATGTGGGGGAAAACGGATGCCTATCAAGAATTCGAGGAAAAGCAAAAGGGCCGCACGGAGGAGGATGAGCGGCAATTGGCGGCGGGGATCAACGAGATCTTTGCCACGTTTGGCGAGATCCGGGATCAGCCGCCGGAGGGGCAGGCCGCCCAGGCGCTGGTGGAAAGGCTGCGGCAATTCATCACCCGCCATGCCTACACCTGCACGCCGCAAATTCTGCGGGGGCTGGGGAAAATGTATGTGGGCGGCGGGGCGTTCACCGAAAACATCGACGCCCTGGGCGGCCCCGGCACGGCGGCGTTCGCCGCCCGGGCGGTGGATAATTACTGCGATAAGCATCAGGAAGCATGAGGAATTGAACGGCGCGCCGCCTGCCGATCGGATGGGCGGCGCGCTTCTTTGCTCTTGCGGTCCGGGCCGATCTGTGCTATCCTTGGGGACGGAAAATGGGAAGGAGAGGGTGACGATCGATGAACCTGAATCGCGCCATGAGCCGGGCCTGGGCCGAGGTGGATGAGGACGCGCTGCTGCACAATTACCGCCTGGCCCGTTCGCTGTGCGGGGAAGGGGTGCGCTTTATTTGCGTGGTGAAGGCCAATGCCTATGGGCTGGGCCTGGATCGAACGGTGAGAACGCTGCACGAGGCGGGGGCCGATTGGTTTTCCGTGGCCGCGCCGGAGGAGGCGCTGATCGTGCGCAGGGCGCTGCCCGACGCTTCCATCCTGCTGATGAGCCCGGCGGAGGAAAGCTACCTGCCCACCCTGATCCAAAAGAATATCTCCCTGACCGTGGGCACGGTGGAGGACGCGCGGAAGGCGTCGGAAGCTGCCGCGCGGGCGGGCCGGAACGCCCGGGTGCATATCAAGCTGGATACGGGCCTGCACCGCCTGGGATTTACCGACGCGGATGAAGCGCTGCGCGTGAAGGATCTGCCAAGCTTGACCTTTGAAGCCATATACAGCCACATGGCGCTGCGGGGCGGGAACCAGAGCGTGGAGCAGGAGGCCCTGTTCACCGCCCTGGCGGACGCCATCGAGGCGGGAGGCCTGCGCGTTCCCATGCGCCATTTGCTGGATTCCATCGGCCTGACCCGCTATCCCCAGTGGCAGATGCAGGGGGTGCGCGTCGGCGCGTTTTTGTACGGCAACATCCCCCCGGCCTGGGATCGCTACCCGGAAGGGAAGAACGTGGTTGCCTTCAAAAGCCGCGTCACCCGGGTGGCCTGGGCCCGGAAGGGGGACGGCGTGGGGTATGACGATACGCCCCTGGAGCGGGATACGCTGGTGGCTACGCTGCCGGTGGGGTATATCGACGGTTATCCGCGGGTGCTGAGCCACGTGGCTCAAGTATCGGTGAACGGCAGGCGCGCCCCGGTTTTGGGCCTGATCTGCATGGACCAAATGATGATCGATGTGACGGATATCCCCTCCGTCAGGCAGGGGGACGTGGTGACGCTGCTGGGCGGGGATATCAGCCTGCGGGAGTACGCCGCCTGGGGGCATTTGAACCGCAACGAATGCCTGGGCATCCTGGGCCGCCGGGTGCCAAGGATCTACCTGCGGGGTGGGCAGCCCGTGCGTATCGAGGCGGAAATGGACGCCGAGCCGGACGGGAACGCTTGATTCGCGAGCGGCTATCAGCGATCATGGACATGGTTGAAATCGTCAGGAAACTTTTCCCTGGCGATTTTTTCGCATGGTTCCTTCCCTCCTTTCGCATCCTATCAGGGAACAGAAAAGGGGGGATTTCCATTGAGCTGGATCATTCTGGGCATCCAATTGACGGTGACGGTCATCACCGGGATTTATTTCTATTCCATGCTGCGGTCGCAGCGGCGGTCGATGCCCACCCACGGCAGGAACGCCGTGAAGGAAATGGAGAATTTGAAGCGCATGCGGGCCATATCCCTGACCGAGCCCCTGGCGGAGCACGTGCGGCCCAAAAGCTTTGATGATATCGTGGGGCAGGAGGAGGGCGTGAAGGCGCTTCAGGCCATCCTGTGCGGGAAGAACCCCCAGCACGTGATCATTTACGGCCCGCCCGGCGTGGGCAAAACCTGCGCCGCCCGCCTGGCCCTGGAATACGCCAAGAAAAGCCCGGGCACGCCCTTTCGCCCCAGCGCGCCGTTTATCGAGATGGACGCCACCTGCGTGCGGTTTGACGAGCGGGCCATTGCCGATCCACTGATCGGCAGCGTGCACGACCCCATCTATCAGGGAGCGGGTCCTTTGGGCAACCAGGGGGTGCCCCAGCCCAAGCCTGGGGCCGTCAGCCGGGCCCACGGGGGCGTGCTGTTCCTGGATGAGATCGGGGAATTGCATCCCATTCAGATGAACAAGCTGCTCAAGGTGCTGGAGGATCGGAAGGTGCACCTGGAATCGGCCTATTACAACCCCGATGATCCCGGCACGCCCCGCTACATCCACGAGGTATTCAAGGATGGCTTGCCCGCCGATTTCCGGCTGGTGGGGGCCACCACCCGCAGCCCGGAGGAATTGCCGCCGGCCCTGCGGTCCCGATGCATGGAAATTTATTTCCGGGGGCTGGAGCCGGAGGAGGTCAGCCGGATCGGCCGGGAAGCGGCGTTGCGGGCGGGATACGCCCTCCGGGAGGAGGAAGCGGATATCATCGGCCGCTACGCCGCCTGCGGGCGGGACGCGGTGAACATGGTGCAGATGGCGGGGGGCCTGGCCCAATTGGAGAACCGGAAGCGCATCACGGCGGAGGATCTGGAGTGGGTGGCCGCGTCGGGCCACTATCCCCAGCGGCTGGAGCAGCGGGCGGCGCTGGACAGCCGGGTGGGCGTGATCCACGGCCTGGCGGTGCAGGATGGGCAGAAAGGCGCGGTGATGGACATTGAGGCCACAGCCGCCCCGGGCACGGGCCGGGTGCGGGTCACCGGCATCGTGGAGGACGAGGAATGGGGCGGCAAGGGCCGTACCCTGCGGCGGAAATCCACCGCCCGGGCGTCGGCGGAAAACGTGCTTACCCTGCTGACGCGCCTGGGATATGCCGATGATCGCACCGATCTGCACGTCAATTTTCCCGGCGGCATGCCGGTGGATGGCCCCTCCGCCGGGGCGGCCATGGCGCTGGTGGCGATCAGCGCCCTGACGGGCCGGGCGGTGGACGGCGGCGCGGCGGTGACCGGGGAAATCAGCGTGCAGGGCCGGGTGCTGCCGGTGGGCGGCGTGCCGGAAAAAATCGAGGCGGCCCGGCGGGCGGGCCTTCAAAGGGTGTACATCCCCAAGGAGAACGACCGGCCCACCTTCCACGCGCTGGAGGGCGTGGCCGTGATCCCGGTGGAGCGGATCGAGGATTTGCTGCCCGCCCTGCTGCTGCCTGCCGGGCATGCCCAAACGGCGGGGGAGAGCGGCCTGCCCCTGCCCGCCGCCCTGACGGCGGCCCCATCCAACGCAGGGTGACGGTTGCATTTCCGCAGGATTTCATATATAATAAAGCGGCGCCGGGCGCGCCTGCCCAGCGTCAGCAAGATTACGATTTCAGGAGATCATATGCCGAAAAAGAAAGTATTGCCCACCGTCAACATGCCGTTGATCCCGTTGCGGGGGCTGATGGTGTTTCCTCATATGGTGCTGCATTTCGATGTGGGCCGCGCCCGCAGCGTGGCGGCCCTGGAGCAGGCCATGATGGAGGATCAGCAGGTGTTCCTGGTGGCCCAGCGGGATGGGGATGTGGAGGAGCCTACCTCCGATGATTTTTGCCCCGTGGGCACCGTGGCCCTGATCAAGCAGGTGCTGAACCTGCCGGGGGATTCCATCCGCGTGCTGGTGGAGGGGAAGGAGCGCGCCTTCCTGGAAACGGTGACCCAGGAGGATCCGTACTGGAAGGCCGACGTGCTGATCCCGCCCATGGATGTGCCGGACACCCCGGAAATCCACGCCCTGGTGCGCACCACCCACGATCTGTTTGAGGAATACGCCCGGGCCTCCATGCGCATTTCCGGGGAAACGCTGCATTCGGTGAGCGAGGTCGATAAGCCCGACCAATTGGCCGATATCATTGCCGCCAACGTGCTCACCCGGGTGGAGGACCGCCAGGCCATCCTGGAAGAATTCATGGTGGAAAAGCGGCTGGAAACCCTGTGCGGCATCCTGATCCGGGAAACGGAATTGGCCGAGATCGAGAAAAAGGTGCAGAGCCGGCTGAAAAAGCAGATCGATAAGAACCAAAAGGATTATTACCTGCGGGAGCAGATCAAGGCCATCCAGGAGGAATTGGGCGATAAGGACGCCACCGATACGGAGGATCTGCGCCAGCGCCTGGCGGAAACGCCCCTCAACGACGAGGCGCGGGAAAAGGCCACCCGGGAATTGGACCGCCTGTCCCGCATGGCCCCGGGCACACCGGAGATCGGCATCAGCCGCACCTACGTGGAATGGATCCTGGATCTGCCGTGGGGAAAATACACCAAGGACAATCTGGATCTGAAGCGCGCCCGCCGCGTGCTGGATGAGGATCACTACGCCATGGACAAGGTGAAGGAGCGGGTGATCGAATATCTGGCCGTGCGCCGCATGAAGGAAATGAACACCCAGGACGGCGCCTTGAAGGGCCCCATCCTGTGCTTCGTGGGCCCGCCCGGCGTGGGCAAAACCAGCATCGTGAAGGGCATCGCCCGGGCCGTGGGCCGGAAATTCGTGCAGATGAGCCTGGGCGGCGTGCGAGATGAGGCCGAGATCCGCGGCCACCGGCGCACCTATGTGGGCGCCATCCCCGGCCGGATCATCGCCGGCATGAAGCAGGCCGGCACCATGAACCCGGTGTTCCTGTTCGATGAAATCGACAAGATGAGCCACGATTTCCGGGGCGATCCCGCCTCCGCCATGCTGGAGGTGCTGGATGGGGAGCAGAACAACGCCTTCCGGGATCATTACATGGAATTGCCCTTTGATCTTTCCAAGGTCATGTTCATTACCACCGCCAACACCATGGAAACCATCCCGGCCCCCCTGCTGGACCGGATGGAAGTGATCGAGGTGCCCAGCTATACCGAGGAAGAAAAGCTGCATATTGCCAAGAAGCATCTTCTGCCCAAGCAGACGGTGGAGCACGGACTGCCTGCCCGGTCGGTGCGGGTCAGCGACGCCGCCATGCGCCGGATCATCGAGGGCTACACCCGGGAAGCGGGGGTCAGAACCCTGAGCCGCACCATCGCCCGGGTGATCCACAAGGCGGCGGTGGATATGCTGGAAAAGGAATTGACGCAGGTCTCCGTCACCCCGGCGGTGGTGGAGCAGTACCTGGGCGCGCCGCGCTATCTGCGGGAAGCGCCGGAAAAGGAGCCCC
>JAFUXH010000062.1 GCA_017470945.1 Clostridia bacterium | reverse complement strand
GTATTATCCAAATTTCAACGACGGTAAAGGGGATTGCTTCGCACATGAGACAATTATTGATGGTTCGCTACGGCGAAATTTATTTAAAGGGCCTGAACCGGCCCTATTTCCTCAAGGCTCTGGTCAAGCGGGTGCGGGAAGCCGCCAAGCCCTTCGGCGGCCAGGTTTGGCTCCACGACGCCCGGGTGTTCATCAGCGATATGAGCGACCCGGAGGGCTGCATGGCCCGGGTGGCGAAGGTATTCGGCGTGCATTCCATCGCCCCGGCCATCGAAATGGAAAAGGACGATTTCGAGGGCATTTGCCAGCAGGCCAACGCGCTGATGCAGGGTTTATCCGGCACCTTCAAGGTAGAAGCCCGGCGCAGCGACAAGCATTATTTCCTGGATTCGCCCCAGATCAACGCCAAGGTGGGCGAATACGTGCTGACGCGCAACGAGGACCATTTGAAGGTGGACGTACGGAACCCGGAGCATATTTTATCCATTGAAATCCGGGATCAGGCGTACCTGTACTGCCGGGTGTATCCCGCGGCCGGCGGCATGCCGGTGGGCACCGGCGGCAAAGCGGCCCTGCTTCTATCCGGCGGCATCGACAGCCCCGTGGCCGGGTACATGATCGCCAAGCGCGGCGTGCAATTGGTGGCGGTGCATTACCATTCCTTCCCCTACACCAGCGAATTTGCCAAGCAAAAGGTACTGGACCTGGCGAAGATTTTAAGCGAATACTGCTGCGGCCTGAAGGTGTACGTGGTGCCCTTTACGGAAATCCAGATGCAGATTCACGAAAAATGCCCCGAGGATTACACCACCCTGATCATGCGGCGCTACATGATGCGCATCGCGGAAAAGATCGCCGAAAAGGAAGAAGCCCTGGCCCTGATCACCGGCGAATCCGTGGGCCAGGTGGCCAGCCAGACCATGGAAGCCCTGGCCACCACCAACGAAGTGGTACACATGCCCGTGTTCCGGCCCCTGATCGGCTTTGACAAGATCGACATCATGGAATACGCCCGGAAAATCGGCACCTACGAAACCTCCATCCTGCCTTACGAGGATTGCTGCACCGTGTTCACCCCCCGCCATCCCGCCACCAAGCCCAAGATGGCCATGATCCTCAAGGGGGAAGAAAAATTGGATCAGGACGCCCTGATCCAAACGGCGGTGGACAACGCGGAAGTGGTGGAGCTGTAAACCGATCAAACATCAAGCGTGGGGAAACCACTCTGGCAGTGATTTCCCCATGTCAGGGTGTCGAAAAAGTGTTTTCGACACCCTGCAAATCAAATCGGAATCAGGATTCCGCTTTGATTCGATGCATCAATTCCTTGTAAAATGGCGTTCCCGGGCAAATTCGCCCGGGAACGCTCATTTTACGGTCAGGAATTGATAGCGGAAGCAACCTCCGGTTGAACCTCGCAATTCGGCATTGTCGCCCAAGAATCAGCGCAAACGCAGACCCCTGGGCTCTGTGCCTCATTGGGCCTTCATCTTCCTGTATCCGCCACAGGCGGCGGCAGATTCCGGCCCTCGGCAACGTACATGCCGCCGCCTGCGGAATAAAATCGAAGGGGCTGAGGCCCCTTCGATGCATCCTTGGGGTTTGTCGATAGTCTGGCGTAGAGAAACCACTCTGGCAGTGATTTCCCCACGCTTTGTTTGTCGCCATCTATTTCTTCGTCGCCGCGTAGAAATCGGCGAAATATTTCTTTTTATCGGCGGTGGACACCTTGTAGGTGCTGCACACCAGATCCACCACCTTAGATGGGCGCTGCTGGCACATTTTGCGCAGCTGCTTGACCTCGTATTGCCACGTGGCCATGGATTTGGGGCTGCATTTGGGCCAGCGCTTGATCTGCGCCGCCATCAGCGGCTCCAGCTTTTCCGTCCAGGCGTCCACCTGGGCCGTCAGATCGTCGGGCAGGTACCGTAGGATCACCTGGCCCATGATGGTGAAGAACCGATCCTTCATGGCCGGCACCTTGATCAGGGCGGCGAAGGGCTCGTGGTAGAACAGCTTGCTGCTGGCGGAGGGCGCTTTGTTGTAATAGCTGATGGGGCCCTTTTTCAGGTTCTGCATCCCGGCGTCCAGATCGTACAGCACGCATTTCCATTTCCCGCCGGGGAATTTGTAGTACCGTTGGTTGCCGATATCCGTGTTGCCGGTGATCATCTGAATGGCGGTGTGGGTAAAGAAATTATCGATATCCAGCCTATCCTCGATCCACGCCAGGTTCTCCGCCTGGTTCAGGTTCTTTTTCTTGCAGAAGGAAATCAGCTCGTTCCACTCCTTGATATCCCCCTGCTGCACCTCGCCCCGGCCCTTGATGATGGTCACGCCGTCGATGGTATCGTCATCGGTGATGCCCTCAAACTGCGCCAGGAAGTGCTTGTTGATCCGCTCCCGCAGGTTGTACTGGCCCCAATACTGGCCGTTGATGTACACGACCACCGTTTGGCTTTCCTGATAGGCGATATTCAGGCCCGCCGCCCGGGCGGTCAGCATGGCGTCCCGGAAGCGGGTCAGGAAGCTTTCGGTGCCGGCGGCCCGCAGGGTCAGGGCCCGGTAGCCGGTATAGGAATCCCGGTTTTCAAAGGGATTGAAGGAAAAATACTTGTCCCCATAAGCCGCGCGGGCGAAGATGGAAATGCTTTTCTGCCCGTAGCTGCGGCTGGTGGCCCCAGTAATGCGGAAGGTGGCGATCTGGTTGATCAACTGCGCCCCCTCCAGATCGAAATATTCCACAGAGATGGGGTATTCCCAGTTCCGGTTGTAGTTTTTTACCTTGCCGTTGCCCGGCACCATCAGGCCCGTTTTGCTGTTGGTCAGGTATCGATCGTCGGTCACCAAGGAAACGATGGGCGTGGTGCGGTCCAGATTCACAAAGTAGGTGTGGGTCACCGTTTCGGAGGGCAGGGCGTCCTGCTGGAACGCCCGGGCCCGCAGGCAGGTGACAGCCTTGCTGTAGGGGATGGGCGCTTCATACAGCGTCGATTTTTCGGTGGGCTCGGTGCCATCCAGGGTGTAGCGGATCCGGGCCCCCGCCCGGGCGGTCAATTCGATGGTCCCCGGCTGATCGTACATCCCGCCGGTGACGGAAAAAATTGGCGCCGCCGCGCGGTGATCATAGCCCACGGCGCTGTTTTTGGCCCCTCGGGTGGCTTCCGGCATGAAGTGCCAATCCGCCCCATCCCCCACCCGGCCAAAGGAAATATTGCCGTACTGCTGGCCGTAGGTGACGGTATCCACCGTTTCGCCGTCCCGGATCAGGGAAAACGTGCCGCCCTTGCGGGAAATATCCATGTTGGCGTAATAATCCTTGCCCTTCGCCGGCGCGGTGTCGTTTTCGATCATGAATACCACGGCGTAGCCCCCGGCGCTCAGGGTGCCGGTGGTCATTTCAAAGGTCTGGCTTTCCCCGTTGCGGGTATAGGTCAGCGCGACGCCCTTCATGGACACCTTTTTGTCGCCGGTATTTTTGATTTCCACCCATTCATACGCGCTGCCGTTTTCATAGATCCCGTTATTGGCCATGATCTCGTTGATCTGCAATTCCGCCCGCGCTTCCCGGGCCGCGCCCGCCGCGGCAAGCAGCAGCAAAAGCGCCATCAGCCAGCATCTGCGCATTCGTTTTCCTCCTCGGCGTTCCATATCCCAAAAAGGATTGTATCATACCGCTTTCCGCCCAGTCAATGAACTGGATGTAAATTTTCGGTTTTTCGGCAATTTGCCCGGGCAGGCAGTTTTTTTCCGCGCTTTTGCCGCCTTCCTCTTGCGGTTTTCGTCAAAAAACGATACAATAGGGAGCAGTATGGAAGGAGGATGTTCTTTGGAACAGAGCAGGGTACAAATGAAGCAAATGAACAGCGCCACCCGGGGGTTCTTGACCATTGGCACCCTTTATTCCTATTTGTATTGCATGCTCGCCTCCAGCGTGATCGTCAAGCTGCCCATCCTGGGCGGCTCCATGTATTTGATCAGCTATATCGCCGTGATGCTGATCAATTGGCGCTTTTCCCGGCAAACGGGCGTGATATCCCGTCCCCTCCGCCGGCTGGCCACCGCGCTGCTGTGCGTATTATTTGTGGCGCTGCTGGCGCTGATCACCATTTTCCCCATCCAGCTGGAAAGCGGCGATTTCTGGCGGCTGGCGGCCATCGTGCTGTGCGTGGTGCTGCGGCCGGGGCTGACCCGGTATATTCTGGAGCGGGCCCTGATCCAGGGCAGGAAAACCATGCGCATCCTGCTGCGCATCGTGGGCATTCAGGCGCTGTTTTTGCCGCTGCTGCTCACCATGCTGCTTCTGTCCCCTCTGGATACGGCCACCGTGTGGGCGCTGGTCGGCGGCTTCGCCGTCAGCGGCATTTTGGAATCCTTCCCCCTGGAAAGGCTGCGCCCCCAGCGCACGGTGCTGACGGCAGAGGAGCAGCAGGAGATCCGCGCCCTGCACAGCGTGCACGCCTACGCCATGTTCCAGGCGGTGATGCTGATCATCGTGGCCGCCCTGCAGGTGACCCAGGTGATGAGCTATACCTACATCGCCGTTACCGCCGACGCGCTGATCGTGTGCATGGGCATCGCCCTGCTGTGCACTTACGCCGCCAGCGCCCTGGCCAACGCCCTGCTGCGCCGGGGCCCCGCCAGCAAATCGGACCCCAATTTTTTGATGGTGGCCGGCCTGGCCGTGTGGATGTATGGGCTGATCCTGTTCATTCGGGCGCTGGATGACACCACCTCCGTCAGCGCCTATGTATCCCTGGGCCTGTGCACCATGGGGGCCACCGCCTGTGTGCGCGTGCTGGTCAGTATGGAGGAGGATATGCGCCGGGTGGCGGCCTTCGGCATCGGCCATCCCCCCTCTCCCGCCGTGGAGGTGGCCCAATTGGCGCGCATCGAATTTGCCGCGCTGCTGGGGCAAATGGTGGCCCTGCTGGGGCTGACGCTGATCGTCGCCTTTACCGCCAATGATTTTCCCGGCAGCTGGGATGATGTGTTCCGCGCCTTCAGCCCGCTGCTGACGCTGCCCGCCCTGCTGCTGGTGGCGGCGGCCATCTTATTCGCCCTGCTTTTCCCCCTGACCCAGCAGCACATGGAGAAATTAAAAAAATACACCGATCTGCGGCGGGACGGCATCAGCAACGCCCCGCTGCACGACCAGCTGGAAGCGGTGGTGGTGCGCAGGAGCCTGAAGCACTATGGCATTAAGGTGGTGTTCCTCATCCTGCGCCCCTTGTATTATCACCGCATCCGGGGAAAGGAAAACCTGAAGCTGGATGCGGATATCCCCTGCGTGTTCGTGTGCAACCACGGGGAAATCTACGGCCCGGTGGTCACCAATCTGTACGTGCCCTATTCCTTTAGGCCCTGGGTGACCTATGAAATGCTGGACCGCAAGGTGGTGGCCGACCGCACCATGAACGGCACCTTCCAGCACGTAAAAGGAAAGCGCCGCCGGGTGCTGAATTTCCTGATGGAAACCATCGCCGCCCCGGTGCTGGTGTGGATCATGAAGTCGGTGGACGCCATCCCGGTGTACCACGATCAGCCCCGGAAGCTGATGCAGACCTTCCGGGAAACCATCGCCGCCATGGAAGCCGGCGACAACATCCTTCTCTTCCCCGAAAACGCCGATACCACCGAAAATCACCGTTACGCCCGGGAAGGCGTGTCGGAATTCTTTACCGGCTTTGCCATGATCGGCCAATTGTATCACAACAAAACCGGCAAAAGCCCCCTGTTCATTCCCCTGTACGCCAATAAGCGCAACCGCACCCTGACCTTCGGCGTGCCCACCCGCTACAACGCTGAAATCAACGCCAACGAGGAAAAAGAGCGCCTGTGTGCCTACCTGCGCCGGGAAATGCTGAAAATTGCCGGCATGCAAGAGGACGCGCCGGAAAACGCCGATTCCTGACAGACCGCGCCACGAAGGAGGACCACCATGCTTCATCACGTTTTATGGACCGGCGGATGGGATTCGACCTTCCGCATGCTGCAATTGTGCCGGGAGCTTCAGCCCGGCGACGTCGTTCAGCCCGTTTACGTGGCGGATGAAAGCCGTTCCAGCACCCAGAAGGAAATCGAAACCATGCAGGAGATCACCTCCCTTTTGCGGGATATCACCACCCCCGATACGGTGAAGGACGTGATCGTGGTGCAGAAAGCCGATATCCCGCCGAATCCTGACATCACCCGCGCGTATCAGGCGATCAGGGAAATCGTATCCATTGGCAAGCAATATGAGTGGCTGGCCCGGCTGGCCACCGTGTATCCCGGCATCGAGATCGGCATCGAAAAGCCCAACGGCGAGTACAGCGGCTGCGTTTCCGCCATTGAAAAGACCGGGAAAATGATTCGGCGGGACGGAAGCTTCTTCGTCGACCCCGCCGCCTCCAGCCGGGATTGCGTGCTGCTGTTCGGCAATTTTTCTTTCCCCATCATTGAAATGACGGAAAAGGAAATGGTGGATCTGGTCAAGCGCTGGAACTGCCAGTTCATCATGCAGAAAATTTGGTTTTGCCACCATCCCATCGGGCAGACGGCCTGCGGCTACTGCCGGCCCTGCCAGCAGAAAATGGAATGCGATATGGAATGGCTGCTGCCGCCCGCCGGACAAAAGCGATATAAGCTGTATAAAAGGATCTCCAAAGTGTTCGGCGCCAAGCTTGCCAAAATATCCATGAATCTGCTTTATCGCCGATAATTCTCCCCCACGGCCTGAAAGGCCGTATTTTTATTTGGACGTTTCTTGCGTGAACGAAATCCCTTTCCGATTTTCCGTCGCTTTGCAGGAAAACAGGCACGAACGGCGTATTATTATAAGATGCGTCTTTTTGTGATTGAAAAGAGGGGGACGGGCAGAGCATGCTGACGGAAGAAACACTGCGGGAAAAGGCCGGCGAGGAAACCTACGCCCAGGGGCGTATGCTGTTCCGCCGGGCGCTGGTGCGGGAGATCCGGCGAACCCGGGAGGAGATCGTATACTGGGTTTCCGGCGAGGAAAAGCATCAGGTGCACGTAGGCTTATCCTCCGTGCGGTGTGATTGTGATGCCCGCAATTTGTGCGCCCACGCCGTAGCCGCCATGCTGACCGCCATGGAAAGCGGCCAGATGCAGGAAATGGAAAAATATCGCGCCCAGCAGGCGGTGCCCGCCCTGTTTGAGGCCGTATCGGCCATGCTGCCGGAATCGGACAGCATCCGGCTGGTGCCCGCCCTGTTCCTGACCAAGGAGGGGCTGCGCATCGGCCTGAAGCTCGGGGAGGAGCGGCTGTACGTGGTGCGCCACGTGCCCCAGTTTTTGCAATGCCGGGAGGAGCGGAAGGCCCTGCTGTTTGGCAAGGGCTTTGAATACAACCCCCAGTGGATGCGATTTGACGAGAAGCAAAACGCCCTGCTGGACATTCTGGCCGAATACTGCGAAAACGCCGCGGCGGCCCATTTCAACGGGGCGGACGCCCGGGTGCTGCTGCTGCCCCCCAGAACCGCCGCGCGGGTGCTGCAGGCCCTGGAAAGCCTGCCCTTCACCCTGCAGATCGGCGAGGAAAAAATCAATCTGCCGGGCATCGCCGCCCATCCCCTGCCGCTAAATTTCCACCTGACGGGCTCCCCCGCCAAATTGAATATCACCGCCGGCCTGCCGGGCAAATGCGTGCCCCTGACGCCGGATTATCGCTTTGTGCTGTGCGACCAGGAATGCCTGCAGATCCCTCAGGATCAGCGGGCGCTGCTATCCACCCTGCGCAAATATTCCACCGGGCGGGAGGCTTTTTTCTCTTTCCCGCCCCAGGATACCCCCCGGGTGATGAGCGAATTGCTGCCCTTCCTGCTGCGGGTGGGCACCGTGACCATCGATCCCAAGCTGGATGCCCGCTTCGTGCGGCTGCCCCTGCTGCCCCGGGTATATTTGGATAAGGAGGGCGGCGACGTGACCGCCCGGGTGTCCTTCGTGTACGGCGGCATCGAAATCGACCCCTTCATGCCGGAAACCCTGCCGGAAAACGAACTGCTGCTGCGGGACGCCGCCGGGGAGCGCACTGTGCTGGACGAACTGGCCCAGGACGGCTTCCGGGTGTTCCGGGGCCGGGTGTATCTGACCGGCAACGAAAGGATCTATGATTTCGTCACCGACGGGGCCAACCGGCTGACCAAGCACGCGCAAGTATTTTTCAGCAAAGATTTCCGCCGCCTGACGCCCCGGAAGCCCCTGTTCAAGGGCACCATGCGGCTGCGCGGGGGGCAATTGCAGCTGGAATTGATGGATGGGGACACCCCCATCGAGGAATTGCTGCCCCTGCTGGAAGCGCTGCGGAAAAAGCGGCGGTATTTCCGCTTCAAGGAAGGCACTTACCTGGATCTGAGCGACAGCAACAGCTGGCAGCCCCTGGTGGAGGCCATTGCCGAGGCCGAGGAAAACACCGGCAAGGAGTCCCTGGGCGCTTATTGGGCGGCGTATTTGACCGCCCTGATCCGGGAAAACGGCCTGAACGTCACTTTGGATGAAGCCACCACCCAGGCGGCAAGCCTGTCCTACCAGGCGCCGGAACCCCCCATCGACTGCCTGCGTCCCTACCAGAAGCGGGGCTACGAATGGCTGCTGGCGCTGCACGCCCTGGGCATGGGCGGCATTCTGGCCGACGATATGGGCCTGGGCAAAACGGTGCAGACCCTATCGGCCCTGCTGAGCTGCGCCCAGCACGAAAAAAAGCGCAAGCCCTCCCTGATCGTATCCCCCACGTCGCTGACGTACAACTGGCTCAGCGAATGCGAAAAATTCACCCCCGGTCTATCCGTCCTGATGCTCAGCGGCAGCCAGGCCGCCCGGGCGGAGCAAATCGACGCCCTGAAGGGCCCCGACGCCCCCGACCTGGTGATCACCAGCTATCCCCTCATCCGGCGGGATATCGCCCTGATGAAGGATATCCCCTTCCGCTTCGCCGTGCTGGATGAGGCCCAGCAGATCAAAAACGTGCAGAGCGTAGGGGCCCACGCCGTTAAGCAGCTGACCGCCGAAACCCACATTGCCCTCACCGGCACCCCCATGGAAAACCACGCCGGGGAATTGTGGAGCCTGTTTGATTTCGTGCTGCCGGGCTATCTGCCCCGGTACACCGAATTCCTGCACCGCTGGGGCGACGGCGATAACGCCGCCGATCTGCGCCGGCGCATCCGGCCCTTCCTGATGCGGCGGCTGCGCAGCGACGTGCTGGGCGAATTGCCGGAGCGGCTGGAAAGCGTGATGATGGCCGAATTGCCGCCGGAGCAGCGCCGGGTGTACGACGCGGCGCTACTGCAAAAGCGGGAGCGGGTGGATCAGATCCTCAAGGATCGGGGCCTCTCCCGGGGCCGGGCGGAGGTGTTATCCGCCATTACGGAATTGCGGCAGATCTGCTGCCATCCCGCCCTGTGCCTGCCCGATTACGCCGGCATCTCCGGCAAAATGGAAATGCTGATGGATGTGCTGCCCCCCGCCATTGCCGCGGGGCGGCGGGCGCTGGTGTTTTCCCAGTTCACCTCCATGCTGCATCTGATCGAAAAGCGCCTGCAGCAGGAGGGCATCCCCTACCTGTACCTGGACGGGGAAACCCCCGCCGCCAAGCGCATCGAGCTGTGCCGACGCTTCAACGAAGGCGAAACCAACGTGTTCCTCATTTCCCTGAAGGCCGGCGGTACGGGGCTGAACCTGACCGGGGCCGACCTGGTGATCCACTACGACCCCTGGTGGAACCCCACCGCCGAGGAGCAGGCCACCGGCCGGGCCCACCGCATCGGCCAGACCAAGAAGGTGGAGGTGCTGCGGCTGGTGGTGCACCATTCCATCGAGGAGCAGGTGCTGCGCATGAGTGATCGGAAGCGCCGCCTGTTCGATCAATTGATCACCCCCGGCGAGGAAATGCCCACCCGGCTGACGGAAAAGGATATCCTGGCGCTGTTTGACGCGGAGGATAAAACATAGTATAATGGTTTGGTATCCCTGAATACGCTTTTTTGCTTTCTACCTGTACACCCGGAGGGAACCCATGCAGCTATCCCAATCCATGGAACAGAACAGGCGGTGGATCATGCTGGCCGCCATCGCGGCGCTGGTGGTGCTTTTGGTGCTGGCGGTGCTGGGCGTTTTCGGCGGCAGCAACCGGCAGATTTCCGCCGTGCGCCTGCGCTGCACCGCCACCCAGGATGTGACGCCCTTTGGCGACAGCATCCTGTATTACGACGGCATGACTCTATTTTGTCTGGATGGAAAAGGCAATGAAAAATGGAGCTACGCCGTGGGCGGCAGCGCCTCCTTCTCCTGCAGCGACAGCCTGATCGCCGCCTGGAGCGGGAGCCAACTGCATTTTATCGATCGCAACGGCCATTCCACCTACCACGACATCCTGGCGGACACCGTGCAGTTCGCCCGGGTGGGCAGCAAATATGTGGCGGTGGTGGTAGGCAACGACGTGAGCCCCGCCCTGCAAATCAAGGATCTGCAGGGCACGTCGGTGGATAATGAATCCAGCAAATTCCAGGATATGATCATGCTGGACGTGGGCTTTTTCGGCGACGGCGAATATTTGTGGACCACATCCGTGGATATTTACGGCACCGCCCCCGACGTGACCATGAACACCTTCCTGGTCAACATGCGCAATACCGGCACCGTGTCGCTGGGGGAAAACCTGACCTACGGCATCATTTACGCCGGAAACAAATTGAACGTGATCAGCACCCGGCAGCTGCGCCAATACGATTACCGGGGCACCCAGGATACCAGCGGCACCGTGCTGGTGTACGGCTGGCAGATGGTGGATCACGCGATCAACGGCAGCACCCCCATGCTGCTGTTCGCCCCCACCCTGCAATTGGATGATACCGGCACCATCAACGAATTGCGGCTGCTGTCCGGCCGGATCGACCGGCGCTACACCCTGCCCAATTCCTGCGTCGGCGCCGCGCTGTACAACCGGCGCATTTACGCCTTCGCCCACGATATGGTGTACCGGGCCGATATCAACGCCCAGCGCTTCACCGCCGTGGCCCTGCCCGGCACGGTGAACAACGCCATGATCACCGGGTATCTGGGCATGCTGCGGGGCGGCGTGGCCCTTTTATCCAGCGACAACGAAGTGTACGCCGTCACCCTGCCATGAAAAAGCAAGTCGGCCTGTATGTGCATATCCCGTTTTGCGCAAGGAAATGCGCTTATTGCGATTTTGCCTCCTTTGCCGGGCGGGAAGCCGATATGGCCCCCTATGTGGATCGATTGCTGCGGGAAATGGCGCAGAAAAGCGATGACGGCCTGGAAATCGCCACCCTGTACGTTGGCGGCGGCACCCCTTCCCTGCTGCCGGACCAGCTGATGGCGCGGGTGCTGAACGGCCTCCATCGCTCTTTTTCCTTTTCAGAAAACGCCGAGTGCTCCTGCGAATGCAACCCTGGCACGGTGACTAAGGAATTTCTTGCCGTATTGAAGGCGGGCGGGATCAACCGCCTGTCCTTCGGGGCCCAGGCCAGCCAGGAAAGGCTACTGCGGCTGCTGGGCCGCATCCACACCTGGGCGCAGGTGGAGGCCTCTGTGGAGTTGGCCCGGGAAGCGGGATTTTCCAATATCAATCTGGACCTGATGCTGGGCCTGCCCACCCAAACGCTGGCGGACGTGCGCCAAACGCTGCGCAGCGCCTTGGCCCTGTCGCCCACCCACCTGTCCTGCTACGGGCTGATCGTGGAAGAGGACACGCCCATGAAGGCGCGGATCGACCAGGGCCTTTGGGAATTGCCGGAGGAGGAAGCGGAGCGGGCCATGTACGAAGCCTGCCGGGAAACCCTGTCCGCCCACGGCTTTAGCCAATATGAAATCAGCAATTTCGCCCTGCCCGGCTTTGCCTGCCGCCACAACGTGGATTGCTGGAAACGGAAGGAATATTTCGGCCTGGGCAGCGCCGCCTGCGGGTTCTTAAGCGGCGTCCGGTATCAAAACCCGCCGTCCCTCACCGATTATTTGGCGGGCGTGCCCGCCGAGGAAACGGCGATCTCCCCCGCCGACGCCCGGTTCGAAAGCGTGATGCTGGGCCTGCGCATGACGGAGGGCCTTTCGGAGGAGGAATTCTTCCGCATGCACGGCGTCACCATCGACCAGGCCTTCGGCACGAAAATGGAAGCATCCATCCGGGCGGGGCTGCTGATCCGGGAAAACGGGCGCATGCGCCTGACCCGCAGGGGAATGGACGTGCAAAACCGCGTTTTGGTCGATTTTTTGTAAAATGATTTTGATCATTTCCATGGAACAAAACGGCTTGCCTGTACGTTAATATGATTGAAAGCACCATTTCAATGGAGGAGAGAACCATGAAAAAGGCAAGAAACCTGCTGGCCCTGCTCTGCGCCCTGGGGCTGCTGCTGAGCGCCCTGCCGGCCGGGGCGGACAACCTGTCCGGCATCTACGATTACGCCGTGGTGTCCGGCACGGCCAACCTGAACCTGCGGGGCGGCCCCAGCGCCAACGACGCATGGCTGGGCTCCGCCGCGGAAGGATCGTGGGTGGGCCTGATCGCCCAAAGCGGCAACTGGTATTGGGTCTATGTGCCCGCGCTGAACCAGTTCGGTTACATGAGCAAGAATTTCCTGAAAACATCCTCCCAGCCTACCGGCGGCGGCAGCACCACCGGGGTGGTCAGCAACCCCAAAGCCACCCAGTTTTTGAACCTGCGCCAATACCCCAGCCTGGACGCCCCCGTGGTGGGCATCTATTACAACGGCGCGGCCTTCACCGTGCTCAGCTACAACGACGGCTGGTACCAGGTGCAGATCGATGGAAACGTGGGGTATTTCCGCCAGGAATACGTGCGGATCACCGGGTCCTCCGGCGGCTCCTCCGTGGCCTACGTGCGCACCGGCAACAGCGGCAAATTGAACCTGCGCTCCGCCCCCAGCTACACCGGCTCCTCCATCCTGGCCCAGTATCCCAACGGCACCCAGGTCAGCATCCTGCTGAAGGGCAAGGCTGCCGCGGGCTCCACGTTCTACAAGGTCAGCATCCAGGGCACTACCGGGTATGTGGACGCCGCTTTCCTCTCCTCCAGCAGCGTCACGCCCTATCAGCCCAGCGTTCCCTCGGTGAGCCCCGCCACCCCCGTCACCAAAGGCACCGCCACGGTGAACAACCCCAAATCTACCCAATACTTGAATCTGCGTTCCCAGCCTTCCTCGTCGGCCAAGGTGATCGCCCAATACAAAAACGGCGTGCGCTTCCAGGTGATCGAGCCGGGCGAAACCTGGTGCAAGGTGTATGGCAGCGCCAGCGGCAATATCGGCTATATGATGACCCGCTACCTCAAGCTGTCCGGCGTATCGGCCCACCCCACCAAAACGGTGCAGAACGGCAGCACCTTCGTCAACCTGCGCTCCGCCCCCAATCAAAACGGCAGCACCGTGTATCAGCGGGTGTATTCCGGCGCGAAGGTGACGGTGCTCATCCCCGGCGACCAGTGGACCCAGGTGCGCTATGGCAACACCACCGGGTACATGATGACCCAGTTCCTGCGATAAATATTTCCCGATTAAAAAATGCATCGCGCGGGCACGCTTCAATATCGCTCCCGCGCGATGTTTATTTTTGTGTTTGTTTTCGTCCCTGGCGCTTACGCGTTCATCAGCCGTTCCCACGCCTGCCGGGTGATGGCATAAACGCAGGTGATCGTATTCTTGGGATCGGCGTACTCCTTCACCTTTATCATGCCGGTGGCCAGGGCGGTGGAATAGGACGCTACGTTGGTATATTTCATATAGGAATACAGGGTATCATAATCGGTGTGGCGAAACGCCCAATCCCGCACGGCCCGGGCGGCTTCTTTCCCATAGCCCTTTCGCCAGTCGGCTTTCCGGATATGATAGCCGATTTCCGGCAGCTGTTCCCCGTCGATGGTCTGAATGGTCAGGCCGCAGTCGCCGATCATCTCCCCCGTGTCCTTCCTGACGACCGCCCACAGCCCAAAGCCGTACCGCGCGTAGTGATCCAGGCTCCAGGCGATCCAGCCCCTGGTCTTTTCCAGGTCGTAAGGCGCGGGATAGTGGCGCATCGTTTCCGGGTCGGACAGGATGGCGTACAAATCGTCCAGATCGTCCCAGGTGTATTCCCGCAGGATCAATCGCTCGGTTTCAATCATGGCGCTCCCCCGCTCATTCCCGATCCGTATCGCCGTGCAGCTGCATCTGCTCGTTCAGCAGATTGATGTTGCCGCAGCCCATGGTGAGCACCAGATCGCCGGGCTGCCAGTGGGCGCGCAGGTACTTTTCCGTATCGTCGAAGGTGGGGGTATGCACGGCGTTGACCCCATGGGCCCGCATGCCATCCACCACCATTTCCGCCTTGATATCGCCAGGATCCTTTTCCCGGGCGGCGTAAATATCGGTGACCAGGGTGTAATCCGCCGCCTGGGTGCAGGTGAGGTAATCGTTGAACAGGCCCTTCACCCGGCTGTAGGTGTGGGGCTGCATCACAGCCCACAGGTGATTGGGGTGCTGCTGGCGGCCCACGCTGAGGGCGGCCTGCATTTCAGCGGGGTTGTGGCCATAATCGTGATACATCTTCACCCCGTCAATGAGGCCGGTGAATTCAAACCGCCGGTGCACCCCCGCGAACCGGGACAGGGACGCCGCCGCTTCCTCCGCCCTCACCCCCAGGGCATGGGCGCTGGCAAAGGCCGCCAGGGAATTGATCACGTTGAAGCTGCCCGCCACCTTCAATTCCACGTGGGCCAGCTTTTCGCCCCGGAACATCACGTCGTACCGGGGGCAGCCGGTATCGCTGTAGGTAAGACCGTCGGGATAATAATCGTTGCACTCCTCCAGGCCGAAGGTGCGGCTTTCGCAATGCAGCTTGCTGAACAAGCGCATGATCCGCCGGTCCTCGCCCCAGCCCAGGGCCAGGCCGGTTTCGGGCAGCAGGGAAAGGAATTGGCCGAACGCCCGCTCGATATCAAAAATATCCTTGTACCAATCCAGGTGATCCGCGTCGATATTCAGCACCACCGCCACCGTGGGCTGCATTTCCAGAAAACTGCCGTGGAATTCGCAGGCCTCGGCCACGAACACGTCCTTTTTCCCGATCCGGCTGCCGCCGCCCAGGGCGTCCAGCCGGCCGCCGATATGCACGGTGGGGTCCAGCCCGCACTCCAGGAACGTTTCGGCGATCATGGAGGAGGTGGTGGTTTTCCCATGGGCGCCGCAGACGCACACCGCGTTCCGATGCCCCTGCATCAATTGACCCAGCAGGGTGGACCGCTCCATTTCCGGGATGCCCAGGCGCCTGGCCTCCACCCGCTCCGGATTATCGGGGGCGATGGCGGCGGAGAAAATCAGCAGGTCAGCCCCCCGCACATTTTCCGCCTGATGGCCCACGTGCACGGTGATCCCCTTTTCCCGCAGGCGCTCCACTGCGTGGGAATTGGCGTTATCCGACCCGGTGACCGTATATCCCTCATGCAGCAGCATTTCGGCCAGGCCGCTCATGCTGCTGCCGCCAATGCCAATCATATGCACACGCTTGCCCTGATAATCCCGAATGTTCATCCTGCGCCACCTCAATATCAATATTCCTTTCCTATTATACGGCAATTCAGGGGAAAATATCAAGTGGTTGGGGCCGCGCAAAGGCAAAACCACACCATCTTTTGCTTTTTCCCGCCAAAAGGGGCAGATTCTTTGAAAAAAAGCTTGCAATTCCAAGGAATCTATGCTACAATGTTCAAGCTGTCAATGATGGATGTATCGCAGCCTATCCGCTGCGTCACCAAGCAATTCCCCGGGGAGGTAATTACAATGGGCAAGTTTTGTGAAGTATGCGAAAAAGGGGCCATGACCGGCCACAACGTGAGCCACTCCAACCGCAAGAGCAGCCGTACCTGGGCGCCCAACGTCCAGAAGGTCCGGGTGCTGGTGGATGGCCGGCCCATGCGGCTGAACGTGTGCACCCGCTGCCTGCGCAGCGGCTATGTGCAGCGCGCCCTGCCTTCTGTGAAGGCGGAAGCCGTGACGGAAGAGGCCTGATTTCCCTTCGCATCGCAATCAGCCACCTGAAATATGGTGGCTTTTTGCGTGCCATTTTTCCTCATCATTCAAAACGGCGCAGGATCGTGTGATGGTCCCGCGCCGTTGATGATTATTTCGTTTCTTCCCGGTCGCTGACCAGGGCCTTCAATTCGTTCATAAATGTGGGGATATCGGTGAAGGAGCGATACACCGAAGCGAAGCGGATGTACGCCACCTCGTCCAATTTCCGCAATTCCTCCATCACCACTTCGCCGATTTGACGGGTGGTGATTTCCTCCTGCAGGTTGTTATAGGCCAGCTGCTCCACGGTATTGACGATTTTTTCGATCTCCGACGCGGACACCGGCCGTTTATGGCAGGCGGCGATGATGCCACTGCGCACCTTTTGCGGGTCAAACAGCTCACGGGAATTATCCTTTTTGATCACCAGCAGCTGCTGCACCTCGATTTTTTCATAAGTGGTAAAACGGCGGCCGCAGTTGATGCACTCCCGGCGGCGGCGGATGGAATTGCCATCATCAGTGGGGCGGGAATCCACCACCCGGCTATCGGCGCAATTGCAAAACTGGCATTTCATGGCTGATCACCCTTCTCATTGGCATTTTTTAGAAATCTGTAACACTTTCGTATTATAATCGTTTTGGTTCCATTTGTCCATGCTTTTCCTGGAAAAATTTTCGTCATTCCTCCAGCAGGTCGCCGGGCTCCAACTGCACCAGGATCACATTTTCCCCGATCTTGCAAATACGCTGCCAGGGAATCACGATGCCGCATTTTTCGCCGCGGATCAGGCTGCCCACCTTCCATTCCCCGGGCACCACGATGGCCTCCACGTGGCCGCCCACGCAGTCAAATTCGATATCCATCACCTTGCCCAGGCGCTTCCCATCCCGGGTGTTCACCACATCCTTGGTGCGCAATTCGGAAAGGCTCATTGCCCCATCCCCTTTCAGGGCATGATATGCATGGAATCCGCGTTACTTGCCGATGGCTTCGATGCCCCGCAGGATTTCGGGCTCCCGCACGTTGCGCACCACGGTGAATACCTTACGGGTCAGCAGCGCGCCGGAGCTGTAGAACATGCACACAAAGGGACAATCCTGAATAAACAAATCCTGAATCTGCCACAGCAGATCCTGGTATACGTTGAATTCCCGGGTCTCCCGCAGCTTGCCGAACAGATTATCCATGGCGGTGGAGCGATAGCTGACGAAATTGCCGGTGTTGCCGCTCATGAGCAGGAAACCGGGGTCCGGCACCGCGTCCATCTGATAAGCGGCGATGGCCATATCGAAATTCTTGGCCTTCAGGCGGCTGGACACGCTGGAAAAGCTTTCGCTGAATACCGGCGCTTCGATGCCCACGGCCTTCAGATAATCGGATATCATGCTGGCCACCTGGATGCGCACGGAATTATCCTGCTCCTCATACACGTAAATGCGCAGGCGCAGCCGCTTATCCTTTTGCTCGCCCTTCTCGTTCACGGTGGTGTGGCGCACGCCGTTATCCCGCTCCGGGTCGGCCTTCCATCCCGCCTGATCCAGTAATTCCCGGGCCAGGTCGGGGTCGTAGGCGATGGATGCGCTGTCCACCTCCCGGTACATCCAGGTGCCCGACGGCAGGGGGGTATCGGTGCGCTGGGCCATGCCCATGTACACCTGATTGGCAATGGCGTCGAAATTGATGGCGTGGCGGATGGCCTTGCGCACCAATTCGTTGTCCAGGGGGAAGGCGTTGAAATTGAGCAGCAGCGTTTCCAGCTGCCGGGTGCGGTAGGTGATATTCAGGTTGGTCAGGCCGGTTTGATACTGCCCGGCGGAGGCGGAGCGGGTGATGGCGGCGTCCACCCGGTTGTATTCGTATTCGGTGATCAGTTCCCGGTTGGTGGCCTTGAACACCACGTTAACGTTTTTCACCGCCAGGCTGCCGCCGTGCCACAATTCATTGGCTGACAGGTACAAAATGTTGGCCGGCTCGAACCGCTCCATCCGGTAGGGGCCGGTGCCCAGGGGCAATTCATACTGCACCTGGGATTGATGCAGCACCGGGAAGGTGAGGGCGTAGTACACCCCCAGATAGGGCCGGGTGACGGTGAACACCACGGTTTCCGCGTCGTTGGCCCGGGCATCGCTGATCACGAAACGCAATTGGTTATACTGCCCCTGCCCCTCCGACGCCAGGCGCAGGATCTCATGGGTGGTAGCCACCACGTCGTAGGCGGTGCAGGGGGTGCCGTCGTGGAACACCGCGTCGTTGCGGAGCTTCACGGTCCAACTTTTTCCGTTGGTGCTGATGCTGGCTTCCGGATCCCGGGCCAGGCAGGGCACGATCCTGTAATCGTCATCCAGAGCGTATAGACCCTCGAACATCAGCGCCGTCAGGGATTGAAATTCCCGCTCCTCCGACACCAGCGGGTTCAGCGACCGGGTCTTGACCGAAATCATGCCCAGGGTCAGGGTATCATCCATGGTGGTGGCCAGCGCCCCCATGGGGCACATCAGCGCAAGGCACAGGGCCAGCGCCGCGCATTTAATAATAGTACTGCTGGTAGATCGCATACGCGTTCAACACCTTTCCGGCATAGTAACGGGTATCATCCTTGGGAATCTGGGAAAGGGTCAGGTGCTTGCCGTCGGCGGAATAATTCTTCAGCCAGCTGTTCACATTGCCCCACCCCGCGTGATAGGCGCAGGCCACTAAAAGGGGATCGCCGTCATACATATCGCTGATGTATTTCAGCAGGTAGCAGCCCATTTTGATGGCGTTTTCCGGCTCGTAAATCACCGTCATATCGCTTTTGCTGATGCCGCAGTTGGGCGCCACCCAGTTGAAGGTATCGGGCATGAACTGCATCAGCCCCATGGCCCCCACCCGGCTGACGGCCCGGGGGTCGTAATCGCTTTCCCGCTTGATGATGGCGGCCACGTAGGCGGGATCGATGCGGTTCAGCGCGGCGTAATAGGTGATTTCCTCCCGGTATTTCACCTGGTGGGATCGCACCTCCCGCTGGTACTGCTCCAATTGCTCCTGCCGCTGCCGCTCCAGATCGCGCATGCTGCTTTGGGCCTGGCTGTAGGAGTAGGACAGCATCACCACCCCGAAGGCCATGGCCGCCAGGATCAGCCCCTGCCACCAGGCAAGGCCCAGCGCGGCGCCCCGCTTTTTCTTCCTGCGGTTCCCATGTGCCCGCCGGCTGAGGGATGCGCGCCTGCCCTCCCCGCTGGTGCGGCCGGAACGGCGGTTCCGGGCGGACGCCGGGGTGGGCGTGGTGGGCGGTGGATAATTCATGGATGCGTTTCTCCTTTAACAACTTGCTGCCACAAAGATAAAACGATGGAAGCGCTGTGATCCTTGCTTTCGTCGGTGCGGATCACGTGATCGGCCCGGCGGGCCTTTTCCCGGGCGGGCATTTGGGCGCGCACCCGGCGCAGGGCTTCCCGGGCGGTCACGTGATCCCGGTGCATCACGCGCTTCACCTGCTCCTTCTGGGTCACATAGGCGCACCAGATTTCATCGCACCAACCGTCGATGCCCGCCTCAAACAGCAGCGGCACGTCCAGCACCACGGGGCCGTCCGCCTCCGCCATCTGCTTTCGCATGGCATCAAGGATCATGGGGTGCAGGATATCATTCAGCTTCCGGCGCTCCTCCTCGTTGGAAAACACGATGCCGGCCAGCGCCCGGCGGTTCAATGCCTCCCCGTCGAACACCCCGTCCCCAAAGGCCGTCCGGATGGCCGGCAGGGCCGCGCCGCCCCGCGCCGTCAGGGAGCGGGAAATCTCATCCGCATCGATCACGCGCACCCCATGGGCCCGCAGGGCGTTGGATAGATTGGTTTTCCCGCAGGCGATGCCCCCGGTCAGCCCCACCACATAGCCGCTCATTTGGTTTCAAACCAGCTTTCGCCGGTTTTCACGTCGGCCACCAGCGGCACGGACAGGGAAAACACCTGCTCCATGCAATCCTTCAAGATGGCCGCCACCTTCTGCTCTTCTTCCTTGGGCGCTTCGATCAGCAATTCATCGTGCACCTGCAAAATCAATTTGGCCCGCAAGCCTTCCTTTTTCAGCGCGTCGTGCACCCGCACCATGGCCAATTTGATGATATCCGCCGCCGTGCCCTGCACCGGAGTGTTCATGGCGGCGCGCTCGCCGAAATTGCGCATGTTGGCGTTGCTCATTTTCAGCTCCGGCAATTGCCGGCGGCGGCCCATCAGGGTGACGGCATAGCCGTTTTCATAGCCCTTTTTCACCGCTTCTTCCATAAACTTTTTCACGCCGGGATACCGGTCGAAATACCGGGCGATAAAGGCCGACGCCTCCTTCCGGGATACGCCGATATTCCGGGCCAGGCCGAAATCGCTGATGCCGTACACCAGGCCGAAATTGACGGCCTTGCTGCTGGATCGCATTTCCTTGGTCACCTGGTCCATGGCCACGCCGTACACCTCCGCCGCCGTGCGGGTGTGGATATCCTGGCCCTTGTTGAAGGCGTCCACCATGGCGGGGTCGCCGGAGAAATGGGCCATCACCCGCAATTCGATCTGGCTGTAATCGGCGTCGGCCAGCACGCAGCCGGGGCGGGTGATGAACGCCTTGCGGATCTCCCTTCCCATTTCGGTGCGCACGGGGATATTCTGCAAATTGGGCTCGCTGGATGAAATGCGGCCGGTGGCGGTGCCAGTCTGATCGAAATAAGAATGCACCCGGCCGGAGGCATCCATTTTGCGGATCAGGGCGTCGATATAGGTGCTGTTCAATTTCACCACCTGGCGGTATTTCAGGATGGGCGCGACGCAGGGGTGGGCGTCCACCAGTTTTTCCAGGGTCTCCGCGTCGGTGGAATAGCCCCGCTGGGTCTTTTTCCCGTGGGGCAGGTTCAGCGTTTCAAACAGCACCTTGCCCAATTGCTGGGTGCTGTTCAGGTTGAACCCCCGCACCCCGGACAGGCGGTACACCTCTTCCTTCAGGTCCTCCGCCTGGCGGGTGAAATCGGCCCCCAGGCGGGCCAGCACCTCCCCATCCACCTGGAATCCCTCCTGCTCCATGTCAAAAAGCACGTACAAAAGGGGCATTTCGATTTCCTGCATCAGGGCCAGCATGCCCTCCTGGGTCAATTGCGTTTTTTGCTTGTCGGCCAAGGCCAGGATGCCCGCGGCGTCCTCCCTGCCCAAATGGGCCAGGGCGTAGGATTTTTCCTGGGGGTTGTGCAGATACGCCCCCAGCATGGTATCCCAGGCGAAGGTCGGCAGGGGCAGATGCCGGTCGGCCAATTGATGCAGCAGGGTCTTCCCATCGTGCACATACAAGGGCTGGGACAGCAGCGGGGTCAAAGCCTCCCACGCCTCGTCGGGCAGCAGCCCGGTGGACAGCATGTCCTGCTGAAGCTGGATCTCCCCCAGATGCCCGGGGAAGGCCACCGTCATGGCGGTGGGCGTTACGTGCAGGGCGGCGGGCTGACCTTGGATCTGGGCAATAAAAGCGGCGATGGCTTCCCGGGTGGCCAGGGCCTCCACCGCGATCTCTTCTTCCGCCTCCGGGGCCGCGGGCGCTTCCTGGCCCTGAACCCCCAGCTTTTCCATCCGGCCGGCGATGCCGTTCAATTGATATTTCCGCAACGCGGGGATACCGTCGCCCATATGCCCAGCGTCAAAGGCGGCCAGGTTAAAATCGATGGGCGCGGTGGGGCGGATGGTGGCCAGGTCCTTGGAAAACCGGGCCAGGTCGGCATGCTCCCGGATCTTTTCCCCCAGCTTACCTTTGATGCCATCCGCGTTTGCCAGCACGTTTTCCAGCGTGCCGTATTCGTTCAGCAGCTTCACGGCGGTCTTTTCCCCCACGCCGGGGATGCCGGGAATGTTGTCACTGGCGTCGCCCATCAGGCCCTTCCAATCGGTCACCTGCTCCGGGGTGACGGAGAAGTATTCCTTCACCCCCGCGGGATCGAACAGGGTGCTCTCCGTGATGCCCTTGCGGGTGAACAGCACCTTGGTGTTGTCATTCACCAGCTGCAGGGCGTCCCTATCGCCGGTCAGCAGCACGCAGTCGATGCTCGCCTCCCGGCATTTCACGCTCACCGTGCCCAGGATATCATCGGCCTCGTACCCATCCACCGACAGCACGCCCAGCCCCATAGCGGCCAAAATTTCTTTGATGATGGGAAATTGGGGGCGCAATTCCTCCGGCATGGCCCGGCGGCCCGCCTTGTAATCGGCGTAAGCGGTGTGGCGGAAGGTGGGCACGTGGGTATCGAAGGCGGCGGCGATATACCGGGGCTCCACATCCTGCACCGCCTTAAGCAGCATGGATAAAAAGCCGTGCACCGCGTTGGTATATACCCCGTCGGCATCCATCAGCGGCAGGGCGTGAAAAGCACGGTGCATCAAGCTGTTTCCGTCGATCACCAGCATCGTTTCCCGCATACGCGTCACCTCTCGCCCGCGCAGAAAAAATCTGCGCAAAAATACATCTTAGTTTACCACATCTTGTAGAAAATGAAAAGAAAATAAAACGTAAATATTGAAATTTTATTGCGGATTTTTTACGCAAAAAGCTTTCTTCGTGAAGGAAACACCACGCTTTATTCCAACGCCCGGGATATATTGAAAGGAAAACTGCCCTTTTTCGAAAATTTCTCTTGCGAATCGAGCAAAAGCTCGTATAATGAAAGAAAATGACGCGGGAGGATCGGCATGACGGCGGAAAAGGTGTTGATGGCCCTGGCGGCGATTCGCGCGCCCCAGACCCAGGACGAATACGACCTGCACGGCATGGTGGCCGAGGCGCTGCAAACGGCGGACATCGATTTTCGCCACGAAGCGGCGCTGGCCCCCCGATGCCGCATCGATTTCCTGTGCGGCGAGATCGGCATCGAAATCAAACGCGGCAGGCCGGAGCGCATTCCGGTGGAAAGCCAGCTGCGCCGGTACGCCGAAACGGGCAAGGTAAAGGCCCTGATCCTGGTGTCGGAAAAAACCAGGCCGGTGCCGGGCTTCATCGCCGGGGTGCCCATCTATCCCGTCAGCCTGCAAAAGCTGTGGGGCGTCGCCACGGCGGGCAGCGGGAAAGAGGAAAACCAGGACGCGCCGCCCTGCCCCGTTCCAGAAGAACCGCTCGATCCTCCATACCATGATGATCACCCCAACAACGATGCGCCCTCGATCGATCCCCCGCCCATCATGACGAACATTGAAAGCAGTGCTTTCCTGCCCGATGGGGACAGCGGCCTTACTTTCGCCACCGAAGAAAAAGATCCCAATGAACCCCCGGCGTTTTCCTGTTCCGCGGAACCCATCGCCGATGCGCCCGTACAGCCCCTTTTCAGCGACCCGACGCCTGGCACGGGATCGTTCGTAGAGGATCAGATCCTGCGCCGCTTGCAGGAGGAGGACGTGCCCCCCTTCCTGCGCGCAAGCGACCCTGCCGGGCCAACTTACGGCACCCTGTCCTACAACGCCCGGCGGAAGTGCTGGGTGATCAAGGGCGATCCCGCCGTGACCGAGCTGGCCAAGCGCCTGTTCCCCGGCAGCGACGCGAAGCGGGGCGAGGCCCGTTTCACCGCCCACCGCCGCATCGTAGGGGACGTGAACTGGCTGATGCTGCGCTATCCCCTGGATATCGCCCCACGGGATCGGGACCGCTGGCAGCAGGCCCTGCAAAGCGCCCGGGATTATTACCGCGCCCGGGAGCGGGCCCGCACTGCCCCCATCGCCCAGCAATTGTCCCCCGCCGTGTTTGAGGGTCAACTGCGGCCCTTCCAGCAGGCCGGGCTGTCCTGGCTGCTGCTGACCCCCCGGGCGCTGCTGGCCGACGAAATGGGCCTGGGCAAAACGGTGCAGGCCCTGGCATGCGCCGCCCAGGAGGGCATCTTTCCCCTGCTGATCGTGCCGCCGCCCCACCTGAGCCGCAACTGGGTGGCCGAAACCCGCCGGTTCCTGCGCGTAAACGGGCGGGAGCCCCGGGTGCACATGATCAAGGGCCTGACGCCCTACGATCTGCCCCCTGCCGACGTATACATCCTGCATTATTTGCTGCTGCGGGGCTGGAAGCAAGTGCTGCCCAAAATGAATTTTCACACCGTCATTTTTGACGAGGTGCAGGAGCTTCGCCGGGCCGGCACCGAAAAATACAGCGCCGCCAGCCTGCTGTCGGAAAGCTGCCAGCGGGTGATGGGGCTCAGCGGCACGCCCATTTACAATTACGGCGGCGAAATCTGGAATGTGATCAACATCATCGATTATCATTTTCTGGGCGACTGGGAATCCTTTTCCCGGGAATGGTGCGCCGGGTATGGCAACCGCATCGTGCTGAAGCCCCAGCTGCTGGGGGAGCACCTGCGCCGGGAAGGGCTGATGCTGCGCCGCACCAAGCAGGAGGTGCTGCCGGAATTGCCGGAGAAGCGCCGCCTGGTGCAGGAAATCGACGCGGACGACGCGATGTACGCCCAATTGATGGCCCCGGTGTGGGAAAAGCTGTACCGCTGGCGGCAGGACAGGGAATTGACCGCTTCCGCCCGGGCCCTGCTGGAAGATCAGATTTCCCAGGAGGAGCGGCAAGCCACCGGTTTAGCGAAGGCCCCCTACGTGTGCCAATTTGTCAAGGCCCTGCTGAGCGCGGGGGAAAAGGTGCTTTTGTTTGCCCACCACCACGCGGTGATGGATGAATACAAAAAAGAATTGAAGCAGGAGCGCCCCGCGTTCATTACCGGTCGGGAAACCGGCAGCCAGAAGGAGGACGCTGTCGACCGGTTCATGACCGGGAAAACGGATCTGTGCTGCATATCCCTGCGGGCGGCCAGCGGCCTGAATTTACAGCGGGCCACCTGCGTGGTGTTCGGCGAATTGGATTGGAGCCCCGCCGTCCATTCCCAGGCGGAGGACCGTGCCCACCGCATCGGCCAGAAGGATTCCCTGCTGTGCTATTACCTGGTCTCCCCCCGGGGCAGCGACCAGGAAATGCAGGAAGCCCTGGGCCTGAAGGTGAGCCAATTCCTTGGCCTGATGGGCGACACCCCGGAAACCCAGGCCCAATCCGCCGCCGGGGCCAATTACGCCCGGATGCACGTGGAAAAGCTGGTGCTTCGTATGCGGGATACAGACCGCTGATCCCCGCAATGATATAGAAAAAAACAAAGTAAACCGGCTGTGCCAATCAGGCACAGCCGGCTTGTTTATGAGGAGATTTTATTTGGTCTTTACATTCTTGACGGCCGACCAGGCGGAATAATACGTGGTGCTGCCGACCTTCGTATACGTGCGCACGCGGAAGTAGTAAGTGGTCTTGGCCTTCAGGCTGCTGATGGTCTTGCTCAGCGTCTTGGTGCTGGTGATGTTCACCTTCTTGCTGCTCTTGAAGGTCTTTGCCGTGCTGTATTCGATCTGGTAGCCCGAGGTCTGGGTGGCCTGCTTCTTCAAGGTAATGGTGATCTTCTTGCTGGCCCCCGTCAGCTTCGAGATCGTGGTGCCCTTGGGCAGGATCTTGAAGGTGACGGATTTGGTGCCCTTGAAGTTGCCCTTGCCGGTCAGGGTGATGGTGGCCTTGCCCACGGCCTTGTTGTTCTTATAGGCCACGGTGTAGTCGGTGCCCTTCTTCAGGGTCTTGGTGCCAAACTTCACGGTGACGGCAGGCTTCAAAGCCTTGCCGGTGTAGGTCTGATCGGCCACGGCGGTCACGGTGGCGCCGGAAATCTTGGCGGCCGTGATCTTGAAGGTGACCTTCTTGCTGCCGGTGTAAGCGCCCTTGCCCTTGATGGTCACAGTGGCGGTGCCCACGTTGGTGTTGCTGGCGTAGGACACGGTGTAGTCGGTGCTCTTGACCAGGGTCTTGCCGTCATACTTCACGGTGACGGCGGGCTTGATGGCCTTGCCGGTATAGGTCTGGCTCTTGATGGAGGCCACGGTGGCGTCGGAAATATCGATCAGCTTCGGCGCAGCTTCCGTTACCGTTACGCTGGCGATCGCTTCGGTGTCGTTGATGCCGGTCACGATGATGAGCGCCTGGCCGGGGGCCACGCCAGTCACAAGACCTGTGTCATCCACCGTCGCCACCGCTTCATCGGAGCTGGCGAAGGTCACAAATTCATTGATATAAGTATCGTCGCCCACGGTCAGGGTGGCGGTCAGCTGCTGGGTTGCGCCTTCCTCCAGGGTGAATACGCTGACATCCAGGGCCAGGCCGGCAATGATTTCTTCAGAGGCCGACATGCTGGACAGGCTGGTGCAGTTTTTGAACGCCTTTTTGCCGATGATCGTCACGGAATCCGGCAGCGTCACGCTTTCCAGCGCGGCGCAGTTTTCAAACACGGAATCGCTGATCGCCGTAACGCCCGCGGGGATTTCGATATCGGTCAGGGCGGCGCAGTCGATGAACGCGCCTTCGCCGATCTCCACCACGCCGACGGGCACCCGGATCTCCTTCAGGCTGGAGCAATTGCCGAAGGTGTAATCCGGAATCCTGGTCAGGCCGGCAGGCAGGTCGATCTCTTCCAGGCCCGTGCAATCATAGAACGCGGAGCTGCCAAGGCTTTTGACCTTCGATGGCACCTGAACACTCCGCACGCCGCTGGCGCGGAAGGCGGAATCGCCGATCGTGGTCAAGGCTTTGGGAAGATTAATTTCCTTCAGGGCAGCGCACTGGAAGAACGCGTAATTGCCGATGCTGGTCACGCTGTCGGGCAGGATGATATCGCTCAGCGCGGCGGCATTTTCAAACGCGTAAGCGCCGATGCTGGTCACGCCGCTTTCGATCTTGACCTTCTTTACTTTTTCCACCGGGAAGCCGGGCTTATCGATCATGCTGCCGGAGCCGCTCACGGTCAGCAAACCGGCATCGCTCAGCGTCCAGGTCAGGTTATCCCCACTAACGCCGTTTTCCTCCGCGCCGGCCATCAAAGGCAGCAGCAGCATCCCAGCCAAAAGCAGGGAAAGCACCACAACGAAACGGAGCTTTTTCATATGTACGTCCCTCCTACTGATTTCCGATCCGATGAATCCATACAGAATTCTTCCAATATAGTATAATTCGTTTTCCCCATTCTGTCAAGATATGCGGGGCCTTCCATCCTCGCCATTTCAGCGGTAAATTTCCTGCCGCAGCCACACCCGCATCTCCCCTTTTCCCCGGTTGCTCCAGGCAAAATAGGGGATCAGCGCGATGTCCGCGTCCCGCTTGACGGCGGGCTGCCAGGGGGCGTACAGCGGCGCGTGATCCGCCGCCGGGGCCCGCTTGCCGGGCAGGGTCAGGCAGGGCAGGGCCAGGCCGCCGATTTCCCGCGTTTCGACCCGCGCACGCTTCGCGGCATCGGCGGTCACGTACAATAGATGCAGCAGGTTTCCATTGTCGGTTTCCTCCGCGCAGTACACAAAGGGCCCCCGGGCAAAGCACAATTGATCCTGGGCCTCCTTCACCAGGGGCGACGAGGCCAGCGCCCGCACCGGCATGGGCAGATCGATCGCCACCGTATCCCCCGGCTGCCACAAGCCGGAAAAGATGTGATAGCCGTTTTCCTCCGTTTCTTCTTTTCCGGCCGCTTCGAATGCGGGATGGTCGGTCCACGCCGGAACGCGGAAGGCCAAGCGTCCCTCCCCGCTGCCCGCCAAAACCGTCAGGCGGATCTTGCCATCCCGCATCAGATCGGCCTCCAAACGAAGGCGCAGGCTGTGGCCGCCCAATTCCGTTTCTATGTCGCTGCCGATATACAAATGAACGTAGAGGGTATCCGCCGCCCGGGTCAGCATATAAGCGGGCAGGGAGGAGACGATGCGGGCGATGTTGGGCGGGCAGCAGGCGCAGCCGAACCACTTCTGCCGCACGGGCTTTACGTGGGCCAGCCGCCGATCGGTTTCACACGCGGCGGGATCGACCTCCAGGGGATTGACGTAGAAGAAGCTTTGCCCATCCAGCGCCATGCCGGAAAGCACGGTGTTGTACAGCGCCAGCTCCATCCCATCGGCAAAGCGGCTGTCGGGCCGCAATTGCAGCATGCGCCGGGCAAAGAAAACCAGGCCGATGGCGGCGCAGGTTTCGGAATAGGCGGTATCCGGCGGCAGGTCGAAGGGGCGGGAAAAGGCTTCCCCGTCGTGGGTGCCGCCCACCCCGCCGGTCACATACATTTTTTCATCCACCGCCGACCGCCACAGCCTGAGGCAGGCCGCCGCCATGGCTTCATCGCCGGTCAGCCGGGCGGCGTCGGCCATGCCGCTGCACAGATACATCTGCCGCACCGCGTGGCCCACCGCCTCCGTCATCTGCCGCACTGGCACGTGGGCCTGGTGATAGGCATACCGCGCCGCGGTGACAGGCAGGGGCGGCAGGCCCTGCTCCGCGCGCCGCCTGTTTTCCTCCAGGGCGAAGGTGCTGGGCTCCGTGCCCCGCACGTCCAGGAAAAAGCAGGCCATCTTCAGCCACTGCTCCTCCCCCGTCTCTTCATACAGGCGGATCAGCGCCATTTCGGCGATCTCATGGCCGGGGCAGCCCCGCTCCTTTCCCGGGCCGAAGCGCCGGGCGATGCACTGGCCAAACCGCCGGGCAGCGTTCAACAGATCATCCCGCCCCGTGGCCTGGCGCCAGGCCACCGCCGCTTCCGTCAGGTGACCGAAGCAATACAACACATGGTTGTCCCGCCAATTGGAAAAAGCCTTGTCCCGGCCCAGGATGGTGTAGTAGGTATCCAGGTAGCCATCCTCCTCCTGGGCGGCGCAAATGGCGTCGATCGCCTGCTGGGCCTGATCCTGCAGCGCGGGGTCGGGCCGGATCATCAGCTGATAGGCCACGGCCTCCAGCCATTTGTAGCCGTCGCTGTCCTGAAACACCCAGCCGTAGAACCCCTCCTCGACGGGTTCCTCCCCCGGGGCGGGGGCAATCAGCATGCCGGTCATTTTCTGCCGGGGCTGGTAAACGCCCGCCTGCCGGGCGGCGAGGGCCCGGGCAGCGGCGCGCATATTGTGCATCCAATAGCTGGGGGCGGCGCCGGGGATCCGATCGTTCAGCGCCTCCCACTGATAGGGGATCACGGCGGTGCGCACCAATTCCATTTCCCGGGTCCAAAACGCGTCCCGCACCCGCACGCCGCGCAGCGGCAGGGGGCTTGAATAGGCAGGCTTCATTTTCCTTCCCTCCTGAAAAAAGCGCAGGGGCGACCATGCCGCTTCCCTGCGCCATATGGATTGTGTTATTTGACCAGCCGGATCACGTTCCAGGAAGCGGCGGGCAGGATCACCCTGCCGTCCTTCCAATCGAGCTTCACGTCGATGGGACGCACGTTGTCGGGGGCGTCCTCCGTGTTGACGGCCTTCACGTCGTCGTGATGCAGCACGGAATGGGTCGCTTCCCTGAACGTACCGAAGGCCCGCAGATCGCACGCCAGTTCGGCGGCTTCCTGCAAATCTCGGTTCACGGCGAAGATGGTCACGCTGCCATCTTCCGCCAGGGTGGCGGCGGCGTCCACGAAGGGCACGTCGGTATAATGCTTGGTATCGGCCTTTTCGCTGGTCATTTGGGGCAGCAGGCTCTTGCCCCGGCCATACCGGCTGGCCTGCTGCAGGGGATAGAAAATGGTCTGGGCCCATGCGCCGCCGCCGGGCCGGGTCATGATGGGGGCGATCACGTTGACCAATTGGGCCATGCAGGCCACCTTCACCCGGTCGGCGTTTTTCAGGATGGTGATCAGCATCAGGCCCACCAGCAGGGCGTCCTCGAAGTTATACACGTCCTCCAGCAGCGGCAAGGCGGTGCCCCAGGGCTCCCGCTTGTGCAGCTCCTGATCCTGCTGGTTGGAATGATACCACACGTTCCATTCGTCCAGGCTCAGGTTCACCTGTTTTTTGCTGTGCTTTTTGCCCTTCACCGCGTCGCAGATGGAGGCCACCGTGCGGATGAAAGCATCCAGGTCCATGGTGGAGGCCAGGAAATCGGGGGTATCGTTGTGGGGATTGCCGTAATACCGGTGCAGCGACACGTAATCGACGTTGTCGTAGCATTCGCTCAGCATGGTATATTCCCATTCCCCGAAGGTTGGCATCGTAAAGGCGGAGGAGCCGCAGGCCACCACCTCGATAGAATCGTCGGTCCACTTCATCATTTTGGCGGCTTCATTGGCGATGCGGCCATACTCGTAGGCCGTTTTGCTGCCCATCTGCCAGGGACCGTCCATTTCGTTGCCCAGGCACCACAATTTGATGTTGAAGGGGTCGGGGCTGCCGTTTTTCGCGCGCAGGTCGCTCCAATAGCTGCCGCCCCGGTGATTGGCGTATTCCACCACGTTCTGGGCCTGGGCGGGGCCACGGGTGCCCAGGTTGATGGCGTACATCACGTCGGAGCCGGCCTTTTTCGCCCAGTCGGCGAATTCATGCAGGCCCACCGCGTTGGGCTCGGTGGTTTTCCAGGCCAGGTCCAGCCGCTTGGGCCGATCAGCCGCCGGGCCGATGGAATCCTCCCACCGGAAGCCCGATACGAAGTTGCCGCCGGGATAGCGCACGATGGGCACGTCCAGCCGCCTGACCAAATCCAGCACGTCCTGCCGGAAGCCCTGGGCATCGGCCCGGGGATGGCCCGGCTCGTATATGCCGGTATACACGCACCGGCCCAAATGCTCCACGAAGGAGCCGTAGATCCGTTTGTCGATCGGGGCGATCACATAATCCTTATCCAATACCAGTCTGGCCTTACGCATGCCATTTTCCTCCTTCAGAATCGGGATGGGGAGCTACGCTCTATTATGCGTTGTTTTTATTGAATTGTCAACGGGAATGATCCTCCCGGCAGCCTGCCCCGGGGAGGAATGAAGCCGGCTCATTCAGCCTTCCGCTTCCCACACCGCCTTCACGATGTTCCTTTGCCGGCCCTGATACGCCCCTGGCCCGGCGTAGATTCGACGGAAGCCGCATTTTTCCATCACCCGGGCGGAGGCGGCGTTGTCCATCAGGCAAACACCCAGAACGTGATCCAGCCCCTTCCGCCGGGCTATTTCGGGCAGAAAGGCCCGCACCGCCTCGGCAGCGTAGCCATGGCCCGTGTAGGCCGCGGCAATGTGGTAGCCGATTTCCCATTCTCCGCCCAGGGGGCTCAATTGCACGTAGCCGATATTTTCCCCCTCCTTTCGCAGGATGGGGTACACAAAGGGCCCCTCCTCGCCGCCGTAGCAATTCATCAGGAAGGCCACCGTATCCCGGGCTTCCTCCTCCGTTTCAAACACCTCGTCGGGCACGAAGCGGCGGTTATCCGCGTCCAGCGAATTGCGGTGCACATCCCGCGCCATTTCGGGGGAAAATTCCGTGATCGCAAGACGCGCGGTTTCGATATACAAAGGTTTGCGCCGTTGGGGCTGATCAAACAGGGGCAAAAAGGCCTGCAGCGCCGCGTATTCCCGCAGATACGCGCCGCGTTTCTCCTCATTGGTTTCGGCATAATCCGCGTGGCGGGAGAAAATCTCCATGGCCATTTCGATCGGCAGCCATGCAGGCCGCAGGCCCCGGCGCTTTTCCACCTCCGTCAGCTGGGTCGCGCCCCAGCCCTCCACGGCGCACGAATAATAGAAGCTGGTATAGCAGCATGCCTCGTAAAATTCCCGCACCATCAGAAGGGGCTGGTCGGGCCGCGTCAGGCAGCCCGTTTCTTCCCGGATCTCCCGGGCGCAGCACGCGCGCAGGGTTTCCCCCGCTTCCAGCCCGCCGCCCGGGATCAGCCAGTAATCGGTGTTTTCCTCGCGGGAAAGCAGGATCTCTTCTCCCCGCAGCACAAACCCGCGGCAGCCTACCCGGGTGCGGGTATAGGCGTCCAGCCGGTTGTCGCCCAGGATCTCCAGCGTTTTCATGCCTTACGCCTCCGCCTTGCCCAGGATCTCCATGGCCTGTTCTTCCTGGAATTGGTTGGTGTACAGGTTGTAATACGCGCCTTTTTTCTGCAGCAATTCCTGATGGGTGCCCATTTCCTTGATGTTTCCGTCGTCGATCACCAGGATGCGGTCCGCCGTGCGGATGGTGGACAGCCGGTGGGCGATGATGAAGGAGGTACGGCCGGTGAGCACCTTCGAAATGGCGTGCTGGATGATCTGCTCGGTTTGGGTATCCACGGAGGAGGTGGCTTCATCCAGCACAAAGATGCGGGGATCAGCCAGAATGGCCCGGGCAAAGGAGATCAATTGCTTTTCCCCGGTGGACAGGCGGCTGCCGCCCTCCCCCACGTCGGTATCGTAGCCCTTTTCCATCCGAAGGATGAAGGGCTCGGCGTTCACCAGCCGCGCGGCTTCCTCCACCTGGGCGTCGGTGGCGTCCAATTTGGCGTAGCGGATGTTATCCCGGATGGTGCCGGAAAACAGCCGGGGCTCCTGCAGCACGTAGCCCAGGTTGCTTTGCAGCCACAATTGACTGCGCTTTTTGTAATCGACCCCGTCGAGTTTGATCACTCCGCCGGTGGGCTCGTAAAAACGGCACACCAGGTTTACCACCGTGGATTTTCCCGCGCCGGTGGGGCCCACCAGGGCGATGGTTTCCCCCGCCTTCACGCGCAGGTTGAAATCGCTCAACACCTTTTCCCCCGCTTTATATTGGAAATCCACGTGGCAGAATTCGATATCGCCCGTCAACGGGGGCCAGTTTTCCTTCTTGGGGTGGAAATTATCGCCGAATTCCGCCTCCACCTCGGGGGTATCCACGATATCGGGCTCCGTTTCCAGCAGGGTGATCACCCGCTCGGCCGCCGCCTGGGCGCTTTGCATTTCGGCAAACACGTTGGCGATGTTGCGGATGGGCTCAAAGAACTGCACGGTGTAATTGAAAAACACCTGGAACACGCCCAGCGTCATGCCGCCGATCATCACCTGCTGGCCGCCCTTCCACAGGGCGTAGGCCGTGGCCACGCTGCCCAGCGACACCACGATGGGCAGATACAGCGACGACAGGGACGCCGCGCGCACCGCGGATCGCTTCATATCCTTCGTCAGGGTGGTGAATTCCTCCATGTTCATTTCTTCCCGCACCAGCGTTTTGGTGGTCTTGGCCCCCATGATGCCTTCGTTGAACGCGCCGGTGATTTTGCTGTTGGTTTTGCGCACCCGGCGGTACGCCTGCAGGATGCGCTGCTGGAACCACCAGGAGATCACCGCCAGCGGCGGCACCACCAGCAGCACCACCAGCGTCAATTTCCAATTGAGGGCGAACATGGTGGCGCTGGCCGCCACGATCATCACGCCGCCCCAGGCCAGGTCCAGCAGCGACCAGCCGATGGTCTCCGCCAGGCGCTGGGTATCGCTGGTCATGCGGCTCATCAGGTAGCCCACGGGCATGCGGTCATAGTAGGAAAAGGGCAGCTCCTGCAATTTTTGAAACGCCTTTTTCCGGATGGTGTAGCAGGCCCCCACCTCGATTTTTCCGCCCAGATACAGGAAGCGGAAAATGGCGACCACCTGCACCAGCATCACCGCCAGGTACGCCGCGATGAACAGGGGCAGGCCCTCGGTGGAGCCGGGGCGATCCAGGTTGGGGATAAAGTGATCGATGGCGTAGCTGGTCAGCAGGGGGAAGATCACGTCGCAAGCCGCCGTGATGCCCATCACGATCATCAGCCGCACCAGATCCCCCTGATATTCCCTGGTATGCTGCAGCACTTTTTTCCACAGCGACAGGGAGAATTTTTTGGTAAAATCCTGTTCCTCAAACTGCTGCATAGCCGTTTTTCTCCTCTTTGAATTCTTCCTCCAGGGCGGATTGGATGTTGAAGATCCGGGCGTACAGGCCATCCTGCCGCACCAGGTCCTCGTGGGTGCCCTGCTGGGTGATCCGGCCATCCTCCATGACCAGGATCCAATCGGCCTGGCTCAGGGTGACGATCCGGTGGCTGATGATAATGGTGGTCACGTTCCGGCCCCGCTTTTTCAGGGCGGCGCGGATCTGCGCGTCGGTTTCCGTATCGACGGCGGACAGGGAATCGTCAAAAATCAGAATGTCGTTATCCTTCATCAGGGTGCGGGCGATGGCCACCCGCTGCTTCTGCCCGCCGGACAGGGTGACCCCCCGCTCGCCCACCAGGGTGTCGTAGCCCTGATCGCTGTCCAAAATGAATTCCTTGGCGGCGGCGTCGGTCACGGCCCGGTCGATCTGCTCCGCGGTGGCGTCGCGCACGGCGATGGCCACGTTTTCCCGCAGGGTTTTGGAATACAGGAAGGGCTCCTGCAGCACCAGGCCCACCCGGGAGCGCAGGTAATACCGGTCGATCTCCTTGATCGGGGTGCCGCCGATGCGGATCTCGCCCTTTTGCGGCTCAAACAGCCGCTGGATCAGGTGCACCACGCTGGATTTGCCGCTGCCGGTGGCGCCTAAAATGGCCACCGTTTTGCCGGCGGGAACGGTGAAGCTCATATCCCGCAGCACCTCCCGGCCCTCGTCGTAGGAAAAGCCCACGTGATCGAACACGATGTCGCCCTTCAGGCTGGGCTTTTTGGCGTTGGGCTCCTCCGGCTCCTGCGGCACCCGCAGGATCTCGTCGATGCGGCCCAGGGCCACGCTGCTCTTGCCCGCGTCGGACAGGATGCGGCCCAGCTGCCGGATGGGGAACAGCAATTTCCAAATGTAGGAGGTGAAAATGATCATGGTGCCCACGGTGATTTCCCCCCGGATGGCGAAATACACGCAGGCCAGCAGCGTCAGCATGGATTGGGTCATGCTCAGCGCGTCGCTGGTGGCCCAATATACCGCCAGCAGGTTGCACAGCTTGAAGGTTTTTTTCCGGAAATCGCTGCTCACCTTTTCGAATTTTTCCACTTCGTATTCCTGCTGGCCAAACGCGCGCACCACCCGCACACCGGTCAGGTTTTCCTGCAGCACGGCGCTCATTTTGCCCTCCGCCTCATCGGACAGGCGGAAATTCTTGATCACCCATTTGAAAAACAGGAACGCGAACAGAAACAGCCCCGGCAGCATGATCATGCTGATCCATGTGATTTTCGCATTTTCCCGGAACAGGTAGAACAGCGCGAAGGCGATCATCATCACCGCGTTGACCACCTGCATCAGCTGCATGGCCAAAAACCGGCGCACCGTTTCCACGTCGGATGTGCAGCGCTGCACCAGGTCGCCCGTTTCCGCCTTCACGTGGTAGGCGAAGGGCAGCCGCTGGATGTGGGCGTACAGCTTTTCCCGCAGCGTCAGCGATACGTTTTCCCCCGCCACGGCCTGGGCCCGGCCCTTGCCGAAGGAAAACGCGCCGCTGAGCAGGTTCAGCCCCACCAGCGCCAGGCCCACGATCCACAGGTTCCGGGCCATATACGTAGGCCCGCCCAGGGAATCCACCCAGGCGTTGATGAAGCCCGGCATGCGGCTGGGCTGCCCCTGCAAATAATGATCCAGGGTCTCCGCCAGCAGGATGGGCGTAATAAATTCGATGATCACGGTAAACACCGTGCAGATCAGCGCCGCCAGGAAATACCATTTGTTCTCCCGGATCAGCGCGCCCATCAGGCGGGAATTGCGCTTTTGCATAACAGGTTGATCCCCCTTCTTGAAATCCATACAAAAAGACCACCGGCGCGCATTGCAGCCGATGGCCTATTCTCCTGCCGATCAAACGCCTCTACCGGCGCATCGCAGTTTCCAGGCGGCCGCAAACGCACACAAAGATACCCTTCGCAGGCACCCATGCAACAAGGTTCAGTTTCTTCATGGTCATCGCTGCGGCCTCCTTTCTTTCAAAATTTCCTCCTCAGTATAGCCATATCGCAGGGAAATGTCAACCGTTTTTTTGAAAATTCCGCATTGGATACAATCCGCCCTCGTCCCGCCCCTCCCCGGGCGATGGCGCGAAGCCGCTTTATATCTCCCAATTTAATCGATTCAAAATAATTATTTATCGTTTTTCGATAAATTTTTATTGACAAATGATTTTCTGCGTGATATAGTATGCCCGTAAGGAGGGAAACAACCATGGAACACAGTAAGGTATCCCGTTGTCTGATCGCGGCCGGGGCATTGGCCGCGCTGGTGCTGCTCATCGTCTTTTTCCTGTATATCCCGCTGCTGGGTGTCGGTATTCGGGAGGAGTATCCCCAATTGCAATTCATGTTCTGGCCGGTGCTGATCTGCGCCTGGGCCCTGGCCGGGGTCTACCTGTACGCGCTGACAGAGTATTTCCGTATCTGCGCGCGCATCGGTCAGGATCGGTCCTTCTGCCAGGAAAACGCCCGGGGGCTTCAGCGCATCGCCCGCTGCATGCTGATCGGCAGCGGCATCATCCTGGCGGCGGGTATCCTGCCCTGCCTGATCCTGAACGTGGGCAACGCGGGGTGGGCGTTTTGCGTACTGGCCGCCACGGTGGCCAGCGGCGCATTGGGGGTGCTGGCCTGGGGCATCGGCAAATTGCTGGCCCGGGCTGTGAAGCTGAAGGAAGAAAACGACCTGACGATTTGAGGAGGGCACGCAATGATCCGCATCGATCTGGACGTCATGTTGGCCCGCCGGAAAATGAGCATGACGGAATTGAGTAATCAGGTGGGCATCACCATGGCCAATCTTTCCATTCTGAAAAACGGCAAGGCGAAGGCCGTGCGCTTTTCCACCCTGGACGCCATTTGCAAAGCGCTGCAATGCCAGCCGGGGGATATCCTGGTGTACGAGGAGGGGGTGCAGGATGATGCCTGAAGAAGAAACGCTGCCCGCGCAAACGGCGGAAACCAAAGAAGCGCAGCCGATGGGCGGCACGGGCCTGACCCTGCTGATCTGCGCTGCGGCAGCCGCCGTCGGCTGGACCTTCCTGCACTGGAAGGGCGAATTCTTCTTTTCCGATCATCTGCCGGGCATCGGCCTGACAGTGACCCAATGGGCGCTGCTGAGCGCCGCGCTGATCTGTGCCCAAGTGAAAGGGACCCTGCGCTGGACCCGGGGCGGATCGCTTTGCCTGATCCTTTCCATCCTGCTGGGGACATGCTTCGCGCTGTTTGCCAACGACGGCCTGCGGGCCATGAACCTGCCGGTCACCGTGCTGCTGTCGGCCCAGGCCGTGTTCAGCCTCACCGGGCAGATCGCCCATCCGCCGCTGACCGCCGCCGGGCTGTGGGATGGCTTTCGCCTCCTGTTCCGCACGCCGCTGCGACACTGGGGCGTACCCTTCCGCGCGCTGTCGCTAAAGCGGAAAAACAAGGTCGGCTGGTATCCCGTGCTGATGGGGCTGCTGGCGGCGATCCCGATAACGGCGGTGGCGGTAACGCTGATGTGCAGCGCCGACGCTTTGTTTGAAAGCCTGTGGATCGAGGGGGCCCACGCCATCGGCGGCCTGGACGGCCGTTTCCTGATGCGGCTGATCATCGCCTTTTTCCTGTCGCTGGCCCTGTTTTCCTTTCTGTTCAGCGCAGTGCTGCCCCCCAAGGCGCTATCCCCCGCCCGCGCCCCGAGCCTTCAGCCCCTGGCGATTGCCGTGGTGTTGGCGGTGCTGGCGCTGCTGTACGCCGTATTTGCCTACATCCAGGTGCGGTATCTGTTCGGCGGGGTATCCTCCGTGCGCATGAGCGGCGGCTATGCGGCGTACGCCCGCAGCGGGTTTTTCCAGCTGGTGGCCCTGGCCGGCTTGACGCTGGCCCTGATCCTGCCCGCCCTGGCGCTGTGGCGGGACGCCCGGGCGGTACGCGCCTTGTGCGCCTTGGTGGCGGCGCTGACCATCGTCATCAACGCCTCCGCCTTCTTCCGCATGCGGCTGTATATGGACGCCTACGGCCTGAGCACCCTGCGCCTTTTGACCCTGTGGGCGATGGCCATGATCCTGCTGGCGCTGATCGCGGCGATCGTCAAAAGCGTTCGGCCCGCGCTGCGCATCTGCCCCCTGCTGGCGGCGGTGGCGCTTGGCAGCTGGATCGCGCTGAACCTATGCAACGTCGATCGCATCGTATGCCGGAATCAGGTGCGGCGCTTCAACGAAGGAACGGGGGATTGGAACGCCATCGTGTCCCTGCGGGAAAGCTGCACGCCGGATTGCCTGCCCGCCCTGGCGGAGATCCGGGACCCTCAAAAACGAGAGGAAGCGATCCAGCAATTCACCTCGGATCTGCTCTACGACGCCGACAGGCGGCTTGCCTACGACTGGAGCCTGTGCCAAACGCTGATGCCAAAGGTTGAAAAACATTGAAAAAACAGGCAAAATACAAGCAAAGAACAGCCGGTATCTTGCATTTCTTTTCTTCGATTTTATATAATATTCGCCGAAGTGAGCAGAACGCTTCGGCGTTTGATTTTACAAGGAGGTAGAGATCATGAACGCATACGTCGCGAAGGTATTGGCCGATCTGGAGGCCCGCAACGCCCACGAAAAGGAATTTCTGCAGGCGGCAAAGGAAGTGCTGGAAGCCCTTTCCCCTGTTTTTGACAAGCACCCCGAATATGAGGACAAGGGCCTGCTGGAGCGCTTTGTGGAGCCGGACCGCGCCATCATTTTCCGGGTGCCGTGGATCGACGATCAGGGCAAGGTGCAGGTGAACCGGGGCTACCGCGTGCAGTACAACAACGCCATCGGCCCCTACAAGGGCGGTCTGCGGCTGCATCCCAGCGTGAATCTTTCCGTTATCAAGTTCCTGGGCTTTGAGCAGGTGCTCAAAAACAGCCTGACCAGCCTGCCCATCGGCGGCGGCAAGGGCGGCAGCGACTTTGACCCCAAGGGCAAGAGCGACAACGAAGTGATGCGCTTCTGCCAGAGCTTCATGACCGAGTTGTATAAATACATCGGCAAGGATACCGACGTGCCCGCCGGCGATATCGGCGTGGGCGGCCGGGAAATCGGCTACCTTTACGGCCAGTACAAGCGCATCACCGGCCTGTACGAGGGCGTGCTCACCGGCAAGGGCCTTTCCTACGGCGGCAGCCTGGCCCGCACCGAAGCCACCGGCTACGGCCTGTGCTACCTGACCAGCGCCATGCTGAAAAAGCACGGCATCGACGTGGCCGGCAAGCGCGTCGTGGTATCCGGCAGCGGCAACGTGGCCATCTACGCCGTGCAGAAGATCACCCAGATGGGCGCCAAGGTGGTCGCCATGAGCGACAGCAACGGGTACGTGGTGGATGAAAACGGCATCGACCTGGCCGTGGTCAAGCAGATCAAGGAAGTGGAGCGCGGCCGCATCAAGGAATACGCCGCCCGGGTTCCCGGCAGCGTGTACGCCGAGGGCTTCCGCGGCATCTGGACGGTCAAGTGCGATATCGCCCTGCCCTGCGCCACCCAGAACGAGCTGAACGAGGAAGGGGCCCAGGCCCTGATCAAGAACGGCGTCATCGCCGTGGCCGAAGGCGCCAACATGCCCACCACTTACGAAGCCACCCTGGCCCTGCAAAAGGCGGGCGTGCTGTTTGCCCCCGGCAAGGCCGCCAACGCCGGCGGCGTGGCCACCTCCGCCCTGGAGATGAGCCAGAACAGCGAGCGCCTCAGCTGGACCGCCGAAGAGGTGGACGCCAAGCTGAAGACCATCATGGTGAACATCTACCACAACATCGCCAATGCCGCCAAGGAATACGGCATGGAGGGCAACTTCGAGGCCGGTGCGAACATCGCGGGCTTCCTGAAGGTGGCCGACGCCATGTACGCCCAGGGCGTGGTCTGATCGAACTGATCCAAAGTTACACAGCGCCCCCGCGCGGAGCTCTCCGCGCGGGGGCGTGGTGTTTGGGATTCGGATACGGAACAGTTCAGTCCACCGGCAATGGAGAGTTGATTTAGAGTGAAGAGTGAAGAGTGGAGAGTGGAGATTAGTTGGCTTTGCGGCGCGACCATGCG
>JAFUXH010000061.1 GCA_017470945.1 Clostridia bacterium | reverse complement strand
GCATGGCCCGCGCTTTGCTTGCCCATGCTCACTGAGGTAAGTATCATGTTTGCCCTCTTCCCGACCAAGGCCGGGCGGGGAGCTTTTTGTTTTGGTGTAGGGGAACGCATGGCCCGCGCTACGCTTGCCCATGCTCACTGAGGTAAGTATCGTGTTTGCCCCCTTCCCGGCCAAGGCCGGGCGGGGAGCTTTTTGTTTTGGTGTAGGGGAACGCATGGCCCGCACTCACTGAATCCTGCTCTCCAAGAAAACTATGAACAAAAAACTCTCTCGTCATCCCGAGTGAAGCGGAGCGCCAGCGAAGCGGAATCGAGGGATCTGAAAGTCGGCTGGTTCAGCCGCGTCAGATTCCTCCACGCCATTCCGCCTTCGTCTCCATTTCGGGCGGGATAACAATGATTGTTGTCTAACATTCTATATCAAAAAGCACGGTGTTTTCCCCTTCCCGGCCAAAGCAGGGCGGGGCGTTTCCGTGCATGGCATTTTCGCTCACCCCAGCGCCACATCCAGGGCCATCATTACCACAAAGCCCAGGGCGAAGCACAGGCTGCCCCAGTTCTTGGCCCCCTGCTCCTCCATTTCCGGGATCAATTCCTCCACCACCACGGAAAACATGGCTCCGGCGGCGAAGGCCAGCAGCCAGGGCAGCACCGGCGCAAACACCCCGGCGGCAGCCAGGATCAGCACCGCGCCAACCGGCTCCACCGCGCCGCTCAGCACCCCGCACCAGAACGCCCGGCCAGTGGGCATGCCTTCCGCCCGCAGGGGCATTGACACGATGGCCCCCTCCGGGATATTTTGCAGGGCGATGCCCAGGGCCAGGGCGAAGGCCGCCGTCAGCGTGACATCCTGCCGGCCGAACAGCCACCCGGCGTAGGCCACCCCCACCGCCATGCCCTCCGGCACGTTGTGCAGCGTCACCGCCAGCAGCAGCTTTTCCGTTTTGCTCAAATGCCGATCCCGCCGCTTGATGCGCGTCAGCGCGCCGTCGATGCCATGCAGCAGCAGCATGCCCGCCAGGAACCCGATCACCGTCGGCGCGATGCCCGCCTGATCCAGCGCCGGCAGCAGCAGGCTGAAAAAAGAGGCCGCCACCATGATCCCGGCGGCCAGGCCGTTCAGTGCCTGCTGAAGCCCCGGACGCATCGCCTTTTTCATGAAAAAAACCCACGCCGCCCCCAGGGCCGTGCCCAGAAAGGGGATCAGGATCCCCCACGCAGCCGTCATGATCATCTTTCTTCCCTCCATCGCGGTTGGCTATGATCCATCCTATGATGAAGGGCGGAAAGCGTGCATGCGGGCCGTTCGCTGGATCACGGAATCAAAAGTCCCCGCTTGAAAAAAACAGAGCGCCGGGTGATTCCCAGCGCTCTGTACGTTCCTATGGTATCAAAATACGATGCTGACGCAGCCCCTCGTCCCGTTACGGGCGCCACTTGCTGCCGTCGGAATAGGTCACCTCGGTGATGCTGATCTTGACAGACTTGGTATCGTCGTTCACCCAGTACCAGTGGCCGAGGAAATCGCTGTTGGGCTCGATGGTTTCGTTGAGGTAGAAATACGAGTAGGGGCTGCGCAGCTTCTGGCCGGCGTTGTTATACTGGGTCATGTTGAATTTCACGTACACCACCCGCTTGTTGGTGTAATTGTGGAAGGTGACGTACACGGTGTTGTAAATGGATTCCTCGGCGATCCGGTTGACGGTGATGGTCAGTTTGGGCATCACCTTCACCTTGCATTTCAGGGAGTAGCCGGCCACCTTGGCGGTGATGGTGGCGGTGCCGGTTTTGCTGCCGCCGGTGACCACGCCGCTGCTGCTGACGGAGGCGATGCTGGTGTTGCTGGAGCTCCACGTCACTTTGTTGGAGCCCGCGCCGGTGATGGTCAGCTTCACGGTATCGCCCTTCGTCAGGGTGGCGGAGGTTTTATTGATTGCGGGAATGACCTTCACCGTGGCGGTCAGCTTTTTGCCGCCGTTCACCGTCACGCTGATCTTGGCGGTGCCCAGGGCCACGCCGGTGACCACGCCGGTGCTGGACACCTTGGCGATCTTCTTGTTGCTGGTGGTCCACTTCAGGGTCTGGCCGCTGGAATTGGAAACGGTGAGCTTCACCGTTTTCTTGGGCACCACGCTGACGCTGGTTTTTTTCAGCGCCGCCACCTTCACCGTGGCGGTGATGGTTTCGCCGTTGATCTTGCAGGAAATCTTGGTTTTCCCGGAGGCAATGCCCTTCACTACGCCCGATTTGCTCACGGTGGCGATGCTGGTATCGGCGCTGCTCCAGGACGCCTTCATGCCGTTATCGCCCACCAGCTTCAGGGTGATCTTATCCCCCTTCGTCACCACCACGGTGGTCTTTTCAAATTTAGGCGCCACCTTGATGACGGCGGTATCCATCTTTTTCCCGTCGATCTTGGCGGTGATGGTGGCTTTGCCCGCGCCGATGGCCTTGACCACGCCCTTCTTCGTCACCGTGGCCACGCTGGTGTTGCTGCTGCTCCAATCGATCGCGACGCTGCCGGCCCCCGTCAAGGACAGGGTCTGCTTCTTGCCCACCGTCAGGGTGCCGCCGGTGGTATTCATCTCCACCACGTGCACAGGGATCAACGTGCGAACGCCGTCGCAGACGTAGTACAGGCCATAGCTGTTGTTGCCCGTCGTTTGCAGGCCCGTCACCATGCCGTCGCTGGATACGGAGAAAAGATTGGTGGTATGATAGCCGTCCTCCCAGGTGACGGTTTCACCGTCCGTATATTTCAGCGGCACCTTGACGGATTTGCCCACGCCCACGTAGATGCCCGATCCGGTGTACCGCGGCATCGTGGCATAGGTCAGGGAAAGATCATAGCTGGCGCCGTAGTAATAACTGATCCGCAGCGTCCAGGTGCCTTGCTCCAGCGCGTAGGTTTTCGTGAAGGATTCGCCGGGCTTGGGATGATCGCTCGTCGCGAAGGACGGCGTGCCCTTCGAAGGAGAATAAATGCTCAGATAGGGCCGTTTGTAGGACGTGTAATAGTTCACATCCGGCGCCGTATTGGTCACCGTCAGGGTGATCCGGGCCGGATAATTCAGGGTAAAGGAATAATCGTTATAGCCGTCGCTGCCCTCCGGCTCCGAATACGTGATCCGGCCCGTATGCTCCGGCGTGAACGAATCCGTGATGGGAAATTTGGTTTCCGCGGCCTGGGCGCTCAGGGTCAGCCCCGCCAGCAGCCCGCACAGCAGCACCAATACCAGCCATTTCCAAGCGCTACGTTTCATCTTTTTTCCTCCTTATCGGTCCACAGGCAGGATCCCGTTCGGTCCCTGCTTCCATTGCTGAGGATTCATTTTATTATATCATAAAGATGGCATTCCGTATACCATTTTTTGTTACAATTTCCGATATTTTCAGCGTTCCTCACGGATCCGCCGCGTTTTCCTTCCTCAATTCCAGGCAAGGCCACGCTTCCCCCAGCGCCCGGTAGGTTTCCGGCGATTCGGTGGGAACGATGGAAAAGCCCGCCGCCAGATAGCAGCGCAGCGCGGCGGGGTTGTTTTCAAACACGCCCAGGGATGCCCGCCGGGCCCCATAGACGTGAAAAGCGAAATTCAGCCCCAGCCGCAGCATGGCCCGGCCGCAGCCCTGGCCGCGCCTGGCCGGATCAACGATCACGAAGCCAAAGCGCAATTCCTCCCCCGATCCCCCGGGCTCCCGCAGGGTAAAGAACCCCACCGGGCCGGAATGATCGAAGGCTGTAAAGGGCATCAGCCTTTCAACGGCGCTAAACGCCCGCTCATTGAGGGGGTAATCCCCCAGCACCCCCGCCGTCCATTGGTAAAACCCGATCTCATCACCGCACCAGGACAGGATGATCGGCGCGTCCGACGCCCGATAGGGCCTTAACCGCAGCGCGCCCGCCTCCCGATTCGATGCCATCATTTCCTCACCAGCTCTCGTAAAATCGCGTCCCGGTCGCAGCGGTCCTCCGGCAGGCCGGGCGCCTTCTTGTGCGCCTTGCATACAGCCAGGCTGATTTCCGTTCCCACGGGGAATCTCTCCTCGTCGGTATAGGGGCAGTCGCCCGTCACGATCAGGGTACCGAAGCCAAACGCCACCAGCCACAGGTCCCGGAAATAGCAATCCGCCGCGTGGCGTCCAAATGGCAGATCCGCATCAGCGATTCCCGGGCCAACGCCGCGGCCGCCTTCTTTTCATCCTTCCGCGTCGGAAAGCAGATCGTCCACCGATTCCCGCCGGGTCTGGGGCGTCCAGTGGCCCTCCAGCACGGTCTCCGCGCAGGTTCCCTCGATGGCGGCGGCCAGCTTCCGGCACAGGGCCGGGTCCTTGTTCCATGCCGGCAGCGCGCCGCACGCGGCGTCGCCAATGAACAAGATCTTTTCCCCCGGCACGTGAACCAGGGTGGAATCATCCGTATGCGGGGCTTCCGTCTCCATCAGGCGCACGTCGCAGGCGCCCAAATCGAGACGCATCGATCCCGAAAACGTAAGATCTGCCGTCGTCACGATCACCGGCTCACCGCCGGCATACTCCCGGCGGATGCGTTCATCCAGGGCAAAGAAGCTTGCGGGCCCTTCCCTTTCAAGCTGTTTTCGGAAATCGGCCAAGTGTTGGTTCGTCCGCGCGTTGGCCAGGCACAGGCCGTGAACGGCGTGCATCCCGAAGGTATGATCCCAGTGCCAGTGCGTCAGCACGGTGACCGCGGGCAGGGGCAAGCCCTGCGCCTGCAGCGCGCGGTAGAATTCCCCGGTATGGGCCGCGGAATGCCCGGCATCCACCGCCAGGCTCCAGCTGTCGCCCCGGATATACCCCAGGTTGGGCCGATCCCGCGCCTCTTCATAGGGGTAAACCCACACCCGCTCCGTCAGCTGATACAGTGCCATCGCCGCCTCCCTCTCTTTCCCCATCGATCTTCTTCGTTTCGCCCGGGTATACTTCGACGCCGCGGCGTCCGCGCCCTGCCTGCCGCGCGCCGTTCGTTGCGATTTCGGAAGTTTTTATCAAAAACATCCCTTCTGACCAGGCGCGTTAGCTCCCGATCAAATTCCCCCTTGACAGATACCGGCCCAGGCTGTATGATATTCCATAAGTGGAATATAGAGGAGGGAGCGTATGCTGAAGCACGGCATCCTGGGCCTGATCGGGAACGGCGATAAAACCGGCTATGAGATCATGACGGTGTTCCGGGATTCCCTGAATCATTTCTGGACGGCGCAGACCAGCCAGATCTACCGGGAACTGCAAACCATGGAAAAGGCCGGGTGGATCAGCCAGACCCACATATCCCAAACCGGCCGACCGGACAAGAACGTGTTTTCCATCACGCCCGCCGGGCGCGAGGAATTGCTGCGGTGGCTTCGGGATCGGCGTCTGCCCGGGGGCGTGAAAAACCCGTTTTTGATGAAAACCTTCTTCATGGGCGAATTGCCGGTGGAGGAAAACATCGCTTTTTTCCAGGCCTTTCGGGACGCCGCCGTTTTCCCCGACGAAGGGAAGCAGGCCGCCGCCAACGCCGATATGTACCGGCAGGCGGTCGATCACCCGGAAAAAGCGGTCTACTGGAAGCTCACCATCGCCTTCGGGCAGATGTATGAATCGATGCAGCGCGCGTGGTGCGACTACTGCATCCGGGAGCTAACAGCGCTTCAGCGCGCGCAAACAGGCACAAAGCACGAGGGGGAAGAAACATGAAAATCATCTTACACGACCTGGGCAGCCCCTACGACGAAAGCATCGCGGCCCGGTGCGACCGGGTGATATCGGCCAACGGAAAATTCGCCCCGTGCCAGGGATGCTTCGGCTGTTGGACCAAGCACCCCGCGGAATGCTTCATGCGGGATACCCTGCAGCAGGTCTGCCGCCTCATCGGCCAGGCGGACGAAATGGTGATCGTGACGAAAAATCTGTACGGCGGCTACAGCGCCAACGTTAAAAACGTGCTGGACCGGGCCATCGGAACCTCCACGCCGCTCAGCACCTATCGCGGCCGGCAAATGCACCACACCCTGCGCTATGGCCGGCACGACCTGTGGAAGGTCGTCGTTTATGGCAACGCCACCCCGGCGGAGCAGGACACCTTCCGTTATCTGGCCCAGCGCAACGCCGTCAACGAAGGCTTTGAGCGCACCGAAGTGCTGTTCCTTCGGGACGCCGCGGAATTGGAGGGGATATTATGAAAACGGTATTCATCAACTGCAGCCCGAAAAAGCGGTTCTGCGCCTCCGCCTACTTCCTGGCCCTGCAGCGCCTGTTCGTGGGCGGGGAAAAGGTGAATGAAAAGCTGCGCACTCCGGCGGATCACGCCCGCATCCTGGGGCAATTGCGCGACGCCCAGGCGGCGGTATTCTGCCTTCCGCTCTATGTGGACGGCGTTCCCTCCCACGTACTCCGCTTCCTGGAGGACATGGAGGCCTTCTGCCAAGAAAACGCCCTGCAGCTTTCCGTTTACTGCATCGCCAACAATGGCTTTATCGAGGGCAGGCAAAACGAGCCCCTGATGCGGAACTTTGAGCATTTCTGCGCCCGCGCCGGGCTGTCCTGGGGCGGCGGCGTGGGGATCGGCGGCGGCGTGATGCTGAATGTGACGCGCATCCTGTTCGTGGTGCAGATCGCCCTGCTGATCTTGAATATCGCCCTCAGCGTCATCCAAACCGGCAGCTTTTTCCCCCGGGACGCCTGGAGCAGCTTTGGCCAAAACGTGCTGCTCCTGCTGTATTTCAATCTGGGCGTGCTGTATTACCTTGCCCGGATGGGAGCCGCCATTCGGAAGCGCGCCTTCTTTGGCAAAAAATACACCCGCATCCTGGTGCCCTCCTTCCTCTTCATCCTCTTTGCGGATATCTTCTTTTTCATTGTCTCCCTGTTGGAGGGCGGCCTCTTCCGGGGATGGCTGGCGAAAAAGAAATATCAAGAATAATACGAAAAGTGAGGGAGACCGCTCTTTGGGACCAAAGAACGATCTCCCCCACAGACTGTTGAAAAACCCAGGATGCATCGACAAAGCCCTGCCCATCTGGCGGGATTTTGCCGATGGTCTGAAGGGACGCTGCTTTTATCGCAGGCGTCAATCCTGGCGGGTATTGTACATGTCGTCCAGGATCTCATACAGCGCCCTGTACGGCGCGGGGGTCATCGCAACATCCTCCCCCAGGGAAAGCACCTGGTTTTCGCCCGTACTGGCGGGCCATGCCGGCAGCCCTTCGCCGTTGGGATCGCCGGTGCGGATGAAATTCAGGTAATACTGCTTCATCACCCGGCTCAGCTCCCGATCGCCGGCGTCGTAGAGGGAGGAATCCGCCGGGATATTGCCGTACAGATACACCTCCTCGCCGCTGTGCCAGGCGCCCAGGCGGCCGTTATTTTTTTGGAAATGATATACGTAGCTGGGGATGCCGTTTTCCAGCGCCTGGCGCTCCCAGCAATAATGGCCGTAGGTGAACAGCACGGCGGAATAGATATCGGCCCAGTTGCGCCGGGCCTCGGTGTCCGTACCCGCCGGATACAGCGCAAGCACCCGGTCGGCATATTCCCCGGGGAACGCCGCCCGGACCTTACTTTCATAGTTCTTCAGGTTCGCCTGGCTGAACAGGATGAAGGGGGCCGATTCCTCCCGGTTGAAGCCGTGCAGCTGGGCTTCCTCGTTGTGCGCGCCCGCCGCGTAGGCGTCATGGGGCGTTTGGGGCAGCACGTATCCATCCACCGTGATATGATGATGGGCGCTCAGTTCACCCACGATGGTTTCCGCGGGCAAGGCGCGCAGATCGGCCACGGTGGCGGCGCGGTACTTTTCCTTGGTTTTCTGCCCGGCAGCCAGGGCGTCGTCCAGCAGGCGGAAGGAATGAGCGGGCTGGGCCGCGGTGACGGTGGAGCTTTCGCCCACGGCCCGGCGGAACAGGCCCTTGGCCAGGGGCGAGGTGCACAGCGCCGTCACGCAGGCTGAGCCGGCCGATTCGCCCGCCAGGGTCACGTTGTCAGGGTCGCCCCCAAAGGCCGCGATGTTTTCCCGCACCCACGTAAGCGCCGCGATCTGATCCAGCAGCCCGTAGTTGCCAGTGGTGCCATCCTCCGCCATCAGCTCCTCGTCGGCAAAAAAGCCGAATATGCCCAGCCGGTAGCCCATATTCACCACGATCACCCCGTCCCGGGCCAGGCTTTCGCCGCTGTAATCGCCATACCAGGGCTGGCCGGTCTGCAGGGAGCCGCCGTGGATATACACCAGCACCGGCAGCTTTTCCGCCTCCCCCGCGGGCTTCCAGATGTTCAGGTACAGGGAATCCTCGCTGACCGGGGTGCGGTAGTTGTCGTTCAGGGAAACGGCATAATCGTGATAGCCGATGATCCGCACCAGGGAATCATAGATGGGCAAATTGGTCGTCTGCATAGACATGGGGGCGAAATGATCGGCGGCCAGCACGCCCTGCCAGGGCTCCGCCTGCCGGGGCGGCTGCCAGCGCAGGTCGCCCACCGGGGGCTTGGCATAGGGCACGCCCGCGAACACCTCCACCCGGCCGTCCGCCGTTTTGACGCCCGTCAGGTCACCCTGGGCCACGCGCACGATGGCCGTCGCGCCGCCGTTCCTGCCCGCCACGGCGGGTACGGCCCGCACCGGCGGCCAGGAAACCCACAGGATGCCGGCGAACAGCCCAAAGAAAGCGCACCACGCGCCGAACCGGACGAGCCGGCGGGCGGTACGCAGCTTTTTCCTGTTCAGGTACGCAAACCCGGCAAGAACGATCAGCGTCAGGGCCCAGCCCAGGATCGTGTGCTTGCCCAATTCCAGCACAGCCAGCATGATCAGCGCGATCAAAGCAAATACGATCCACCAGCCGACGCTCTTTTTTCCGTTTTTCATGAATAGTCCTTCCCGGCGGCCCCCCGATCCCGCCGATGTTTTTTCAGTGTCAGGCATGCTCCCCGCCGCCCAGCTTCCACTGGATCAGCTGCAGCAAGATGGGCTGCAGCTGCTTCGCCCGCTCCGACAGCTCGTATTCCACCCGCACCGGCACCTCCAGGTATTCCTTCCGCAGCACCAGCTGATCCCTTTCCAATTCCTTCAGCGTTTGGGACAGCATGGTGTTGGAAATACCCCGTACGTTGCGCAGCAATTCGTTGTAGCGGCTGGCCCCATTGGCGGTCAGCGAGCAGAGAATGGGCAGCTTCCATTTGCCGCCGATGCTTTCAAGGGCGGCCTGCAGGGCGCACTGCGGCGCGCAGGGACAGTTGTGTTGCTGAGACATTTTGTTTTCCCCCTCCGTGATTGTTCGGTTGACCGCCGCTGACGCGGAGGATCATCCACCCCTATCATAGCAGATAAGGAATCCGTTGTAAAGACTGATTACTGATAAACAATTTCTTCGATGGGGAAGAAAATAGGGGCTGTTCCCCCGCCTTAAGATGGAGGACAGGCCCTTTGCTGGATAATCAGTTGACCCCGTCGATCGTCACATTGCCCGACGTGGTGCGGATCTTTACCGCGGCGCTGCCATCGCCGTACACATAGGTTTTTCCCTGCTGGGTCAGGGGAAGCTGATGCACGACGCGGCCGCTGGTCGTTTCGATCTGCGCCGTAAATCCCGTCGCCGTGGGCAGGGCTGCCGTCACGTTGCCCGAGGTGGTTTGGATTTCCAGGGCGGCCACGGCGGCAACCTCGACAGCCACCGTGCCGCTGGTGGCTTCCATGCTCGCCTGCTTCGCTTCGCCGATGGCGGCGGAAATGCCGCCCGAGGTGGAATGGGCCTGGAAGCTCCCCGCCCGCTTGACAGCCGCCCGGACCGTGCCGGAGGTGGTATCGAGTTTGCATTGATCGCTGACCTGTTCGGCCCGCAGCGCGATATCGCCGGACGTGGCTTTGATCCGAACGGTTTCCGCCCGATCGGATACCTGCAGCGCCACGCTCCCGGACGTGAGCTTGCCCTCAACGACCCGGGCGTCCACCCCGGCGCGGATGCTGCCGGAGGTCGTTTCCAGGCGCAGGCTGTCGGCCCGCAGGGCGGGGATATCCAAAGTTGCCGACGTGGCGCTGATATCGGCTTGATTCAGCAGAAGCGCGTTCGGTAAAACCACAGTCAATTCCTTCCGATGGGGCAGGAAGGAAAACAGGCGGAACCCCGGCCGGTCGTATTCGATCTCCAGCGTGTCCCCCGCCAGGCGCCAATGCATCCGCCTATCCTCGCTGAGCGCGCCCTCCGTGTGTTCGCTGATCAGGATGGCGTTCCCCTCGTGGTACGCGATATGAACGGCCCCGCTGGTCCAGTTGACGATCAGGTTCCGAACGGTATCGGTGATCTCCGCGTCGCCCACGCGATACTGCTCCGCCCGGGCGAAGGGCAGCTTTTGCAATCCCGCCGCCAATAGGACGACGGCGCACACGATGACCACGATGCCCAGCCATTGATTCTTTTTCATTGTTTTTTCCCCCTCTTTTTGATGATTTCAGATACGATCAGCCCGATCCCGGCGATCACGCCCACGGTGAACAGGACCGTGCCCAGGGTGATCCTGCCCCGGGAGGCGATCATGCTCATCATATTGATGAACAGCCCCAGATCGATGCCGACCACGATCACCCAGGGGTTCTGATCGCCGATCAGCTTCCGGGCGGGCCGCGCCTTGACGACGAAGGGCAGCCCCACCGCCGCCAGCCCGAACAGGGACGCGCTGGAAGCGATCCAGAACCAGTGCCCGCGGCTGTGGATGCACACCACGGCCAGCAGCAGCATCAGGCTGGCGGTAAAGGCGCAGAACATCCAGAACAGCTTATCCTCCTGCACCATGATGGGCACCACGCTCACCGAGGCGGCCACGCAAAGGGAGGCCAGCACGATATCGATCCACCCCAGGGGCGACCCGAACAGATACAGGCACACCAGCAGCGGCACGATGACGAACCCCGATACCGCCGACCCCACCGCGGCGGTGCGCTTTTTGAATTGCCGCACCCCGTACTGCAGCACCGAATCTTTTTCATCCTTCAGGTTATTTTCTATTTCGTTTTCCCGCAGCTTCCGCAGCATATCCCGGCAATCGGCGCAGTCGAGCAAATGCTCGTTCACCAAGGTCCGGCTCTGTTCGCTGCAGGCGTCGTCCGCGTACAGCGGCAGCAAATCACGGATCACGTCACAATCCATGTTCATCCATCCTTTCCTGCAATTTCAGCTTGGCGCGGTGGTAAGTGACCCGCGCCCAGTTTTCGGTTTTGCCGAAGATCTTCCCCACGTCGCGGAAGCTCAGCTCCCCGAAGATCCTGAGCTCGAATACCTCCCGGTAGGGTTCCTCCAGGGCGTGCAGCGCCAGGTGGATGCGGAAGGAGGTATCCCGGTCCACCGCGCCCTGCTCCACGCCCCTGCCGCCGTCAGGGATTTCCTCCGGCATCGGCCCGCTTTTGCTCTGCCGCCGTTTTTCATCCAGATACAGACGCTTGGCAATGGCGCAAAGCCAGGTCGCTTCATCCGATTCGCCGCGGAAGCCCGGTTTATGAACCACGGCGCGAAAGAAGGTTTCCTGGGTGATTTCCTCGGCTTCGGTCCGATCCTTCGTCAAGGTCATGGCGTAGGAAAACACCCGCATATAGTAGGCCTCGTACAGTTTTTCGTTCCTCTCCTGCGCCACTTACTCACCCCCTTTCCTTCATTCTCGCCGGTTAGACGGAGAAACTCCGGTTTCGTTACAGGAAAAATCAAATTTTTTCTGTATCATATCATACGGCCCTCCCCCTGTCCACTTTTTGCCGGTCCCGGGCCCGCTGTGGACAAGAGATAAAATTTCGACCGTCAGTCGAAAAATCTTGACAGGCGCACAGGTGCGGATTATGCTAATTACCGACCGATAGTCGGGAAAGGAGGCATACCCCCCATGCGGAAGGGTGAACAAAGGAAGCAGGAATTGCTGCGGATCGCGTACAGGATGTTTCTTTCCAATGGCTATGAAAGCACCAGCGTGGATGCAATCATCGATCAGGCCGGCATCGCCAAAGGCACCTATTATTACTACTTTGCCAGCAAGGAGCAGATGCTGGAAGAAGTGATCGGCATGATGATCGAAGAGGAGGCGGCGCGGGCCAGGCAGGTGCTGGCGGCCCCGCTGGGCGTCCCGCAGAAAATCGCCGGCGTTATCGCCTCCCTCCGCCCCTCCCGGGAGGAAGCGCCCATCGAGGACGCGCTGAACAAGCCCGAAAACGTGCTGATGCACAAAAAGATCCGGCAGCAGCTGCTGGAAACCATCGTTCCCCTTCTGTCAGAGGCGGTGGAGGAGGGCATCCGGGAGGGCATTTTCGATTGCGACCACATTCCGGAGCGGGTGAAAATGCTGCTCGTCATCAGCAGCGAATGCTTCGACGACGGCCGCTTCACCGCCAACGATATCGACGTGTACGTCGACATGGCCGAAAAGCTGCTGGGGGCCGCGCCCGGCGCCATGGCTTTCATCCGGCAGCTGATCCGATAGGGGACACGCATGAAAAAAGGAAAGAATTTCAATCGCTTCCTGCTTCTGTGGACGGGCGAATGGGTGTCCTCCATCGGCGGGGGCTGACCGGCCTGGGGGTTTCCATTTTTCAGCAAACAGGCAGCGCCGCCAGCATGGCGCTGATCCTGATCCCCCGGAGCATTCAAGCGTTGGAACAAAATATCACCAAGGAGGAAACAAACCCATGAAAACCGCGCAGCGCGACGCTTATCGCTACAAGCCCGTCAAATTCTTTGCCCTGGCGTATCTCTTTACCTGGATCTTCTGGGTCCCGGCGATCTTCGCATCGGAAAATGTGGGCGTGATGCTGATGGCCGTGGGCCTCATCGCCCCGGCGGTCGTTTCCACGCTGTTCGTTCTGCTGTCCAAATCCGACGCGCTGAAGCGGGATTTGAAAAACAAGCTGATCGGCTTCTATAAGGTGAAATGGGCCAACGTGTTCCTGGCGGTGCTGGCATTCGCCGGGATCGTGGTTTGCGCCATCCTGCTGTCGCTGCTCTTTGGCCAATCCCTCGATCAGTTTTCCTGGACGGAGGATTTTTCCTTCACCGGCGTGGGAGTGGGCAGCGCGCTGCTGACCATCCTGCTGGCCTCCATCATCGAGGAGGTAGGCTGGAAGGGCTATTGCGAGGATTCCATCGGGGAATACATGAACTGGTTCTGGGAATCCATGATCTTTGGGGCGCTGTGGTCCCTGTGGCACCTGCCGCTGATCTTCATTCCCGGCACCTATCAGGCGGGGCTGATGGTGAACCCCTTGTACGTGGTGAATTTCTTCGTCAGCGGCATCCCGCTGGGCTTCATCATCACCTGGGTCTATCTGGTCAGCGACCGGAGCATCCTGGCGTGCATGATCTTCCATCTGTTCGTCAATTTCATGCAGGAAAAAATCGCCATGACGCCGGAAACGAAATGCGTGGAAACCATCGTCGTTACCGTCGCCGCGGCGATCATCGTGATCGCGAACAAGGATATGTTCTTTGAAACCCGCCACGTGGGAAGGCTGTTGGCAGCCCTGACGGATCAGGAGTCCTGATGAAAACGAGAAGCCTTTCCTGACCGCGGCGCAGCCGCCGAAACCGCCGTCGCCCGCCGCGCCGGAATCGCTTCTGATGCTCCTGCTTTCATGCAAGCGCCGTGCCGGCGCGTCCCCGCGGGCCGCTAAAAACGGCGTTTTTTTCGTTCTTTCTAAAACAGATCCAGGGTGCTGTCCAGATAGATTTCTTCCCGCACCTTCAGCTGATACTGCGGCTTCGTCATGTAATACAGCAAAAATTCCAGCAGGATCGCGCTGCCCAGGCTGCGGCCCTCGATCTTGAAATGGGAAAAACCGTTGGGCAGATACACGTTCTGAATTTCCTGAATGCCGATGAAGCCGGGGTTTTGCATGGCGTCGGAAAAGCGATAGCCCCGGTGTGCCAAAGGCGATACGCAAACGTGCTCGGCGCCGGTCTCCCCCAGGTTTTTGCGGCTGACGCTCTCGTAGCACGCCTTCCTGTCGGGGCAAGCGAACCAGCAGCACTCGTTGCACAGGAATTCCACCTTCTGCTTGAGGCGTTCGGGCAGGGCGTTCAGCTGATCCAGCGCCTTGTTCAGCCGAAAATCCGGCACCACGAAGCGGAATTCCGCCCGGTTCAGTTCCCGTTTCAGCTGGTCAAATTCCGTCAGCACCTTGGTGGTGGAGGAAACAAAATAAAACCCGGGATACCGCGATTGCAAATATTCCAGCAATAGATCCGAGGCGATGATCACCCCGTTTTCGCCACTGCCCTCAAACAAGGCGCAGAGGGAATTGCACTTTGGATCGGACAGATGCTCCCGCCGAAGCAGGGAATTGCTGAAGGTGAGCCGCGCCGAAACGCCGTAAGCCCGCGTCAGCGCCGCCGCCTCTTCCGGCCGGTCCTCCCCGAACCCGACGCGACCGCCGCCCCACAGGCAATCGGCCGGGGCGCCGTAGATGGAGCCGATCTCGCACGCGTCGTAAAAATACTCCCTGTGCTCATAAAACAGCGGCAGGAACACCCGATAAAACGCGTAAAACTCAAACAGTCCGGGCAGATGGAAATACGCCTTCATGACCTCACGCATCCTGTTTTCATTCTCCGCTCCGCTTCCGCAGAGCGCCGACCGTGTCAGTGCCGGGCAAGATAAGCCTGCTTTTCCCGTTTATCCTGGGCCTCCAGCGAATCGGCGCCGTGAATGCCGCTCAAGAATTCCAGGTGATGCCGGAATTCGTGGCGCAGCACGCCCCGCAGCAGCGCGCGGGCTTCATCAGCATCCGCATACGGGTGCACCCGATCGAAGGAGCCTTTATAAAGAACGATCTGCCGCACGCCGGAAAAGACCACGTATTGACCCATGGTGTACAGATCGTTCCCCCGGGCGTAATCCGGGATCACCGCCGCGTCCGACACGATGACGCCCCCGGTGAGATCGCGGAAAAATTCCCGCGGAAGCTCGTCCAGCAATTCCGTAACGATCTGTTTGAAATCATCCATGTCTATCATTGATCGGCCCTCGAGGGCATCCAAGCGGCCCCGCGCTTTTCATCTTTCCGCCCGTTGAACGCACAGGCGTTCATCCAACAGGAACAGTATAATACACTTTTCTTTCCTTCGCAACCGGGGATCCCGGCTGGATCCATCCCACGCTTTACGCGGGTGCGCCACGCAGACGCACCCGCGCTTTTCACATTTTTTTGCGGGGTTCAATCGCTGCTTTCCTTCGGCGCAGCGTCAGCCGCCTGCCCCGCTGCCTTTCCCACCAGCCCGCCGGTCGATACATCCTTCAGCATTTGGGGGATATCCAGACCCACGGCCTGCTTAACGGCCTCAAAGGTTTGCAGCATGGTGCCGGCGGTATCCCGGGCCATGGAGGAGGCCCCGCCCTCGCCAAAGAGGACGATCTTTTCGGTCTTGCTCAGGGGCTCGCTGACAGAGTGGGCGATATCGGGCAGCTTATCCACCACCATTTCCAGCATGGCGGCCTGGCCGTAAAGCTGCATGGCTTCCGCCTTCTTGCGAATAGCCTCGGCTTCGGCTTCGCCCCGCATACGGATGGCTTCGGCCTCCTTCTCCGCTTCATAGAGCTGTGCGTCGGCCTTGGCCTGGCGCTCGAATTTTTCCGCCTCGGCGTCGAACACCCGGGCATCCTTTTCGGCGGCGGCCTTTTCACGGATCTGCACATTCAGCCGTTCCCGCTCAATTTCAACTTCCTGCTTTTTCAGCTCGGTTTCCTTTTCCAGGCGGGTCAATTCGGCAGCGGCGCGCTCGGCCTCGTAGGTTTTGCGCACGCGCTCCTGCTCGATGCGGTAGGCCTCGTCGGCTTTCGCTTTTTCCTGGTCGGATTCCAGCTTATAGCCGGCCTGCAGCAGGGCCAGATCCTTATCCTGCTCGGCAATGGCGGCCGCGGCCTCCACCTCCGCCTTGTGGCCCTCCTGCTGGGCCTTCGCCCGGGCGATGGCGGCGTCGCGCTCTTTTTCCACCACGTTCTGGGTGGCCATAGTTTCGATCACGTCGCCATCCTTATCGGAAAAGTTCTGAATGGTCAGGTTGATGATTTCCAGGCCCATGTTGCTCATATCGCTCATGGCGGCCTTGATGGACTCCTGGGCGAATTTATCACGGTTCTGCACCAGCTCGGCGATGGTCATTTGGCCGATGATCTCGCGCATGTTGCCCTCCAGCACATCCTTGGCCAGGGCCTTGATCTGGTCGGCGTCGTAGTGCAGCAATTGCTCCGCGGCGGTGGCGATGGATAGATCATCCGACCCGATCTTGATGTTGGCCACGGCGTCCACCACCACGGAAATGTATTCCTTGGTGGGCACGGGCTGGGCAGTTTTGATATCCACCTGCATCAGGCACATATCCAGTTGATCGATGCGCTCGATGCCGGGGATATAGAAGGTGGCCCCGCCGCGCACGATGCGATAGCCGAATTTCTTAGCCGACACCGTGCCGTCGGGATTGCGCACCTTGTAATTCCGGCGCAGCAGGCCGGAAATGATCAGCGCGGTATCGGGCGGGGCGATCTTGTAACGGGGCAGCAGCTTCAACGCCGCGTAGACCGCCAGGATCCCCACGAGGATCACCCACCATTTGGCGGATAGGAACATCCATACTCCTTCCATAGTCAGGCCTCCTTCTGTGATGATGCGTCGGGGAGGGGATCGGGGCGGGAACGGCCCCGCCCCGGGGAAAAAGAAGCTCCATCAGAAGCGGCCGTAGGGGCCGCCCCTGAACCCGCCGTGCATCCCATGGGGCCCGCCCATCGGGGGACGATGATGCCAGCCCATGGGCGGACGGCGATAGCCCCAGCCGCCCATCCAGGGGAAGCCCCCATACAGAGAACGGCGGGAAAGGGACGACAGAAGCAGGATGATCAGGATGAAGCGCAGCATGTCAGGGTTCCTCCTTTCCGGATATGTGCCAGGGGTATCTATATAGAAAAAGGCCTGCATCGCGGATTCCTCCGCAATGCAAGTCTTGCCTTCTCGTTGCAACCGGATGCTTTCGCATCGGCTGACGGTTCGCAACCGCGCTTTCGCGTTTGGCTACTCCCTTGCCACGAGAAAAGTATATCAAATTTCCCTGTTATTTGAAAGACGCAAAAACGACAATTCAGGCCGCGAAACCGACAATTGGGCCCATCCTGGGCGGCAGGCGATCGCGCGCCTGCGCGTCCTCCCCCATTTACGGCAGGTACTTCCCGGCGGCCAAATACAATTGATACCACTCGTGATGGGTCAAATCGACCTTGGAGGCCTCGCAGATATCCCGGAGGTGATCGGGATTCATGGTGCCCGCGATGGCCTGCATCCTGGCCGGGTGCCGCAGGATCCAGGCGATGGCCACGGCGGTCTTGGGAACGCCGTATTTGTCGCCGATCTCCCGCAGCGCCCGGTTGAGCTCGGGGAATTGGGGATCATCCACAAAGCAGCCCTTGAAGAACCCATATTGCAGGGGCGACCAGGCCTGGATGGTGATATCGTGCAGCCGACAGTAATCGACGGTGCCGTTGTCCCGGTCGATGGACATATCGGTGGTCTTGTTGTTCAAATACAGCGCCTGGTCGATCAGCTGGCTCTGCTCCAGGGAGAACTGCAGCTGATTGAATACCAGCGGCTGGCGCACGAATTTCCGCAGCAGCTCCATTTGCAGCGTGGGCACGTTGCTGACGCCGAAATATTTGACCTTGCCGTTCTTTTCCAAAATATCGAAGGCTTCGGCCACCTGTTCGGGCTCGAAAATCAGATCGGGCCGGTGCAAAAGCAGCACGTCCAGATAATCGGTTTTCATCCGGCGCAGGCTGTCATCCACGCTGGAAAGGATGTTTTCCTTGGTCCAGTCAAATTCGTTGCGCTCAAAGCACAGGCCGCACTTGGTTTGGATGATCACATCCTCCCGCGGGATGCCGGACTGCCGGAAGGCGTCGCCGAAACGGATCTCGGCTTCCCCGGCGGAATAGCAAGTGGCGTTGTCAAAAAAATTGACGCCCAATTCAACCGCGGCCCGGATCATCTTTTCCGCCGCGTCGACGCTCAGGGCGGGCATGCGCATACAGCCCAGGATGACGGCGGACGCGTTCTGCGGGCCGCCCACAACGTTGATCGTTTTCATGGCATTTCCTCCTTCAATCGTATAGGATGCAAGGCGGTTAACCCTTCCGCCCAAAGTCTCGCGCCGCCTCCACCCGGCCGTGGATGTGCAGCATGTGGGCATAGAAATATGCCTCCTCCACCTGGATGCCCTTTTCCCGCAGCAGCTTTTTCAGCGCCAGCACCGTCCGGCGGGACCAATTGGAGGTGGTGAACAGCCGCACCGTGCCCACCCGGCTTTGATCCAGCCGCTCAGCGTAGGCTTTCAATTCCGGGGCCATGATATTGGCGTAAGGCGCGCCGCCCAGATACAGAATGTCGACGAATTCCGTCAGGGCGGGCTCCTCCGCGATTGAAACGGCCCGCACCCCCGCGCCTGCCGCGATGGCCTCGGCGATGGTTTTTGTGTTGCCCAGCTTGGAAAAATAACGAACCGCTTTTTTCATCCCATCTCTCCATTTCCCCCCGCACGCATGCAAGGATCGCTGTAAATCTTCCACGGGATCGGCCGCGGGCCCCTCTTCCCCGCTCCGTTTTTTCTTCCGCCAATGGATTCAGCCATTGACAGATAACACGTCATCCGGTACAATCATAACAGATAAGGAATCCGTTGTAAAGACTGATTCTGTATTTATGAAAGGAGAACATGAACATGAAGAAAGCGCTATCGGGTATTCTGGCTTTTTCTCTGCTCCTGCTTGGCGTCGGCGGGGCCATGGCTGAGACGGAGGAAGGCACGCACAGGCTGCTGTACCAGGGCCATGGCAGCCTGCGGATCGTCACCAGCGAGGGCAAAGTGATCTACGTCGATCCCTACGCCGGGGAGGGCTACGATCTGCCCGCCGATCTGATCCTGGTATCCCACGGGCACCCGGATCACAACGCCGTGGATCTGATCCAAAACCGCAATGAGGGCTGCCAGGTCATCTACAACACCGACGCCCTGGTGAACGGCGAATACAAAACCTACGATTTGGGATTCGCCACCGTGGAAGCGGTGCAGGCCGGCAACAACCGGAACCACGATATCAACGTGTGCGTGGGCTGGCTGATCACCCTGCCGGGCGGCGTATCGATCTACGCCACGGGCGATACCTCCACCACCGATCAGATGGCGGAATTGGCGGAGCGGGATATTCATTACGCCTTCTTCGTCTGCGACGGCCGCTTCAACATGGATATGGAAGAAGCGATCGCCTGCGCCAAGCTGGTCAACGCCCAGCACAGCATCCCCTATCACATGGCCCCCGGCACGCTGTTCGACCCAGAGCGGGCGGAATTGTTCGACGTGCCCGGCCGGCTGATCATCCCCGCGGGGGAAGAAATCATCTTGCAATAAGAGAAGCTTCGGATCAAAGAAACATTGGGCCGCCCGGTTTCGGGCGGCCCATCCATCAAACGAAATCGGCCGTTCGGCGGGCGGGCGCATACGCCGGGCCGTTTCATTCCGATATCCTTTTTTCACAAAATTCTTGTAAGTTATAGCCGTTTCCTCTTGATTTCTGCGTATTTTGGAATATAATAAATGTGCGTTAGTTAAGCCTAACTACAGGACTGAATCCCCGTCAAGGAGGAACCACAATGAAAGGATACCGCTCCGTCAAGGAAACCGCCGAAAAATGGGGCGTTTCGGTTCGATGGGTGAACCAGTATGCTGTGGAAGGGCGGATCCCCGGCTGCGAGCGCCTGGGGCGCGCCTGGGTCATTCCGGAGGACGCCAAGAAGCCCGAAAGGCTGAAGCCAGGCGCGAAGGGGAAGCCGAATCAAGGAAGCCAGAAGGGCCAATCCTGATCGATATTTTTTGCGCAAAGGTTAGGAAACCCTAACATTTTTCCAGGAACGAAGGAGCGATCGCATGCGGATTCACGAAGCGTTGGCGCGGCGGCGCGGCAAAACCGATGAACACATCCGCCAATTGGAGCGGCAAGGCAGGGCGGGGCGGCGCTATACGGCCATGCTGCCCAACATCCCCTTCCTGATCCTGGGGCTGCTGTGCGACGCGGGGTGGATCCTCCATCTGGTCGCGGGCTGGCGATTCCTTTCATGTTCATTCAACCTGCCCCTGCTGCTCAGCATGCTTGCCGTGGCGGTCGGCGTGGGCATGACGATCCGCCCGAACCTGATCCACGAAAAGGAAATCGCCCTGGGATATCAGAAGGATCTCAGCTTCGGCCTGACCGTCGCCGCCGGGTTGGCGGGTGGGATCGTGGGGCTGATCATCAACGATGGCTGGATCGCGGCGGGCGGATTCCTGAATTTCGCGTCCGGCCTGCCGATCTATCTTTCCTTCAAGCCGGGGATCCATTACGGCGTACAATAAAGGAGGAGACACACATGGAAGCATTGGATTGGAAACGCATCCGGCACCTGATGAAGCTGGGCATTTTCGCGGCGCTGATGGTGCTGGCGGGCGATATGCTGCTGGGCTGGGGCGTGCATGACGCGAATCAATCAGGCATGGAGGGCTTTCTTTCGATGTACCTGCCCCTGCCGGACAGCAGGATCTTCTGGTCCGCCTTTTTGGGCCTGATCGGCATTCCGTTGGAGGCGCTGTGTTATTTTTCTGTGTATCGGCTGATCAAGCCATCTTCCGAAAAATACGCCCATCTGTACCGCAGCGGCATTTTGGGCGTGCTCGCCTTTGCCGGCTGCGGGGTGCACGTGCCCTGCCTGGCCTGCGTGTTCTTTTATAAATATATGAACGCCGCCAGCCCGGATACGGCCCTGGATGCCTCCATCCGCTTCGGGCTGTATTTCCTGCTGCCGGGCATGATCCTGTTCCTCATTTTCTGGGTGGTGCAGCACATCGCGCACATCAGCGCCTTTTCAAAGGGCCTGACGCCTTACCCCAAATGGTGCTGGATCTTTTGCCCGGCGGTGGGCATGGCGCTGACCATGCTGCTGAAATTCCTGCCGGAAACGGCCCTGCGCAACGCCATCACCGCGGCCTGGATTTCCATCGGCAATTTGTGGATGTTCCTGGGGCTGCTGATCACCTCAAAAAAAGCGGAAGCAAACACATAAGCGTAGGATCGGAGGGGACGTATGGCACGGAAAGATTCAGAACATCAAAAGAAATCCATGAGCGCCATGTTTCAGGGCAAAGCGATCTTCAAGCCCCTGAATACCGGCTGGATCGACGATCATGTGGCCTGCGTGCGGGAATGGGTGGCCAACATCTTTTTCTACACCAAAAACGGGAAAACCATCATGATCGACGCGGGCTACAACTACGCCCGCCTGCAGGAGAAAATGGGCTGGCTGGATATCGACCCGGCCTCCATCCGGGATCTCCTGATCACCCATCAGGATACCGACCACGTGGGCGCTTTGGAGGAAGACAGCGAATTGCTGTTCCGGAACGCGACGGTGTATATCAGTGAAATCGAAAACCGCTACCTGACCGGCGAAAAACGGCGGAAGGTGTTTCACGGCCTGTACAAGCTGCCCCGGGTAAAGATGAACAACAAAAAGACGCTGCTCAAGGACGGGCAGGTTTTCTATATCGACGATATCCGGATCGAATGCATCCTGGTGCCGGGCCACACCTGGGGGCATATGGTCTACCTGATCGACGACAAGTATCTCTTCACCGGTGACACCATCTGGTTCGGCGCGGATGGCGGCTACAGCTTTATCAGCACCCTGGCGGAGGATAACAAGCTGGCCCTCCGTTCCCTGGCAAAGTTGGAGGAAAATATCCGCGCCCGGAAAAAAACCATCGCGGTCATCACCGGGCACACCGGCTGGACGGACGATCTGGATTTCGTCTTTGCCCACCGGGAAAAAATCTGCAAGCCCTTCACGCAGCATTACACCGATCCCGAGGCGCCGTATGACGGCTACGTGGAGGACGAGGATACGGAAGCGAACGCCCGCGGCGGACGGCTGGCGAAGAAGAAAGCGGCGCAGGCATGAAGAAAAAATTGTGGGATCTGTATGCGCCTATCTACAAGCGCGCCATGAAAGCCGATTAGCACATTTACGATTTCATGTACCGGCGCATCCCGGAAAAAATCCAGGGCCTGGAGGTGCTGGAGATCGCCACCGGCCCGGGCTTGCTTGCGCGGCACGTGGCCCCGGCGGCCAAAAAAATGATCGCCACGGATTATTCCGACGGCATGATCGCCCAGGCGAAAAAGGGCGACGCCCTCCCCAACCTAACCTTCGAGGTGGCGGACGCCATGAACCTGCCCTACGGAAACGCCGCCTTTGACGCGGTGATCATCGCCAACGCCCTGCACATCGTGCCGGACCCGGAAAAGGCGCTGCGGGAAATCGACCGGGTGCTGCGGCCCGGCGGGCTGCTGATCGCCCCCAATTTTGTGGAGCACAAGGGCACGCTGCTGAGCCGCGTTTGGTCGGGGATATTGAAGATCGCGGGGGTCCGCTTCGAGCATCAATGGACGGGCGGGGAATACCTGCGGTTTTTGGAGGCGCATGGCTGGCATGTGACCTTCAGCCAGGAGATGGCCGCCCGCATCACGCTGATGTACACGGAGTGCGCGCGGAAGGAAGCCGCGCCGCAATAAGATGGCTTTCCCCGGGCGCGGTCAAATCATCACCCGTCCAAGCCCTGGATCACCGTGATCGCACAAAAGGAAAAGGAGATCGGTATGAAGTACGCAGGGATGCCGCTGGGCATGTGGCTGCTGTTCCGGCGGTCGTTTCAAAGAAATCTGACAAACGTGCTGGGCATTGATCCGACATCGGCCAAGGAAATCACAAAGAAGGCCAAAGCGCAATACAAAGAAATCATCGGGAAGCTGCCCGCCTTTGAGAAGGGCGACCGCTTCCAAATGAACATCGTCAGCTGCGCCATGCTGTCGAGTTTCCTGCTGCATCTGCGGCAAAAACCATCCGTGGATCAGGCGACAAAATATTATAACGACGCCATGATGACCCCCGCCACGCGCTGGTTCTGCCGGATGAGTGGGAAAAGAAAATTCAGCGAAAAGGACGTGCGGGGCATACAGGCCGCCGCCGCGCTGCGCGCCGCCGATCGGAACCCTTATTCCTGGAACATGGATTATCTGCCCTACCCCGACGGCAGCGGCTATGAGGCGCGGTTCACCCGCTGCGGCATCTGCACGCTGATGCGGGAGCTTCATTTGTTTGAATACGTTCCCGCCATGTGCCGCCTGGACTACGCCATGAGCGACGCAGGCGGCGCGGCGCGCTTCGTTAGGCAATACACGCTCGCATCCGGCGGGCCGTACTGCGACTGCGGCTACAAACGGAAGGAAAAGGAAGCGGGCTGAACCCAAAGCGGCCGCGGGCAATCCCGGCCCCAGGCCAAAGCTTATCCGGAGGAAAAGAAGATGAATTGGCTCAGAACGATCCTGGACGGCGCGGCAATGTCCCTGCTGTTCAACGCGGTGGTGGGCGTGGGCTTCCTGCTGTGGCCCCAGGCGTACAGCACCATGTTCCCCAAGGAAATCCGAAAAGCCGCCGCGCCATACGTGGATCAGAGAGACGTGAAAAAAATGAAGCTGCTGCTCTATCCGCTGTATCTGCTGATGTTTCTGTATTGGGGGATCAGCGCGGGCGCTGCCGGCGTGACGGGCTTTTGGAACCTGTTCATCACGGGCTATGTGGAAATGACCCTGGTCAGCGTCAGCGATTTTGTGATCCTGGATTGCTGGCTGCCCGGCAAGGTGCGGCACATGATCCGCGGCGCGGAAGGCTGCAGGGCCTGGGAACGCCGGGAATGGCTGAAAACCCTGGCGATCCCGGAGCACGCCCTGGGCTGGACCTTCCTGGTCTGCCCCCTGTCGGCGCTGATCGTGGCGGGCGTGGGCAGCCTGTTCTGATACCGGCGCGAAGGAAGGAGCGCGGAAGAACAATTTGGCGTATACCCAGCGGGCGTATCCGCAAACGGCCGTGCGGGAGTTCCCTCGGCTGGCCCACGCGGAATTGGTGCTGATGTTCCCGGAGCGGTTCTGCCGCGAAGTCACACGGTTCCTGACGGGTTCAGAAGGAAAAAGCCGTGAAGCCTGATTCCAAAAACCAGGCGCTTAAAATCCAGGATGCCCGCGCTGTGGGCCGGCGCTTTCATGGAGCGTCGGGAGGCCGCGCGGCTGGGCCTGGGCGGCTCCACGCCGCTGGTCGGGAAAAAATGAAACGGAGGCGATCAACATGACCCGGCATGAACAAATCAAAAACGCTTACAAGGTAACGGGCGTCAAGTCCGGCTTCTACGACGGCATGATGACCTATTCCACGTTCCTGGGCAAGGCCATCTGCCGCGTCGTGTGGAATATGGACGGCGAAAAAAACAGGCGGTATCTGGAGCAGGCCTTATCCGGCATCCCGGAGGATTTTTCCGGAAAGCTGCTGGAAGTGCCGGTGGGCACCGGCGTGCTAACCATGCCGGTCTATCAGGGCTTGCCAAAGGCATCCGTCACCTGCCTGGATTATTCCGAGGCCATGATGGGCGCGGCCCAGCAGCGGGCGGAGCGCCTGGGCATCCGGAACGTGCGTTTTCAGCAAGGGGACGTAGGTCAGCTGCCGTTCCCGGACGAGAGCTTTGATATCGTGCTGTCCCTGAACGGCTTCCACGCCTTCCCGGAGAAGGAGGCGGCCTACCGAGAGACCTGCCGGGTGCTGAAAAAGGGCGGCGTCTTCTGCGGCTGCTTCTATGTGCGGGGCGGCTGCGGGAGAACGGATTGGTGTATCCGGCATCTCTATCAGCCCAAGGGCTTTTTTACCCCGCCTTATGAAACGGAAAGCAGCCTGCGGGATAGGCTGAAGGGCATGTACAGCCAGGCGGAGGTCACGCGCGTGGAAGGCATCGCCTGCTTCCGCTGCGTCAAGTGAGGGAGGATAGCGCCATGCAATTTGACGAAATGGGCCTCATGACGGGCAAAGTATTGTTCCTGCTGCCAGGTACGGCCTGCGATTACCAAACGAACTTCGGCTCCGTGCTGGAAAGGCTTTCCGAAAAATACCACCTGGTCTGCGTGAATTACGACGGCTTTGACGGAAGCGGTTCGATCTTCCCCGACATGCTGACCGTCACTGAAAAGATCGAAAAGTATATCCAGGAAAATTTCGGCGGCCGCATCGACGGGGCCATCGGCTCCTCCCTGGGCTCAACCTTCGTGGGGCAATTGATCCAGCGGCAAAAGGTGCACCTGGATCATGGCATTTTCGGCAGCCCGGATCTGGACCAGAGCGGCCGCTTCAGCGCGTGGCTGCAATCCAAGCTGGTGGTGCCGCTGCTGACCAGCTTCACCCGGGGCGAAAAGAAAAAGGCCAAAACCCGGGAAAAGCTCAAAGACTTCTTTGAAATGAGCGACGAAATGGCGGACAGATTCATGGCCTGCTTTGAAAAGTTTTCCCCCGAATCCATCAAGAATGAATATTACACCGATCTGCTCACCTGGCTGCAGGACGATATCCACGTGGAGCACACCAAGGCCCATTTCATCTATGCCTCGAAGATGGGCGAAAAATACCTGAACCGGTATAAGAAATACTTCCGCGACCCGGAAATTCGTTCGTTCGATATGCAGCACGAGCAATGGCTGTTCGGCGGGGACGCATACGCTGTTCCCGTATTGAAGGCCATCGACGAATTCATGGAAACGCCTGTCTGAAAAGGAGGGCTGGTATGATCCTGCTTCAATTGTGCTTATTCTGCGCGCTGTTCACCCTGATGGTGAAGCTCGGCGTGGGCGGCAACGCCCTGAACGGGCTGTTCTTTTATCCCAAGCCCGTGCAGGAAAAGGTATATGAGCTGGGGCTGACAGACCGGGAAACCGTGAATCGGAAGCGGAAGCGCTTCATGCCCCCGTTTTTCCTGGTCATGCTCTGCGCCTTGCTGCTGATCATCGGCCTATGGAACGGCGTCCGTTCGTTCGGACCCGCCTATGCGCAGGCGCTGTTGTTTTTAGAGGTCATGAACTGGTTCGACGGCATCATCATCGATCGGCTGTGGGTGGGGCACAGCGCCTTCTGGATCATTCCCGGCACGGAGGGGATCCCCTTCGTGCAAACCTGGAAACAGGTGCTGCGCAAGCGGGGGATCCTGACGCTCATTTGGATTGCCGGGGCGGCGATCGTCGCCGGCCTTGTCCTGCTTCTTTTCAAGGCCCCTCTCTAAACGCGTCCATGCCCAAAGGCCGGATTTTCTTCTGAGGTCGCTTCCATCGCCACGGCTTCCAGCGCACATTTGCTTGGAAGCCGTTTTTTCGTATACGGTTTATCCCCGAAAGCGTTTGTTGATGAACAGTTTTTTCAGCGCGTTGACAAAATTCCCTGTTCTCCTATAATAATGACTGTGAGCTGCAGGAAATGGAGATACCGTTGATGGATGAAAAGATTCATCCGGATGAATTTTTCATCAGAAAGGGAGCGCAAAATGAAAAAAACTCTTGTTCTTTTCCTGATTGCCGGCATCCTGCTGCTGACCGGGTGCGAACAGAAGGCCAGCGGCGAACCCGCGGCGGGTTCCTATACCCGGATCGATCAGGAAACCGCCCAAGAAATGATGGCAAGGGACGATGGCCACGTGATCGTGGACGTTCGCAGGCAGGACGAGTATGACGCCGGGCACATCCCCGGGGCGATCCTGATCCCCAATGAGTCCATCGGCCAGGATCCCCCGGAGGCCCTGCCGGACCGCGACCAGATCATCCTGATCTACTGCCGGAGCGGAAACCGGTCCAAACAGGCGGCGGAGAAGCTGGCCGCGATGGGCTATACGAACCTTTACGAATTCGGCGGGATCCTGGACTGGACGGGAGAAATCGTGACGACGGAGGAAGAAGCGGCGGCGAACGAAGCGGGCGCTGTGCTGATCTTCTCCTCTTTCTCCGGCGGTGGCTACGAATATTCCGTCCAGGTGGATGACCCCGCCATCGTCCGCTGGGAAGCGCGGTATGAATTTGAAGAGCACGCGGAGGAAATTGACGGCGCGTCTTTTGACTATATCGTTTCCTTCACCGGGCTGAAGCCGGGCGTCACCACCGCCGCGATTTACGGGCGCTCCCCCATCATAGACAACGAGAACAGCCTTTACACCGTATCCGTGGATGAGGCGCTGCGCGTCACGCTGACGCCAGTCCGGGCGATTTCCACATTTTTCGCGTACCGCAACGGAGAAATCAATTACGATTCCTATCTCATCTCTCTGGACGCGGACGGTTATCATGTTTCCATCAACGACGAGCAGGAGCAGCCCATCAGCACAGACGTAGCCGACGCGCTCCTGCGCGTGATCGACGCCTACGACGTGACCTCCTGGGATGGATTCAGCGAATCCCAGCCCTTCGTGCTGGACGGCGAGGGTTTTTGGCTTTACATCACCCTGACGGACGGAACCAGCATTCAGGCCCGCGGCGACAACGCTTTCCCGAAGCACTACTTTGAAGCGATGGGCGCGATTTGGGATATTCTCAATCAAATCACAGAGGAGGAAAGCAGCATGCACCTGTATATTGGCGAAACCTGGGTTCCGGTAACGTGGGAACAAAACGTCTCCGTGGAGGAGCTGAAAACGCTGCTGCCGCTGACCATTCCCATGGCCATGTACGGCGGCTTTGAGCAGGTCGGCCCCATTGGGCAGCGCATCGTGCGCAGCGACGAGCAAACGATCACCGGCAGCGGAGACATCGTGCTCTATTCCGGCGATCAGATCGTGATTTTCTATGGCTCCAATTCCTGGTCGTACACCCGGCTGGGGCACGTGAATCTTTCCCAACAGGAAATGGCTGATCTGCTCAGCCGGGGGGATGTGACCATCACCCTTTCGGAGGATTGAACGGAGGGCCTGATCTCATGGAATGGGATAGCATATGAATGTCCATGCCAGGAACAAGCGGCATGGACTCAGCTGCAGCTGCGGCCCGGCGGCAAAGCGAGCGCCTCCGGGCGGCTGCCTCTTCATCAAGGCTTTTATTGCAGCGGCAGGGAAACGGTAAAGGCGCTGCCCTCGTTTTCCCGGCTTTCCACGGTGATCTGCCCGCCCAATTGCTCGGTCAGGGCTTTTACGATGGCCAGGCCGATGCCCGCCCCGCCAGACTGACGGCTGCGGGATGAATCGGTGCGGTAAAAACGCTCGAAAATCAAGGCTTGCTCCGCCTCGGGAATCCCAATGCCCTGATCCCGCACGCGGATCCGGGCCTTTTTTTCCGTGTGGGACAGGTTGATCGTGATGGCCGTTCCCTCCGGGGAATATTTGATGGCGTTGGATAAAAGGTTATTCAGGATCTGGCGCAGTTTATCCTTGTCCGTTTGCAGGATGAAATCTTCGCCGGCAATATCACACTGCTGATTTTTTTCCTCCAGCGCCCGGGCGAAGGAGGCCGCCGCCGATTCGCATACCTGCCGGACGGGAACCGATGCTATGTGCACCGCCGATTCGTGCTCCTCGCTGCGGTGCAGCGTTTCCAGCTGGCCCACGATGCCCGCGATGCGCCGGGCCTCCTGATGGCATTCGGTCAGCCTTTCCGGCGTCGGCTCCCATACGCCCTCCGCCATGGCCTCCAGATAGGAGGAAATATTGGCGATGGGGGTGCGCAATTCATGGGCCACGTCGGTGGTCATGCGCCGCTTGCGCTCCTCCTGGCTTTCCAGCTCCGCCGCCATGTGGTTGACGGCGGAGGTCAGCGTTTTCATTTCCGTTGAGCCGGTGTGCGCCGGGATGCGCGTATCATAATGTCCCATGGAGATTTCCCGGGCGGCCCGGGTGGCGGCGGTGATGGGGCGGGCGATGCGCCTTGCCATCCACAGGCCGATCAATACCGCGATCACCAGGGAGGCGATGGCGGCGTAGATCAGCAGCTGATCCAGCGCCCGCAGAAAGCCAAAATCACTCTCATGGGCGTAATTGGGCGTGTAATATTGGATGGCTACGCGGCCAATGGCCGTGCCCGCGTCCCAAGTGAGATCAAAGGACGTATCGACCAGATCCACGTTCGTGCCGGGCTTTTGCTGCCGCATCCGGGAAAGGATGGAATCCATCACCCCGTGGCACAGGGTCATATCGTGATTTTCCGCGTCCCAAACGGCTGCGCCGCCGGCGTCGTACACCTTCATGATATAGCCGTCGCTCAGGGCGTACATGCCAAAGCCGTGCAAATAATCCAGGTTCCAGCCGCCGTCATACTGAGAAGCGACGGAATCCGCCAGGGAGGCGGCATGGGCGGCCTGCTGCTCGGTGATGTATTGGTCAAACTGCCGCTGGATGAAAAAATGGGCGGACAGGCTGATCAAAAACACCGTCAGCAGCACGGGCAGGGCGCTGCTCAGCGACAGCTGAAACCGCAGGCTTTTTTTCACTGATCCCCGCCTCCCATCTTATAACCCAGGCCGTACACCGTCAGGATGTAGGCGGGATTCCGGGGATCGTCCTCGATTTTTTTGCGCAGGTTTTTCACGTGGGTGTCGATGGCCCGATCAAAGCCGTCGTAGGCCATGCCGAAGGCCGCGTCGATCAGCTCCTCTCTTGTGAATACCCGCTGCCTGTTTTTCATCAGCGCCGACAAAATGCGCCATTCCGCCTGGGTCAATTCCACCGGCGCGCCGTGTTTCAGCAGGGTATGCGTTTTTTCATCCAGCGAAAGATCGCCAAAGCGAAGCGCTTCTTCCGTTTGGCCTCGCCCCTGCCAGCGGTGCAGCACCGCCGCCACCCGGACGGATAATTCTTTCAGGCTGAAGGGCTTCACCACATAATCGTCCGCGCCCAGGGAAAAGCCGTTCAAAAGATCCATTTCCAGGTTTTTGGCCGTCAGCATGATGACGGGCACGTCCGATTGCTTTCGGATGATCCGGCAGATGTCCTCCCCGCTCCTGTCCGGCAGCATGAGATCCAGGATCACGCAGTCGATTTTTTCTTTTTCAAACAGCAAAAGCCCCTCCGCGCCGTTTTGCGCGGAGAAGCAATGGTAGTTTTGCTTTTCCAGGAAGGCCGCCACCGATTCCCGGATCATTTTTTCATCGTCGATGATCAGAATGTTCATGCCTTACTCCCAGGTCAGGGTCGCATTGAGAATACGAAGGGCGCTGTACCCATCCGTTTCCGTTTTCACCAATGTGCCCGTCAGGGTAACGACGGTGTCCGGTTCAGGGAATGCCGTACACGCGGCATCCGGGATAAACCGGATGCTTTCCGCGCAGCAGGAGCCCGGATCGGCAATGGCCAGGAAGCTGAAAGCATCCTCGGTGCCTTCGTTGTAGATGCCGCCGAAGTAACCCTCGATTTCGATCGTTTCCCCGATCAGCGCCGCGTCCTCCGGATCGTACATCATTTCGATCAGCTCGCCCGCGGTAACGGGATGCACCGTGATTTCAGCCATTTCGCCAAAGGCTTCAAAGAACGGAAGCATCATGGCCACGATCAAAAGAACGCCCATCCACTTCTTCATTGCATTCTACCCTTTCCAGCAATCGATCATTGCTCCACGGTGATGGAGCCGCGCAGCATGCCCATCCAGCAGGTGTAGGGGATCACGCCGGGCTCCTGCGCCGTAAACTCCACCACGTTGTCGCCCTCCCGCAAAGGAACCCGCAGGTTCAGGGCGGGAATGACCATTTCATTGTTGCAGCCGGTGATTTTGCCAGCGTCCGCGTGGATCACCCAGTGCACCGGCACGCCGGCCTTCACCGTGATATCGGGATACCCCCGCCATTCCAATTCGGAACGGACCGTTTGATAATCCGCGGCGATGACGGATGCATCCGCCCGCACCGGCTGAAGGGGCATGCGCACCTGCACCCCGGACAGGGACAGGCCCCGCGTCAGCATGGCCATGCCCATGATAAGCACCAGCGTGCCGGATAAGATGCGCATAGGCTTGGCAAAGCGCCGGTTCAGCCTGCCGCTGACCAGCCCAAAGCCCAGCATCAGGGGGATGGTGCCCAGGCAGAAGCAGGCCATCGAAAGGGCCCCCATGTACCAGCTGCCGGTGGACAGGGCGTACAGCTGCATGGCCTGCAACGGGCCGCAGGGCATGAACCCATTCACCAGCCCGACCCACAAAGAGGAATTTTTCCCCTTTCCCAGCAGCTTGGCCCGAAGCCCCACCGGCAGCGTGGGCACGATCCCCCTCAGCACGCCCACATCCAGCATGTTCAGGGACATGACCACCATGCACGCGGCGGCGACGATCTGGATGACGGCCTGCACGCCGGTGCTGATGCGCAGCACGGAGCCCAGGGCCCCCACGATGCCGCCCACCACGGTATAAGAGATCAATCGGCCCACATTATACTGTATATTCGCGGCGGAAATTTTGTGCCCTGCCTGTGCAGAAGCTGCGCTTTGGGCCAGGTTGATGCCGCCGCACATGGCCACGCAGTGCAGGGAAGTGAGCAAGCCCACCACAAACAGCGCGCCCAGGCTCATGCCCGCGCGGGCGGTGGGAAAGGCGCTGAGCAGGCCCTCCAGGGGCGTGAGGGCAAAGAGCAGATACAGGGCAGCCAGCGCCAGCGCAACACAAAGCAGCGTCAGGGCCTTTTGCAGCAGGCTTTTCTTTTCCCTTTTCAGCTCATAGCCCGCCTGGGCGATGCGCTCCCCCAGCGTTTCTTCCGGCAGGCGGCTTGCGTCCCATTGGGCCGTCAGCGTACCCGCCCGATAATCGGCCTGGGGCTGGGAAAGCCCATCCAACCCCCGCACGGCCCGCAGGATGGCCGTTTCGCAGTGAGGGCAGTGCATGCCCGCGATATGCCAGGTCTTTTTCTGCGCGCTCATTGTTCGATCTTCTTCCAGTTGGTGAACCGCTGCACGTTGGCGGCCAGCACGCTTTGGGGCACGGTGACGGTATCGCCGTCCACGGTGAACTCCGTAATGGTCACCGGGTTGCAGCCCGCCGCCTTGGTGGTGCCCACGGTGTTCAGGCCGAAGATCAAGCCGCAATTCTGGCATTGCAGGGTGTTGTTGCCCAGGTATTCAAACCAGGCATACGGCGAGCCGCCGCAGGATTGGCAGGTGTTGAACGCCAGCCGCACCGCGCCGGCATCGTCCTTCCGGGCGATCAATTGCATGGCGGTGCCATCCTGGGTCCAATCCACAAAGGTGGGCTCCCGGGTCAATTCCGCCGCGCTGAAGGTCAGCGTACTGATATTCGCATCAGCGCCGGCATCCGCGGTTTTTTCAGTTTGCGCGGCGCAGCCCGCCAGCATCACCGCCGCAAGGAGCAGGAAAAGCAAAACGCTCCATTTTCGTTTCATGCATCACACTTCCTTTCCTCAATACAAACGAAGTATAACACAGAATTGTGGAGAAAATGTGTAGAATATGTTTTTCAATATATATTTGCAAATCCGCCGCCTTACGGAAAAGCCCCGCCAAAGAATGGCAGGGCAGATGAACAAGCGGTTGCGCTGATCACACTTTGCGGATATAATCCGCCTTCCGGGGCGCGGCGGGGCGCTTTCCCTCCGGCTTTCCGTAGCCCAGGATCACGTTGCCCACGCCGATGTATTCCTCGGGGATGCCGAAGGTTTGCTTGAGGGCCTGGCCCTCCTCGGTATCGAAGGCCTCCCGGGCCCGCCAGATATAGCAGGAATCCACGCCGATGGCGTTGGCGGCGTTCAGCAAATTGCCGATGACCAGGTTGGCGTCGGCCAGCTCCAAGGCGCTGTCGCTGTGGCCGAACACCACCACCACGGTAGGCGCGCCATAGAAGGTGTGGGCGTCGGGATTGCCCAGGACGGCGCCGTTCAGCCGCTCCACTTTTTGCAGGGTTTCCTGATCCTGGATCGCCACGATCAGCGGCGTTTGCTTGCCCATGCCGGTGGCGGCATAGGTGCCGGCTTCCAGGATGGCGTCCAGTTCTTCGGGCTTGATCTGCTTTTCCTCATAGGCGCGGCAGGAGCGGCGGGTCAGCAGGTTGTTCAAGGCTTCGTTCATGGGTGTTCCTCCTCTGTCATTTCGTCAAAGTTGCGTTCTGTTTCCCTTACAGCTGCAGGCCCTCCGTCCAGATTTTGAGGTCTGCTTCGGAAACTTCGCCGCCCAGGCGCTTGCCGGCGTCCACGCAGGCATGTTCGCCCACCAGGGCTTGGATGCGCTGGGCGGTTTCGCCGATATCGCTGCCGCCGGAGGTGCAGAAGGGCACGATCCGCTTGCCGCCAAAATCATAGGCGGTCAGGAAGGTATCCACCGCGCTGGGTTCCCTTCCCCACCAGATGGGAAAGCCCACGAAAACCACGCCGTAATCCCCCATGTTTTGAACGCTGCCGGCCAGGGCGGGGCGGCAGTTCAGATCCTTCATTTCCACCGTGCTGCGGGACGCCGGATTGCGCCAATCCAGATCTGCCGCAGTATAGGGCGTTTCGGGCCGGATTTCAAAGCAGTCGGCCCCTTCCACTGCCGCGATCTCTTGGGCGACCTTGGCGGTGACGCCGCTGACGGAAAAATAGGCGACCAATTTTTTGCTCATGTTGATTCTCCTTTCATAAATCCAGAATCAGTCTTTACAACGGATTCCTTATCTGTTATGATTGTACCGGAAACATTTTCATCTGTCAATGAGTGAAAAAAAACGGAGCAAGGAAGAAAAAACGAAGCAAAAGGCAAGCGATCAACCCCAAGCGGGCAAGGAGGAAAAATTGTGAAGCAGCGTATTTTCGGCAAAACGGGCAAGCCGGTATCGGAAATCGGCCTGGGCACCTGGCAGCTGGGCACCAAATGGGGCGATCCCTTCGACCGGGAAGAGGCCTTCCGCATTTTGGAAACGGCAGAGGAAGCGGGCATCACCTTCATCGACACGGCGGACGTTTACAACGGCGGCAAAAGCGAGGAGACCATCGGGGCATACGTCGCGGAGCACCCGGATCAATTCTATATCACCACCAAATGCGGCCGGCGGCTGAATCCCCACATGGCGGAGATGTACACGCCGGAAGCCATCGCCGGGTTCATTGAGGACAGCTTAAGGCGCATGAAGCTGGAAAAATTGGATATGATCCTGCTCCACTGCCCGCCCACCCCCGTCTTTGCCCGGGACGATATTTTTGCGGCGCTGGACAGGCAAAAGCAGCTGGGCAAAATCGCCGCTTACGGCGTGAGCATCGAAAAGGTGCAGGAGGGCGTGCAGGCCATGGCATACGATATTTCCGCCGTGGAAGTAATTTTCAATATGTTCCGGCTTAAGCCCCTGGAGGAACTGTTCCCATTGGCTTCGCGGAAAAACGTGGGTATCATCGCCCGGGTGCCCCTGGCCAGCGGCTTGCTGACGGGGAAATATACCCGGGATACTTCTTTCGGCCCCCAGGATCACCGCAGCTACAACCGGGAAGGCGCGGCCTTTGACAAGGGCGAAACCTTCTCCGGCGTGCCCTATGAATTGGGGCTGGAAGCGGTGGAGGAATTGAAAAAGGCGTTTGGCACCGGCGATCTGGCCCCCATCGCCATCCGCTGGATCCTGATGCACCCCCAGGTTTCCGTGGTGATCCCCGGGGCCAGCCGGGCCGCCCAGGTCTATGACAACGTCCGGGCCGCGGAACTGCCGCCCCTTACCGAGGCGCAGATGCAGGCCGTGCGGGATATCTATGATCAGTACCTCCGGGAAACGATTCATCCCCAATGGTAACAGCATGGCGGATACCGCTCGCCACGGAATGCAATCCCCCATCCGCCGCGATTTGAGGAATTGACCAAGGGACCGTATTACGCCAAAAAAGCCAGCCCTATGGGGTTGGCTTTTATATTGCGGAAGCACCGGAATTCGATGTCAAGGCGCGGAAATCCCGTCATTCTTGATTGGGTCATGCCTGTTCCTCCGCAAAAGTGAATCCGGAATGCGTCAAACCGGTCATCCCAGGCGCGGCGCCCCGCCGGATCACCCAGCGCAAAGAGTGAAAAAGCGGTAACGTTCTCCGGCAATTCCAGATTTTCCGCCGCCTTGCCCATCCCATCCTGCATCGGCGCGATAAAACGAAAAGGGTTGCGCAATGGGCATCTTTTTTCTGAATGGGTTGAAGTGAAATACGGTTCACGCGTCCTTCTCAGGATAAAAAAACGCATGGATATCCCCTATGATTTCCCGCTCGCCCTCGCGCCCCTCCGGCAGGAAGGTGAACACAGGCCAGGCGTGAGGCATGCCCGCTTTGATCTTGATTTGGTAATCCTTCACCCCGCAGCGGATGAAGGATTTTTCATAGTCCGGCGCGATCCCGGCAAACACCTCGTCCCCCGCAAAATACATAATGACCTTCGGGAAACCGGTGTAATCATCCTCATCCGCCTTGCCCAGGATGTATTGGGGCAGATCGCCGTTGGGATCGTAATACCGGATCATCGTATCAAACATATTCCAGTGCAATATGGGGTCCCGTGGATCGATCCGCTTCATGCGTTCCTTTGCTTCGTCGCTCATGAGCAGCCCGGAGCAGGATACCGGGATCATCAGCCCCGGCATCGGCAGATCCGGATACTTTTTAACGATATGCCGCCCTGCCTGAAACAGCACGTCCGCACCGCCGGAAAAGCCCAGCCACACGATGCGCTCCGGGCGGAACCGCCGCAGCATTTTTTCATGCACCCGGATGGTAAATTCCGTTTCCTCCATCAGATCGTGATCCGGCAGCAAGGGATAGAGCGGGATCCACAGCTCTGCCCCGGTTTCCCGGATATAGTTCCTGATGGAGTTCTTATAAGGAAGCTGCCACCGCCTGGACCCGCCGCCGGGGAAATACACGATGGCTTGATCCGGATCGGTTCCCGCCGCCTTCCCAACGATGATGTGGAAGCCATCCAGCTGCTCGTCCCGAAATTCAAAGCCCCTGATTTGGGGCAGGGCAAACCGGAACTTCTTTTGAACAGCGTAGGAAGCCTGCTTGAATTCCTCATAGCTTGCTTCCTGATGAACGGAACTGCCCTTCACGATCTTCCGCACAATGGGCTTCAAAAGGCTGTATAAAAGGCTCATTCCCATCCCCCTCCGCCGATTTCACATTTCTCTGATCAGTTGGATCTGCCGGTTATAATCCCGCTTGCTTTCCGGGAATACCGGCGCGCAGGCGTAGCAATGCATCATGCCCGGTTCCCTGTGCATATGCAGCACGGCGTCATCCCGCGCATAGGCTTTCTGAATCGCATCGGCGACGCAGGCGCAGGCTTCCTCCGCATAGAAGATATACGTCTCCGGCGCATGGCGGAAATCCATGTGATGGGGATACAGCGCATAGGCCGGCGTTTGCGGATCAGCCCGCATGACGCCATCCATCATGAGCCTGAACGCCCCCTCCGAAACCATCAGGTCGTTTTTTTCTAACGCCTGAGCCATGGCCCATTCTTTTTCCGTCTCCGGGAAAGCAAAAGGAGAATTCATGATCAGGAGTGCCGGCATATCCACGGCGTTTCCCCTCCTGTTGATCCATGTGAGAAGCTGCATCGCAAGGAAACCGCCGTAGGAACCGCCCACGACGGCAATGTTCTTTGCGCCATAGTTTTCCGCGGCGGTTTGATAAACTTCGTATATCAGGTCTGCCGTCCGCGCCACGGGCTCCTCCGTAAAAGGCGGGTAAATCGGGTAAAGCACGTCGGCGCCGGTATGCTTTCCGTAATTGCGGGCGAATGAAATCTCCGGCTTCCATGTATCCTGATTGCCGCCCCCATGCAGAAAAAGGATGGCTTTTTTGTGGGCGGTTCCATGCTGTTTGATCGTCAGAACGGGATACCCGTCCACATGCTGGGTGGCGTACAGCGCTTTATGGTCGGAAGGCTCTTTGTACGGATGCTTTTTGTTGTACGCCTTTGCCTTTACTATTTCGCTGTCGATATCGCCGTTCTTTGGCAGCCATCCCAGCCTCTTGGCGAAGCGCAGCGCTGAAACCGCTGCTTTTGCACTAAAACTCATTTGGCGCCCCTCTTTGCGAAGCGAAGTATTCTCCTTTTCACCGCTATGAAAACAGCGTGCAGACCCACGCGGTCAGCAGAGCGGCAAACGGCAGCAGGGTGATTTGCCGCAGCTGTTCTTTTCTGTTATATCCAAAGCGGTGATACCCGGCGCAGCCTTCCGTTTCCGGCAGATAATGCTGGAAGAAATGCGTTTTCGTAATGAGTATGAAATCCAGGCCGATGATATCGAAGGCCTTTTCGCCGAACAGGATGATCAGAAAACGCGCGAGGAACTGCCCAAAGGTGTAGCCTCTGCGTACGCCGTCCCAGCCGCCATAGACGATCACGCCAAGAAAGCCGAGCATGCACAGGATCATGCATATCCAGCCCAAGACCGGGGCTGTTTTGAATGGCGGCTGATGATCCTTCGCCCTCTCCCTGATATCCTCCGGAAAGAAATCCATCAATCGTTTCCACGGCAGGAAATAGGCTGCCGACCAGATCATCAAAAACAGCAGCGCGCACATGATCAGCGTGAGGAGAACCGTTGTCCGCATAGTTTTTTCCTTCTTCGCCTATCTACTTCTTTCAGCCGAGCAGCAGCACCGTAAACAGGATGATCGTCCCGAAACGCCTGTCAATGCCGATCGTGTTCCTGCCCTTGCTCCTTCAGCATCCTGATCCACTTCTTTTGCCGGTGGGCATAGAACGCTTTCGCCCACAGCCAGATGAAAACGGTTTTCCACCCGGCCTCTATGTCTACTTCATCCGTGTATTCCGTATCGTTTCCATGATCCTTCAAATAGATCTTATGGTTCCAGACGGGAACGTGTTCGTTTCCTTCCCTGCTTCGGATGCCGTCCCGGTCAAACCGCTCGATGTGGATGGTATGCGTACCGAAAGGAATGAAACCAAACAGCCGGAAGCGATAAGCGCTTGTGCTTCCCACCGTCCAAACCGCAGGCTGGGCAGCGTCAATTGGCGTAAAGGAGGCGTAAGGCGCGGCAATATACTGGAGCGTGGAAAGCTCCTGGAGCTTTGCAAAAACCACGTCCCGCTTCACGGGGAAAATCGACGTTTTCCGTACCGTTTTCATGGCTGCCTCCGCAATTGTTCATCGATTGTGCTTTTCATCCCGCTTACAGCAGCGTGCAGATCCAGGCTGCCAGCGCGGAGATCGCCGGGAAAATGACCAGCAGCTTCAGCAGCTGGGATTTTAAGTTATACCCGTACTTTCTGCCGTTGTACACGCGCTCCACTTCGGGATAGTAATGCTGGAAGAAGTGAAATTTGCAAAGGAGAAACCAATCAAAGAAGATCATGTCGTAAGCCTTGTAGATCGTGAAAATGATCACAAACCGCAGGAAGAACTGCCAGAAGGCAAAGCCGTTCCTGACGCCATCCCAAATGGCGATCGCGCCGACGCCCAATATCGTCACCGCGCTGATGACCATCAGCACCCATCCCATCAGCCGGGCGCCATAGAATAATTCTTTTTCTCTCGGCTTCAGCACCTCCTGGGCTTCTTTCGGGGCTGACGAAAAAAGCCGCGTATCCTGAACAAAAGCAACCGCCGCTACCAGCAGAAGCGTTATCGCCCCACAAACGACAAGCGCCAGAAAAATGGTCAAAAACATCCGTCATTCCCTCCTCACATCATTGAACAGGCTGCCGCGGCCGGCGGCGGTTTGCCCCTTCACGGCAGGCGTCGCATGCCTTTTCCCTGCCGCGCGTCGTTTTGAATCCGCTTATTAGTCAAAACTAACCGCCCGCCATAAAAACCGCCCATCCCACAGCCGTCCATCGGGTGATCCCGGTGCACTGTATGATGGGCAGTTAGTTTTCGCTTACTATTATAGCGGATAGCGCGCTCTTTTTCAAGGCAAATGGCGAAATTACGGAAAAAAACGCGGATTATCAATCGGTTGATGATGCTTTCCCCCTCCGGAGCCGTAACACAGGGGATGCTGCGGCTGCTTACCCAGCATCCCCGCGCCGGCAGGGGCTTTCGCAAAAAGCCGCGTTACTCCGCATCCGGCTTCTGGCCATCGTGGGCTTTCCAGGCGCATTCCGTGATCCGCATATCCGTAAAAACGGCGGTAAAGCTGGAATCCTCCGGGCTGCAGGCGTAAATGCCGAAGGCGATCTTTCCCGCGCCTTCCCACATATGGCAGACGCGCATCTGACTGAAATGCGCTCCATCCTGTGAGCATTCCACGCAGTAATCGTCCTCCCGGCGGCTGAACCGATACCACATGGTTTTCACATCGGCGGGAATGGCCGTGGTGGCCCAGTCGGAATAGCCATGATTCGTGACCACAGAACCCAGGTGCTGGAAGCGCTCATTCTCATACTCCACCGAGCCTTTCAGCCAGTTTTCACTATCCAGATACATCACGATGCCGCACTGGTCAAAGCGATGATGGGATCCGGAAAAATCCGTTTTGACGATGAAAGAAAAAAACTTTTCTTCAGTCTCCATCTGGAGCACCGGAGCGTTGTCGTTTCGGAAATGGTAGTACGTTCGCTGCCATAGGTCTGTGTGCGGTTCAGTCGTGATGGTTATCCGTTCTGCATCCAGCGTGTAATCCTTCGGTTCCCTTGTCCATTTGAAATTCATATTGCCCTCCTCTGCCAGCCGGTATGTCTGCTTCAGCGATCCGCTTCGTCGCCAAGCTTCATCCGCCTGTAATACAGGTTGGCATTATCATTCGCCTAAACTTCCCGACCTTCCTCCTTTTCCCGCCAGGCTTTGGCCTCGGCGCTGATGGCCGTCCATGTTCCCGGTGTCGCCATGACGCACGCAGGCTGTCAGCCGGTCAATGGCTTGGCGGCCTCGCAATTCAATTGCCCCCCCCGCCCGATAGCCGCGCATACCGCCGTAACAGGCGAGCAAAGATCAACGTTTGCCATCTCCAAACGCAAGCCGCGCGGCGGATAAAAACGGTTCTGTTTTTGCGGCCGGCTGTTATTGAGCCTGCTCCCGCACCTTCTCCCCATGCTCCTTTTGGATACGGGCAAGCAATGCCGCGTCCTGAATCAGATCAAGGGCAGTCAGCGCCAACGCTTTTGCGCCCAGGGAGATCGATGCCAATCCCTTTTCAGAACGGGCGGCTTCCCTCGCCTCCACGGTGTGCCAGGGGGTCGGCCCGTCGGTAATACAGATGGATGGCTGAATGGTGGGAACGACCTGCGAAATATTGCCTACGTCGCTGGAGCCCACGCCGCTTTTCACATCCGGGGATTGCAGGGAATGGCCCAGCAGCGCAAGCTCTTTTCCATAAACGGCGTCAAAGGAAGGCGTGGGCACCATGTTTTCCACGCGGTTCTGATAAGGCTGCAGGCGGCCCTTCGCGCCGGTCATGGCCGCGGCCCCTTCCACGATTTTTACAATACGCTGATATACGTTTTCCAATCCCGGCGCGGTGGCCGCGCGAAAATAGAATTTGGCGGCCGCGTACGCCGGCACGATGTTGGGCGCGTCGCCCCCATGGGTGATGATGCCATGAATGCGCACGTCGGGCGTGACATGCTGACGCAGCGCATTGATGCCGTTGAAGGTGAGGATCAGCGCGTCCAGGGCATTGATCCCCTTTTCCGGCGCGCCGGCGGCATGGGCGGGCTTTCCCCAGAATTCAATATCCACCGGCGCACAGGCAAGCGACGGGCCGGAAGCCACATGCTTATCCCCTGGATGCACGCACAAAGCGGCGTCCACATCCTTCAGAAAGCCTTCCCGCACAAAGCTGCCCTTGGCGCTGCCGTTTTCGCCGCCTTCCTCGCCGGGCGTCCCATAGACCCGTACCTCGCCGCCTTCTTCATCCAGGACCTGCTTCAAGGCGGCGGCGGCCAGGGAGGAAGTGGCGCCAAACAGATTGTGCCCGCAGCCATGGCCCAGCCCGGCCAACGCATCGTATTCCGCCAGAAACACCAACACCGGCCCCGGCTTTTTGCCCTTGTAAACGGCGGAAAAGCCGGTACGGTGCCCGGCCACGCCCACCCGAACGGAAAAGCCCTCGTCCTTCAGCTGATTGGATAAACGCTCGCAGGCGAAAAACTCATAATTGCTCACTTCGGGTTTGGCATGAATATCCAGCGCAATCCGGCGGTATATGGCATCCTGCCGATCGATATATTCCGTAATGATTTCCCGGGCAGCCATGTTCATCGTCCTCCTTCTTCGCTTAACACAAAATGATCGGGTTCCGCTTCCCGCAGCAGAGCATGATCCAGGCTTTCATGCCCCGCATAGGGAATGCGGCGGCGGGTGCGCTCGCTTTCCGGGTCCGGCAGCGGGATGGCCGAAATCAGGCTTTGGGTGTACGGATGCAGGGGGTTGTTATACACTTTCTCGCTGGGCCCCGTTTCCACGATCCTCCCCTGATACATGACGGCGATGCGGTCCGAGATGTATTTCACCATGGACAGGTCATGGGCGATAAACAGATACGTCAGCGCGCGCCTGCGCTGCTCCGCTTTCAGCAAATTGACTACCTGCGCCTGAATCGATACGTCCAGGGCGGAAATAGGTTCGTCGCACACCACAAACCGGGGGCGGGTGGCCAGCGCCCTTGCAATGCCGATCCGCTGGCGCTGACCGCCGGAAAATTCATGGGGATAACGAGTCAGGTGCTCCGGCCGCAATCCCACGGAGGTCATGAGCTGGGCGACCTGAGCATCCCGATCCGCTTTGTTCCTGGCCAAATGATGAATGTCGATCCCCTCGGCGATGATATCCTTCACTTTTTTGCGGGGATCCAGGGAGGCGTAAGGGTCCTGGAAAATGATCTGCGCCTGGCGGCGAAAGGCAAGCAGCGCCCGTCCCTGCAGGCGTGTCACATCCTGCCCGTCAAACAATACGGTGCCGGAGGTGATATCCAAAAGCCTGACCAGCATCCGGCCTGTGGTCGTTTTCCCGCAGCCCGATTCACCCACCAGCCCAAAGGTTTCTCCTTCCCGGATAAAAAAGCTGATCCGGTTCACGGCGGGCCTGCCTTTTCCGCTCGTATAATCATGCGTCAGGTCCTTGACCTCCAGCAGTTTTGCGTGTTCACTCATAGAGACGCTCCCTTTTCCGACAGCCGCCTGTCAAATTCCTCTTTTCTCCTCCTGATGGCCTCGGGAGGATCGACCTTGGGCGCTCTTGCGTCCAGCAGCCAGGTGGCGGCATAGTGTGTATCCGTCACCTGGAAGAGAGGCGGCTCAGAAAGCCAATCCGCCTCCAGGGCATACGCATTCCGAGGCGCAAACAGATCCCCTTTGGGCGGATCGATCAGCGTGGGCGGCGTGCCCGGGATCGCGTACAGCGCCGCCTTTTCGGTTGCCAGGGTGGGCATGGAGGCAAGCAAGCCCCAGGTGTAGGGATGGCGCGGATCATAAAACACCTCGTCCGCCGTACCGATTTCCACGATCCGCCCGGCGTACATCACCGCCACCCGATCCGCCACGTTGGCAACCACGCCCAAATCGTGGGTGATAAAAATCACCGAGGTGCCGGTTTTCTTTTGAATATCCTTGATCAGGTCCAAAATCTGCGCCTGCATGGTGACGTCCAGGGCGGTGGTGGGTTCATCCGCGATCAGAATTTGAGGGTCGGCGGCCAGAGCAATGGCGATCACGATCCGTTGGCGCTGGCCGCCGGAGAATTCATGGGGATATTGGCTGTACCGTTTTTCCGCGTTCTCGATGCCCACCAGTTCCAGCAATTCGATGGCCCTGCGCTTTGCCGCGCCGCGGGATACTCGCCGGTGCAGCGTCACCGCTTCGGTGATCTGCCGGCCGATTTTCATGGTAGGGTCCAAACTGGTCATGGGGTCCTGAAAGATCATGGCGATCTGACCGCCCCGGACAGAGCGCATATCCCGATTCGTTTTCTTCAGTAAATCGCTGCCGTCAAAAAGGATCTCCCCCTGATCGATATGGGCGTTCCGGGCAAGCAGCCGCATGATGCTGCGGCAGGTGACCGTTTTCCCGCAGCCCGATTCGCCCACCAGCGCCAGCGTTTCGCCCTGCCCCAGGGCAAAGCTGATATCCCGTACCGCCTGCACCGTGCCCACATAGGTATCGAAGGAAACGGACAGATGACGGATCTGCAAAATGGCCTCGCTCATCCTCTCACTCCTTCATCTTGGGGTCGAATACATCCCGCAGCCCATCCGCGAACAGATTGAAGGACAGCATGATCACGCACAGGATGACGGCGGGAATGAACATCTGATAGGGGTACAGGCGGAATACCTTATAGCCGCCGTTGAGCAGGGTGCCGATGGAGGCGTTGGGGATGCGCATGCCCACGCCCAGGAAGCTCAAAAATGTTTCAAAGAAAATGGCGGAGGGAATGGAAAACATAGCGCGAACGATGACGATGCCGCTGATGTTGGGCAGAACGTGGGACAAGGCAATTTTGATCCCCGACGCGCCCAGGGCCCGGGCTGCCTGCACATACTCCATTTGCTTCAGCTTCAGCGTTTCCGCCCGAACCACCCGGGCCATGGGGATCCAGGAGGAAATGACCATGGCCAGGATAATCGAAGTGATGCCCGGCTCAAACACCAGCAGCATCAGCACCACCAGTACTAGGGAAGGAATACCGGAAAGGATTTCCAATGCGCGCTGCATGATGGTATCCGTCCGCCCGCCCTTCATGGCGGAAAAGAGGCCGTAGGAAATGCCGATGGTCAAATCCAGCAGCGCGGCGATGAAGGCGATGATCAGGCTGATGCGCGTCCCCCACAGGCAGCGGGACAGCATATCCCGGCCGAATTCATCGGTGCCCAGCAGAAAGCACTGCTCCTCCGGCACCTTCGCAAGGGCGTAGGCGTCGATGCGGTTCCCCCGGAAAACGGTGGTTCCGTTGAGGCCGTTGATATTGACCCCGGGCCATTTGGGCGGCAGGTTTTTATAGGCCAAATGCTGCTCGTTTGGATCAAAGGGAGAAAGCACGGGGGCAAGGAAAGCCAATGCCGTGATGATCAAAAGCAACACCAGCGTGACGACCGCCGCCTTGTTCTTGCGCAGCTTTCTCCAGCTGTCCTCTAAAAAGGATAAAGCCCGGGGCAATTCCGGCTCCGCCTCCGCCTGGGTGGGAGAATAAGGCCGAAAGGCGCTGTCCGGCACAAAATATTTTTGATCGTTCATGCGCTTGCCTCCACCCGCACGCGGGGATCGATGAGCTGATACAGGATATCCGTCAGGAAAATCACCGCGACAAGCAACGCGGAAAACAGGATGGTGACCGCCATGATGGTGTAATAATCATTGGAGAGGATCGATTTGGTGAATTGCTCGCCAATGCCCGGAACGGCAAAAATGTTTTCCACCACCAGCGACCCGGTCATCAAAGAAACCGTCATGGGCCCCAGCACCGTGATCAGGGGGATCAGCGCGTTGCGCAATCCGTGGGAGAAGGCAATGCGGATTTCGCTCATGCCCTTCGCCCGGGCCAATTCAATATAATCGGAGGAAAGCACCTCCACCATTTCCGTGCGGATGAACCGGCAGCTTTCCGCCATGGGCGAAATCGACAGTGCCAGCGTGGGCAGGATCGTGGAGCGGAAGCCCTCGTTCCAAAGCCCGATGGGCAGCCATTTGAGCGTGATGGCAAATAACAATTGAAGCAGTACGGCCACCACAAAATTGGGCACCGATCGGCCCGTGATGGCGAACAGGGAGCAAAATACATCCAGAAAGCGGTTTTGATGCATGGCGGCGATGATCCCGAGGATCACGCCCAGCACCGTGCCGAATACCACCGCCTGGATGCCCAATTGAACGCTGGGGCCAAGCCGCTGGCGCAGGAGCGTGGTGATTTTCTGATCGGAAAATTGCAGAGAAATGCCAAAGTCGCCGTGCAGGATGTTTTTCAGATAATTCACATAGCGCTGAAAAAGCGGCTGGTCAAACCCATATTTAGAATTCAGCATTTCCAGCTGCGCGGCGCTGAGCCGATCCTGATTGTTAAAGGGCGTGCCCGGAAGGAAATTCATCAGGAAAAAGGTGGCGGTGATGATGATAAACAGCGTGAACGCCATATAAAACAACCGCCTGGCAATATAAGGGATCCATCGATTCACGGCGCATATCCTCCATTGTACAGGAAAGGGCTCCCGGAGACACGATACGCCGGGAGCCCCAGGAAATCAGAAAGTCCTCTTTTATGTTTGCCTTATACGATTCGACGGCTAAAATGTTGAAAGATTTGGGATGGATTTTTCGTTCTGGCAAAGCTGAACGAAGGGAGGCGTAGCAGCGCTACGTTGACCGGAGGGAAGCACAGCCAGAGTGGAAAAGACGCCCGAAGATTCAACGTTTTAGACGGAGAATCGTATCAATCTTCAAAATAAGCGCGGGTCACATCAAAGGCGCTGGAGCCCAATTGCAGGGTGATATAGCCCTTCAGGTTGGGATTGACCAGGTAATTATTCACGCTCTGCTCCAGCGGCACGACCACGGCATTGTCGATCAGGTATTGATTGGCCTGCCGCAGATGCTCCCAGCGCAGCTCGAAATCCGTGCCATCCTCAGAATTCAAGGCGTTGATCAGGGCGGTCAGCTCCTCGCTCTTCCACTGCCCGTGGTTGTGGGCATAGCTGGTTTCAAATTGATTGGGATAGGAGGTGGGATCGTAATCGCCCGTCCAGCCGCCCAGCGCCAGGTCAAACTGATAAGCCATCATCTCGTCAAACCGAACGGAGGAGGGCACGTTGGCAAGATCGATGGTCAGCCCGGGCAGGTTGGTCTGATAGGCGGATTGCAGGTAAGTGCCGATCTTGATGGATTCATCGGTGTCGGAGGTCACCAGCCGCAGCTTGATGCCGTCGACGCCCAGCTCCTCCAGGCCCTGGCGGAAGTATTCCTGAGCGGCAGGAATATCGGTATAAACCAGCGTTCCAAAGCTTTCCGCCACGCTCTCGCCGGAAGGAGAGGAGGCAATGCCGTTGGGGATCACGCCCACAGCCGGGGTCGCGGCGCCGTTGAGCACGATATCCGTCAATTCAGAACGATCCAGGCCGTAAAGAAGCGCTTTGCGGATATTCAGATTTTGCAGATAATTGTTGGAATAATCGGGATTCACCTCAATGGAATTGATCCCCAATTCCAGGTTGGTCATGCGCAGGGAAGGCACGGCCACCAGATCGGGCGTGCCGGCATACAGCGGCACAAAATCGGTGGTCAGGCTGACGCCGTCCAATTGGCCCGCCTCATAGAGATTGATGGCGGTATTGGCATCCTTGATGATCTGGATGTTGATCTCGTCAAACCAGATATTCTCCTGATCCCAATAGTAGGGGTTCTTTACATATTTCCAGCTGATTTCCGTTCCCGTCCAGCCTTCGATGGAGAAGGGGCCGGAGGCCAGCAGCGCTTCGCTGGACAGGGCATATTGGTCGCCCCACTGCTCCACAAAGGCGCGGGATACCGGCGCGAAGGCCGTATCGGCCAGCTTCTTGGTGATGTAGGGATCAGGCGCGTCCAAAGTGAATTCTACCACCGTATCAGACGGCGCTTTGACGCCCAATTCGTCCACGGGCAATTCCCCGGCGCGCACAGCGTCACGATTCTTGATGCCGGTGATGGAGGTGTTCTGAGAACCCACGGCGGGATCAAACACCCGCTGCACCGCGTACACGATATCGCCCGCCACGATCTTTTCCCCGTTGGCATAATAAGCGTTGTCCCGGATGGTGACCGTGACGGTCAGGCCATCCTCGCTGATGACGGGTGCGTCGACGGCCAAGTTGGGAATGGGTTCGGCGTTCTGATCCAGGCGATACAGCGTATCGGCAAAATAGGCGACGGCGGCGCCGGACAGGGTATCATACGTTTTTCCGGTATCCAGGGTGGTCACTTCACCGGCAATAAACCAATTCAGCACCCGTTTGCCCTCTTCGGCGGAGGCGACGGAAAAGGCTGACAAAATAAGGGCCAGGGAGAGGAATAAAGCAAAAACGCGTTTCATAAAATAAAACCTTCTTTCATATATTTTCGGGAATGATCCGGCAAAGCTGTTCGCCTCACATTCGATTTCGGCTCCCGCCGGCAACACGGTGATACATGATGCTTCCTTCCTTTCCGTGAAAGAAAAAGGCGTCCGATGCCGCGGACGCCCCATTCCAGTCTTTGATCAAGCCAAAGGAATCGGGCCGCCGCGCAGCAAACAAGCACACATGCCTGCCAGGCGCATGCGCATCATGATCCGCTGTGCAAAAACGTTTGTCCTCATGGCGGCCTCTCCTTTCTTTCGGCTGGATATATCCTACCTTATCCGCGCTGTTTTGTCCAATACCCATCCCCGATGGAAATAGATAGGAAATACCTATCCATTTTTCCGCTTGTTATATCTGTTCGCTTTCCACCTGCAAAATATCGTTGAAATAATTATTGGCGATCATGAATACGCCCATGGTGGTGAGCACCACCAGGGTTTCTTCCCCGAAGCGGGCAAGAAGCTGTTGGAACAGATCTTCCGGCACCTGTTTGGGATTTTTCGCGATGGCGCGTCCATAGGCGATCAGCAGTTCCTCCTCCTGGGTAAAGGAGAAGGCATCAAAATCCGTGATCCCGTATTTGCGCAGCAGCTTTCCGAAATAGGTGGAGCAGACCAGGCAGTCATTTTCCAGGGAAATGGCGTATTCAAAGAAGTCGGCGGCGCGCTGCCCCACCAGCCGCGCCAGTTCCCGATCCACCGCGTAGGACTGCACCTCCAGCGCTTCAAAACAGGGCACGTTATGCAGCAGCGTCAGCTTTTCGTTGGTGACGCGGTAGCCCTGGGCAATGTGCGCGTCGATTGCCCGCTTCACTTCCGGCGAGGCCGTTTCCAAATTGATTTTTGATATCCGTGGCATATGTTTGACTCCTTATTCATACAGATTTTTGCTGAAATAGCGGTCGCCCCGGTCCGGCAGGATCACCACGATGTTGCCCCGGGTGCCGGCGGCAATCAGCTTCTTTGCCGCCGCGTACGCCGCGCCGGAGGAGGAGCCGGCAATGATGCCTTCCCGCTTCGCCAGCTCCCGGGCGCCGGTGAAGGCATCGTCGTCGTTGATCTTGACGACCTCATCCACCAGCGACATATCCATGGTGTCGGCGATAAAATCATTGCCGATCCCTTCGATATTATAATCACCGTGCTCGCCGCCGCCCATGGTGGAGCCCACCGGGTCGGCCAGGATGCCGCGAATGGCGGGGTTTTGTTCTTTGAGATAGCGCACGACACCGGAGTATGTGCCGCCGCTGCCCGCGCCCGCCACCAAATAATCGATATGACCATCCAGGTCCCGATAAATTTCCGGCCCGGTGGTTTCATAGTGGGCCAGTGGGTTGGCGGGATTATAGAATTGCCGCAGGGTGATCGCCCCGGGGATGGAAGCGCGGATCTCCTCCGCCTTTGCCTCCGCGCCCAGCATGCCTTCCTCCCGGGGCGTATTGATGATTTCCGCGCCCAGCGCCCGCAGCAGCGTTTGCTTCTCCGCGGAAAACTTGGTGGGCACGGACAAAATGACACGGTACCCTTTGTGCAGGGCGGTAAAGGCGATGCCCAGGCCCGTATTGCCCGCCGTTCCTTCCACAATGGTGCCCCCCGGCTTCAAAAGGCCCCTTCGTTCCGCGTCCTCGATCATGTATTTGCCGGTCCGGTCCTTCACGCTGCCGGAGGGATTATACAATTCCAGCTTGGCAAAAAGCCGCACGCCCTCCGGCAGGTCTCCATGGATCAGCTGCACCAGCGGCGTATTGCCAATCAGCGCCTGAGTGGAAGCGTAATAGCTCATTTTCTTTCTCCTTTCGCAATGGCCTGCTCCAGATCGGCCAGCAGATCATCGCTGTTTTCAATGCCGACAGACAGGCGGATCAGCCCCTCGGTGATGCCCACCTGATCCCGGATCTCCTTGGGAATGGAGGCGTGGGTCATGGTGGCCGGATGGCAAACCAGGCTTTCCACGCCACCCAGGCTTTCCGCCAGGGCAATCAGCCGCAGCGCTTTGAAAAACGCGCGGATATCATAATTTTCATACAGTTCAAAGGAAATCATCGCGCCGCCGTTCCTGGCCTGCCGCCGATTGATTGCATAGCCCTCGCTGTTCGGCAATCCGGGGTAATAGATATGCTTGACCGCCGGATGCGCTTGCAGGAACCGTGCGGCCTTTTCCGCGTTTTCCACGTGCCGATCCATGCGCACCGCCAGCGTTTTGATGCCGCGGATGAGCAAAAAGGAATCAAAAGGCCCCAGCACGCCGCCGGTGGCGTTCTGGAGAAAGGCCAGCCGCTTTGCCAGGGCTTCATCCTTGACCACCACCAGCCCCGCCACCAGATCGCTGTGCCCGCCCAGGTATTTGGTGGCGCTGTGCAGCACGATATCCGCCCCCAATTCCAGCGGACGCTGCAAATAGGGCGTCATAAAGGTGTTGTCCACAATGGAAAGGATGCCGTGCTTTCTGGCAATGGCGGAAACGCCCGCAAGATCGGTGACCGTCAGCAGGGGATTGGCGGGGCTCTCGATCAGAATGGCGCGGGTTTGAGTGCCGATGCCCTCCTCCACCTGCGCAAGATCGGAGGTATCCACGATCTTGTATTTGAGGCCAAAAGGCAAAAATACCTTGTCCAGCACCCGGAAGGTGCCGCCGTACACATTGCTGGAAATGATCACTTCATCCCCGCTTTTCAGCAAACTGAGCACGGCGGTGATGGCGGCCATGCCGGAAGCGAAGGCAAAGCCGGCCGCACCGCCCTCCAATTCGGCGATCAGCGCTTCCAGCGCCGCCCGGGTGGGATTGCCGGTGCGGGAATACTCCCATCCGGCGTTTTCGCCCAGGCCCTGCTGCTGGTAGGTGGAGGTTTGATAAATGGGCACGTTCACCGCCCCGGTGGCCGGATCTGTGCTGATGCCGCCGTGAATCAGCGCGGATTCGATGTTCTCATAATACGCCATGCTGCTTATCTCCTTCCTGATTCTGTCCCGCGGTCAAAGGCCGACTTTTTTCAGCGCCTGATCCAGGTCGCCGATGATATCCTCCGGCTCCTCCAGGCCTACGCTGAAGCGGATGAAGCCCTTGCGGAATTTCTCCGGGTACAGCAGGATCCGCTCGTCGTAGCTGGGCTGGGGGAAGATCAGGCTTTCGTCGTGGCCCAGGGAGACGGCGAAGGTGACCACCTTCAGCGCCGCGCAGAAGCGCTCCACCGTGTGATCGTCGGCATTCACGCCAAAGGAAATCACGCCGCCGTAACCGTTTTGCATCTGCCGTTTGGCCAGGTCGTGCCCCGGATGGCTGGGCAGGCCGGGATAGGAAACGAAGGTGACGTTTTCCCGTTTTTCCAGCCATTCGGCGATTTTTTGCGTCGATTCGTTGATGCGCCGCATCCGAAGCGGAAAGGTGACGGAGCCGCGGAAAATCTGCCAGGCGTTGAAGGGGCTGATCACAGCGCCCACGTTCACCTGGGCCTCATAGCGGATGCGATCCATGGTTTCCAGATCGTTGGAAATGATGGCCCCGCCCTGGGCGTCGCCGTGGCCGTTGATGAATTTGGTCAGCGCCTCCACCACGAAGTCAGCGCCCAATGACAGCGGTTTTTGGTTCAGCGGGGAAGCAAACGTGTTGTCCACGGACAGCAGCGCCCCATTTTCATGGGCGATTTTCGCGATGGCGGCGATATCCGTCACCCCCACCGTGGGATTATCCGGCGTTTCAATGTGAACAAGCCTGGTGCCGGGGGTGATGGCCGCTTTCACTTCCTCCAGATTCGTCATATCCACCATGATGGTTTCCACGCCGAATTTGCGGTTAAACAGCTCATGGAACATCCGATACACCGCCATGTAGCTGACCTTGGGATAGACCACCCGATCCCCGGATTTCAGCAGCGTCCAGAACAGGGCGTGCAGCGCGCCTACGCCGCTGGCTAATACGATCGCGTCGTCCGCCCCGTGCAGGGCGGCGATTTTTTCTTCCAGCCAGTGCTGATTGGGGTTGCCGTTGCGGGCGTACATCAGCAGGTCGGTGGAGGAATAATTGACCTGGGAAAGATCATCCGGCAGCTTAAAGCTGTTTGCCATATGCAAGGGACGGCGCACGGCCCCGGTTTCCTGATCGTAATCCGTGCCCGTATGGATCGCCTGGGTGGAAATGCCATAGCCCTGAAACTTGTTTTCTTTTTTCGCCATGAAGTCCGGTCCTTTCCGATGCTAAATTCTATTGAAAAGGAGAGAAAATTTTCGAGGTGTTTTTCGCCGCGGCAAAGCGGGCCGGAAGGAAGCGCGGCCACGGCGGAAAAAGCCCGAAAAAATTTCTTCTTTTCTGTCGACTTTCGTATTGGTTCAATCACGGAGAAAGCGGGCTCGCAGAGCCCGCGCAGATCCGTTTTTTATGCGTCTGTTGTAATGGCAATGGCCTCAATTTCCACCAGCGCGCCTTTAGGCAGGGCGGATACCTCTACGCAGCTTCTGGCAGGCTTGCCGGGAAAATACTTTTCATACACGGCGTTGAACGCGGCAAAATCTGAGATCCGCTGCAAAAAGCACGTCGTTTTGATGACACACTGAAGGCCGCTCCCCGCCGCTTCCAGCACCGCCTGAAGATTTTGCAGGGCCTGTTCGGTCTGCTCTTCGATGCCGATACTTTCGATCACGCCGGAATGGGGATCAATGGGGATCTGGCCGGAGGTATAAAGGAGCCTGCCCGCCGCGATTGCCTGGGAATACGGCCCGATGGCGGCGGGAGCTTTGTCTGTGTAAATTGCTCTCATAACGTTTGCCCCTCTTCCGTTAAGGTATTTTGATGCGTTTTCGGCAGCTTGCAGGTGCGCTTCATGGCGACGGCGCTGGCCAGATCGCCCAGCACATTGCAGCAGGTGGCCCCGGCGTCCACCAGGATATTGACGCTGACGTACATACCCATGATCCCCGTTGGCAGCCCGGCGATTGTCGCCAGCGCCGCAAAGGACGCGATGGCGCTGTTGGGCACGCCCGGCGCGCCGATCGACAGCAGCGTGTTGCTCAGCAGCACCACCGCCAGCAGGCCGTAGGAAATTTCCGTGCCGGTGGCGTTGGCGAAGAATACGATCATGAAGGACATCACGATGGAAACGGCGTCCATGTTGATGGTTGCGCCCAGGGGCAGCGCCAGGGAAGAAATTTCGTTGGGCACATCCATCTCATCGGCGCAGCGCTTGCTGATGGGCAGCGTGGCGGAGGAAGAGGCGGTGCCAAAGGCGTTCAGCCCGGCTGGCAGGACGGTGACAAAAAACTTCCGGATGCTGAATTTCCCGATGCCCTTCACCAGCACCACGCCGTACACGATCACAATATACAGCGCCATGACCAGGTACAAAATACCCAGCACCGCCGCCAGGGACAGGATGGTCTGCAAGCCGTTGGCGTGCACCGTGCCCGCCAGGGAGCAAAACACGCCCACGGGCGTGGTGTACATCACGGCGGAAACGATCTTTACCGATATTTCATCCACCGCCTCGCAGAGCTTCACGAACGGATCGGCCTTTTTGCCCAGCGCCAAGCAGGTGATGCCCACGATGATGGCAAACACCAGCACCTGCAGCATATTGCCGTTGACAAAAGCCGCAAAGGGATTGGCGGGGATCAGATTTTGAATCGTATCCACCAGACTGGTGAACTGGGCCGCCTGCACATCCGCCTCCGCCATTTCGACGGCGACGCCGGCGCCGATATTCAGGGCCTTGGGCAGGAACAGGCCCAGAAGGCTTGCAAACAGCGTGGTGCCGATAAAATACAAAAGCGCCTGCCCGCCCACTTTGCCGGTGGCGGACACGCTGCCGATCCCCTTGATGCCCACGATCAGGGAACAGAATACCAAAGGATAGATCATCATGGTCAGGGCATGAAGATAAACGGTGGCGATCAGGCTGGTCACCGGCTGCGCCCAATCGGGCATCACCAGGCCGAACAGCGCGCCCAGGATCAGGCCGATCAGAATGGCGGCGCTCAATCGGAGGGCTTTTTTATTGGAAGGTTTTCGGGTGGATTCGCTCATGGATATCATGCACCTCCTGATAACATACAGGGAGCGGAGGTGCCGCTCCACTCCCTGTACCGTCCTCTTTTTCCTTATTTGACCGCTTCAAAAGCAGCCTCCAGGGCAGCGATCAGGTCGTTTACGTTTTCCGTGCCGATAGACAGCCGGATGGTGTTGGGCTGGATACCCTGATCGAGCAATTCTTCCTCGGTCAACTGGCTGTGGGTGGTGGTGAAGGGGTGGATCACCAGGGATTTCACATCCGCCACATTGGCCAGCAGGGAGAAGATGGCCAGGTTGTCGATGAACTTCTTGGCGGTATCGCTGTCGCCCTTGATTTCAAAGGTGAAAATGCTGCCGCCGCCATTGGGAAAGTATTTCTGGTACAGCTTGTGGCTGGGCTCGGTCTCCAGGGCGGGATGGTGCACCGCTTCCACCTGGGGATGCTTGGAAAGGTATTCCACGATCTTCAGCGCGTTCTCCACGTGCCGCTCCACCCGCAGGGACAACGTTTCCAGCCCTTGCAGGAAAATGAAGGCGTGGAAGGGCGACAGGGTGGAGCCGGTATCCCGCAGCAGGATCGCCCGGATATAGGTGGCGAAAGCGGCGGGGCCTACGGCGTCATAGAAGGAGATGCCGTGGTAGCTGGGGTTGGGTTCGCTGATCCAGGGATACTTGCCGCTCTTCTTCCAGTCAAATTTGCCGCCCTCCACGATCACGCCGCCGATGGCCGTGCCGTGGCCGCCGATGAACTTGGTGGCGGAATGCACCACGATATCCGCGCCGTATTCAATGGGCCGCACCAGGTATGGCGTGGCAAAGGTGGAATCCACCACCAGCGGGATGCCATGGGCGTGGGCGATCTTCGCGACGGCTTCAATATCGATGATGTTGGAATTGGGGTTGCCCAGGGTCTCGATAAAAATGGCCTTGGTATTTTCCTGGATGGCCTTTTCAAAGCTGCCCTCCACGTCGGGATCCACAAAGGTGGTGGTGATACCGGAAGTCAAAGGCAGCGTGTGGGCCAGCAGGTTGAAGGTGCCGCCGTAGATGGTCTTGGAGGCCACGATATGCTCGCCCGCTTTGGCCAGCGCCTGGAAGGTGTAGGTGATGGCCGCCGCGCCGGAGGCAACCGCCAGCGCCGCGCTGCCGCTCTCCAGGGAGGCGATGCGGGCTTCAAACACGCCCTGGGTGGGGTTGGTCAGCCTTCCGTAAATATTGCCGGCATCCCTGAGGCCAAAGCGGTCGGCGGCATGCTCGCTGTTATGGAACACATAAGAAGTGGTGGCGTAAATCGGCACCGCGCGGGCGTCGGTTACGGGATCAGCCTGCTCCTGGCCGATGTGCAATTGACGGGTTTCAAAGCTCCAATTGGCGGAATTCTTAATATCAGACATGATTCTATCTCCTTTGATTTTCCTTGTTATCAATTGGGGGCGCCCCCCGGGATCGAACCGGGGAATAAAGGTTTTGCGGCGTTTGGCCTTGCCCGGGGCGGCCTCGCTTTATTTCATGGCGCGAGGTTTCGCTTGGTACATGCAGGCATTCACGCTCGCCACCGCGGGCGGTGGCTTTCTTTGGTTTGCGGCACCATCACATTCGATTGCGGCTCAGAACCAATGAAATGAATTTCACAGCGCAATTCTTCACGGTCAAGCCTCCTTTCATGGGCTGTTCCTATCCTATCGGATGATGCGTTCTTTGTCCAATACCGATGGCCGATCGATCTCCATAGGGAAAACCTATGGCTCAGGCTGTATCCGCGCCGATTCATGGATCCCAAGATATTTTTTCAATTCACTGATATAGCGCTCGCCAACAGCTGAAATGATATGGTTCTTCCTTGTGATCATCCCTAATTCCATCGTGCTGTCCGGCGCGTTCTTTTCATCCTGATAAGGAATGACGACATAATCGCCGCCGTTCAATTCCTCGCAGATGATGCCGCTGCACAAGGTATATCCGTTTACGCCCACCATCAGGTTCAGCACGGTGGCCCGGTCGCAGCATTTGATGATCCGGGGATATTCATTGGTGGAAAGGATCTCCTCCGCCAGGTAGAAATTGCTCCCCTCGCCCTGCTCAAAGGACAGGCAGGGATAGGGCAGCAGATCGTGGAAGGAAACGCTGCTGTTGTTTGCCAAGGGGTGATGCTTCCACAAATAAACGTAAGCGGCGCAGTCGATCAGATGCTGAAACTGCACATTATTGTCATTGAACAGCTTGAGCAAAGCCTTGCGGTTAAAATCATTCAAATACAGGATGCCGATCTCGCTGCGGGCGGCCGCCACATCGGCGATCACATCCTTGGTTCTGGTTTCCCGGACGGCAAACTCATATTCGCCCACGTCAAAGGCCCGGGTCAATTCCACAAACGCCTTGACCGCAAAGGAATAATGCTGCATGGACACGGCGAATTTCTGTTTCCGCACGCCGTTTTTTCCATAGGCGTCCAGCAGGTTTTGAAATTGATCGTATACAGACCGCGCATAAGGCAAAAATTCCGCCCCTTCCGCCGTCAGCGTCACGCCTTTGCCGGTCCGGTTAAAGATGGTAATGCCGGTCTCTCTTTCCAAATCCTTGATCGCGCCTGTCAGGGAAGGCTGCGCCACAAACAGCTTTTCCGCCGCCCGGTTAAAGGAACCGCATTCCGCAATATGAATCACATAATTGAGCTGTTGGATCGTCATGGCCCTATCTCCTTTATAAAAGAAAAAAGGCGGTCCGCCGTGCGAACTGCCGAATGGAGCGATACGTTTTTTCCATCACAGGCACGGCAAAAAGCGCATGGGGAACATACACATGCACTGCATCGCCATGCCGGACGGAAAGAAAACTACGCGCATCCAAAAATCCTCCTGATGATGATGGGAAAAGTATACAACCTATTTTCCTATATGTCAAATAGGTTATTCGAATGCATTTCCATAGGTATTTCCAATTTGACGGTCTATAGGCGGTATGCTATACTTTGCGCAATCAATCGAAAGGAGGCGGGCATGATGAAACAGAATGGGAAAATGCCGTGCCGTTCCATGAAGCGGATGTGTTGTTCTGCCCTGCCTGCCCTTTCAGCCATGAGCTTCCAGTAAAGGTTCATTTGATGTGCGAAAGAGCAGGAGGATGATCCGCGCTGCTCTTCTTTTTTTGTTATCCTTCGCCTGCGGTCTGCAGCCCCCACAGGAGAACGATATAGATCCATTTGACCCAAACGAAGAAAAGGAGTTTCTGATTTATGAAAAAGTTTTTTTCCGCCGTCTCCGTTGTGCTGGCGCTGGCCATGGCCCTGACGCTGGCGATTCCCGCGTTGGCCGAAACCACGCCTGAATATCAGTGGAAAATCAGCATTCCCGGCAAGAGTGGTTCCCTGTGCAATTCCCCCACCTATCTGGCGTATGAGCTGGGCTATTTCGCCGAGGAAGGCATCGACGTGGAATTGATCACCGCCGATTTTGAGGCCAAGAAGATCGGCCTGAACAACGGCACGATCTCCACGATCAATGGCGACTTCCAGTACTTCCCCTCCATTGAGGCGGATATCCAGATGACCATTGTGGACGGCCTGCACCAGGGCTGCATCAAGCTGGAAGTGCTGCCCAATTCCGACATTCAGACTGTCGAGGACCTGAAGGGCAAGGTCATCGGCGTGGATGAAATCGGCGGAACGCCTTATCAGGTGGCGCTGCTGTGGCTGGAGCAGAACGGGATAACGATTAACGACGTGCAGTTCCTTCCCTTCAACGACGGCTCCTTGGAGGTGGAAGCGCTGAAGCAGGGCGTCGTGGATGTGGCCGCCTTGTGGGATCCCATTGCCAGCGTCACCGAAAATGAAGGAACCGCCCGCACCATTCTGGATATCGGCAAGGATGAGCCCTTCGCGGGCCACTACTGCTGCTATCTGTACGCTTCCACCAAGGTCGTAGAGGAGCAGCCAGAACTGATTGCCGCCGAGCTGCGCGCCTATCATAAAGCCCAGGCCTGGATCGCGGAGAACCCCGAGGAAGCGGTGGAATTGGTCACCAAGGCGGGCTACGTATCCATTGAGGATCACGACCTGGCGCTTCAGCTGGTGAAGTCCTATTCCTATCCCCATCATGAGCAAGGCACCAATGTGGTGGACGTGAAGGCCGACGTGGAGTACTTCGCTCAGGCGCTTTACGACATCGGCTATCTGCACACCGATCCCGCGGAATATATCGCAAAGGCTTACACCTATCTCGACCTGACCCTGGGCCAGGAATAATTGCCCCAAGCTGTCTCCGCCGCAGGCTTTCCCCTTAAGCCCGCGGCGGAGGCGGCGCTATCATGAAGGGAGAACCCCTATGCACGCTGTACAATCCCGTTCCACGCGCCCTGCCGTCTCCGCGCCGCCGTCCGAGAAAACACAATCGGTGATTTCCCTGAAAAGGCTGGGTTTGTCCGCGCTGCTGACCAGCGCTGGCTTTTTTATTGCGATCGTGGGCAATCTGCTGTTTCCCCAGGTAGCGGCCGGCATCAAAACGCCGGTATACCAGGTGGGAGGGCTGGCCGTCGATCTGAACGGTTTTTACCGTCTGGTGCTTTTGACAGTGATCCTGATTTACCTTCTGGCCGCCGTTCGGGCCGTTTTTGATCCTTCGCGCCGGGAAAAATATGGCAAGCAGGCCCGCTTCCGCTTTGCCATGGGTATTTTGCTGCTGGCCTATGATATCGCCGGCACGAAGCTGCGCGTCACGCCCCAGCCATTTTTCCCGGGTCCGGCCCAGATCCTGGAAACCTTCCTGATCGATACGGAGCAGGTGTGGATCAACCTGCTCTATTCCCTTCGTCTGTTCAGCGCCGGATTTTTAAGCGGCGTGGTGCTGGGCGTGGGCACAGGCATCCTGATCGGGTGGTTTCCCCGGGCGTATTATTGGATTTATCCCGTCCTGCGCATGACCGGCGTGATTCCCGCCGTGGCCTGGATGCCCTTCGCGCTGACCATGCTGCCCACGCCGTTTTGGGCCGCAACGTTCCTGATCGCCATCTGCTCCTGGTTCCCGGTAGCTTCTCAAACGGCCTTTGGCATCAAAAACACGCCCCGCACCCAATTTGAGGCAGCCCGAACGCTGGGGGCAAAAACGCCCTTCCTGGTGTTCCGCGTGGCGGTGCCCAATGCCATGCCCCAGATCTTTACCGGCGTCACGACCGCCTGCGCCTCTTCCTTCACCTGCCTGGTCATGGCGGAAATGATGGGGCAGCCCGGCGGTTTGGGCTATTACATCAACGTGGTCAAGGTGTGGGCCGCCTATTATAAGGTGTTTGCTACGATCCTGGTCATGGCGATCCTGTTCAGCCTGATCCTGGCCGTGCTGAACGCGGTGAAGGCGTATGTGCTTCGGTGGCAGAGGGGGCAATTTGTGTGAGCGAGATCCTTCTGAAAATCCAGGATGTGAGCCGGGTGTATACCGAAAGCGGAAACCCGCAGGCCGCGGGGGTAGAAGCGTTGCAGCATATCAGCCTGGACGTATACCGCGGCGAATTTCTGTCCATCATCGGCGCCTCCGGCTGCGGGAAAACAACGCTGCTGCGGCTGATTGGCGGGCTGGATCGCCCCCAGGCGGGGCGGCTGCTTATGGAAGATCAGGTGATTTCCGGGCCGGATCCCAGCCGCGGCTATATTTTTCAGCAGGGCAGCCTGTTCCCCTGGATGACGGTGGAGCAAAATATTTCCTCCGGGCTGAAAGCCCGGCATCTTTACAAGCAGCAAAAGGATCAGGTGCCGAAATTCATCCGCATGGTCGGTCTGGAGGGCTTTGAAAAATCCTACCCGCATGAAATCAGCGGCGGCATGGCGCAAAGGGTAGCCATCGCCCGCGCCTTGATCAATGATCCGGAATTGCTGCTGCTGGATGAGCCCATGGGCGCGTTGGATTCGTTTACCAGGGCTGATTTACAGGATCGCTTGCTGGAAATCCGCGCACAAAATAAGGCCACCATGGTACTGGTGACCCACGATGTGGATGAGGCAATCTATCTGTCGGATCGGATCGTGATCATGACGCCCCGCCCGGGCCGCATCAGCGAGATCATCCAGGTCGATCTCCCCCATCCGCGGTACCGGGGCGATGAAGCGTTTCATGCGCTGCGAAAGCGGATCCTGGAAAAGTTTCATTTGGCGAATACCATTTGATGGTATTACGGCTTGCTCTGTTCAAACAGCCAATCGCGAACGGCTTCCAACTTATAGGCATAGTCGAAGCTGGTCATGTGCTCACCCGCGCCGCTGCCGGCGGTCTGGCCCGCGGCCAGGGTGGTGCCGACGGTGAAGGTGACAAAATTGGCGCTGTTGCCTTCCGCCAGCAAGGCGGAAACGGCGGCGTTCTGGGTGGCCGCGTCGTCCTGGGCGCTCCATTCGGCGTGGCTGTAAGCGGCTTGATCCGCGTCGAACACGGCCATCAGCCCCGCCTGACCCGCGGACGCCTTGGGATCGCCGGCGGATACGATGTAGAAGAAGGATTGATCCTCCAGCGCGTTCAGGACGCCGTTGTCCCACTGGCTGCCCACAAACAGCGAGGCGGCGAACAGATCGGGATAGGTCACATTCAGATAAAAGCTGGTCATGCCGCCCATGGACTGGCCGGTGGTATAGATGCGGTCGGTGTCGATGGAATAGGTTTCGGCCAGCGCTTGGATCAGCCGCACCGCCACTTCGATCTGGGCGGAATGATTGAAATTGTCATCCACCACGGTCTCGGTGAAAATGGGGATCACAATGAAGGACGGATGCTTTTCCTGCTCCGCCGCCGTGGCCCACACCACGCCGCCCCAGCCCTGGGTCAGCACGGCTTCGGCGCTCCTGCCCACCAGGCTGGAATCGGGGATGAACTGGATCAGCGGATAGGCGACGCTCGCGTCGTAATTATCCGGGATGAACAGCTGATATTGCAGCGCCGTTCCGGTTTCCGCGTCCTCGTACGTCAAAAGCTGAAATTTATCCTGCACCTCGGCCAGGATCGCCTGCAATTCCGCGTCGCCGGACTTATCCACGCTGCCGCCCGCGCCGCCGCGCATGCCGCCGTTTCCGCCGGGGCCTCCATTCCCGCCAGGACCGCCGGGGCCGCGCTGCCCTTCGGCAAAAGCGCAGCCGGTCACAGTCAGCATCGCCAGGGCCAGGATGATTGCCAGGATTTTCTTTTTCATAATGACATGCTCCTCTCAGATTGCTCCGAGATACCCGGACTTACGCCGCTGGGCTGCTCGATACCTCATGGTTCATAGTATACGCGGAAACCTTAAAAGAATCTTAAAACCTGCGCCCATTGAACAACAAGATTGCGGCCCGTTTATTTCGCCTGATCCAGCGCCTTGCGCACGGCCTCGATCAGCGCGTCGGAGGTGGTGGTGGCGCTGCTGACGGTATCCACGTTGGTGGTGTTCTTCTCCACCATGGCCCCCAGCACGCCCTCAATGGCGTTGGTGATATAGGGCTCGTCCTCCACGTTGCCGGTGCACACGGCGCGGCTGATCTTGCCGTCCTTCACCACCACGGATACGGTCAGGCGGCCGTTGTAGCCGATAGCGTCGCCCTTGTATTTGCCGTCCACCCAGGCGTCCGGTTCTTCGTATATTTCTTTGATCACTTCCGTGGCCTGAATGGCTGTGCCGTCGCCTTTGACCGGCATGAAGATCAGCGTGAGCCCGCCGATCATCAGGGCGGAGCAGATCAATTGGATGGCCGCCATCCAGCCTTCCCGCCCGTTTTTCTGGGCCCAGCGGCACAAACGCAGGCTGGCGTAAACCAGGAACAGCAGGGCGTACAGGGCGATATTCAAAATGGCCGTCCATTTGCCTTCCCGCGCGCCGGTGGTATTCAGCAGCAATACATGGATGAACATGAGGGCGTAAAAGACATAGGCCAGCCTTTGCAGCTTCTTCCAGCGCTTGGGCTGCATTTTTTTGCGTATACGGAGAAAGGACGTAACGAACAGCGGCAGCATGATGGCGATCATGATCAGGGAGCAAACGGCCGCCAGCAGTACGTTCAGCCGAAGAGACGATGCTTGGGTGAAAAGATAGACAAAATAGGTCTTTCCGTAAGCGATATTGTGCCCCAGGGTCAGGATGGATGCCAGGATGGACAGCGGGCCCCGCAGGGGCATCACCGTTTTCCGGAAAGCGCTTTTATCCGGCACCGCGCCCGCGTACATGACAAAAATGAACAGCGCCCCCGCCAGGCCGCCCTGCAAAAACACGTTGGCCAATATTTGCGGAATCCCGGAAAGGTTCTGGCTGGCCCCGCTGTATACGAAGGCGACGACGCCCAGCGACACGGCGCAGGCGATCCCGTAGCACAGCCCTGCCCGCTTTTTCAGCAAGGTTTTTCCAAACCGAACGATCAAAAACGCCAGGCACAAGGAAATCAATAATACCATATATACTCCTTCATACAGAAAACCGCCGCAGGGTGATCATGACCCTGCGGCGGCAGGAAAAACGGATTACTTCTGGATATCGGCGGTGAAGGTCAGGGCGGCATCGAAGCCCGTGGCGGTCACGGTGATCTCATAGGCCCCAGCTTCGGGGAAGATGGGGGTCACGGTGGCGTCCTTGCCCTTGCCGCTGGTGACGGCGGCCTCGGTATCCAATTCGCCGATGTTGTTGATGATCACGGCGGCGCCCCGGCCGGAGGCGGCGTATTCCTTACCGTTCACGGTAACGGTGGCCAGGTTCTTGATGAAGGCGTCCTTCATGGCTTCGTCGCAGCCTTCGGCGGTGGCCAGTTCGCCCAGGTCAGCATCCCACACCACGGGCAGGATATCGGTGGACAGCACGAAGGAAGCGCTCATTTTGGCGTACACGCCGTTGGCATCCGTCAGCACCAGGGTGTAAG
>JAFUXH010000060.1 GCA_017470945.1 Clostridia bacterium | reverse complement strand
CTCCAATTATTCCCTGTCCGCCGCCTCGGGCCTGTTCCAGTCCGTGGTGAGCACCGTGCTGCTGGTGGGCTCCAACGCCCTGAGCCGCAAGGTCGGCGGCAGCAGCCTGTTCTGAGAAAGGAGGGATCGACATGGCAAGGAAAAAGCAAGAATGGGAAAATAACATGGTAGAAACCAAAACCATCGGCGATCGGGTCATCGACGTGATCCTGTACCTGATCGTGGCGCTGGTGGCCTTCTGCAGCGTGATCCCCATGTGGCATGTGCTGATGAGCTCCTTCTCCGACGGCAAATCCCTCCTGGCCCACGTGGGCCTGGTGCTGTGGCCCGTGGGCGGTTTCACCCTGGAAGGATATCAAATGATCTTCCAGAACGCCAGCATCGTGGGCGGCTATATCAACACCATCATTTACACCGTTGCTTTCACCGTGATCGGCTTCTTACTCTCCGCCGTGACGGGCTACGCCTTGAGCCGGGATACCAAGCTGAAAAAGCCCGTCACCATGGCCCTCATGCTGACCATGCTCTTTGGCGGCGGCATGGTGCCCACCTACATGGTCATCCGGGCCCTGGGCTGGGTCGGCACGGTGTGGGCGCTGGTGATCCCCGGCTGCACCAACAGCATGTACTGCATCATGATGATGAACGCCTTCAATTCCATCCCCAAGGAAATGTACGAGGCCAGCCACATCGACGGCGCGGGGCACATCTCCACCCTGTTTGAAATCACCCTGCCCCAGGCCATGAACATGGGCTCCGTTATCATCCTGAACCTGTCGATCGGCCAGTGGAATTCCTGGCTGCAGGCCAGCATCTACGTGCCCAACAAAAAGGCCCTGTGGCCCCTGCAATTGGTGATCCGCCAGATCACTTCCGAAAACGCCAACTTCATCAATTCCTCCAACCCCAATTACAGCCGCTACCTCATCCAGTTCGCGGTGATCATCGCCGCCATCGCCCCCATCATCATCGCCTTCCCCTTCTTCCAGGACAAGATGGAAAAAGGCGTGATCCAGGGCGGCGTCAAAGGATGAACCGCGGATTGCCGCCAGCGGCGGCAAAAAGTCCGAGTTGAAATCAGCCGAAACAAGCGATCTGCCCATGAAGGGCAGTCGCGCCAATTGAGGCTGCGGATAAAACGCCTTTTCGACAACCTGTGGCTTCCCGGTGTCTGCCAACACCGGGAAGCCTATTTTTACGGACAGGAATGGATAGAGGAGGCGGCAAAGCTACCCCTGCGGAATAAAAACGAAGGGCTGCGGCCCTTCGATGCATCTTGGGGATTTGACAGCTTGCATTCCGCAGGCTGTTTTTTTGCTCTTTTCAGAATGTGGTTTATGGTGTATAATATCCGTAAATTGACCCATTTCGCCATATTTCAAGGAAGGAAGAAAGACTGTGAAGCTGATTGCCTCCCTGAAAAGGGCCTTTTGGAAGCGATATAACCATTATGCGCTGTTCCGCAAGCTGCGGCCCAGGATCATGACCATGATCCTGTCCCTGGTGCTGCCGGTGAGCCTGACCTGCATGGCGGTTTCCGTTATTTCCGTGATGCAGGGCCGGGAATTGATCCAAATGAGCAGCCAAAGCGCGTTTGAATTATACATGGATCAGGTGGCCATGCGCTGCGTTTATGAGCACGCCGATCTGCGATCCGATTTTCCGGGCTTGCTGGCCGATGAACTGCCGGGCATGGCGCGTACGGTGGATGGCTTCAAAGGCAGCTTTTATCTATCGCGGGATGGGCGTGAAACCTGGCTGGTGCAAACGGGCGGAAGCATGACGCCTCTGCCGGATGATTTTGAAAAACTGTCGCAGGGCGCGCATACGTTTTTCTGGAGGAACGACAACCTTCCCCTGCAGGCCTTGGCCGTTTTCAGCTATGATCTGTCCCTGGCCTCCCTGCCCGCCCCCTTTTGGATCGGTATGGCGCTGTCGCTGCTGTCGGTGCTGCTTTGCCCCCTGCTGTACAAGCGGCTGAAGCTGGATATTTTGGAGCCTATGGCCGTGCTGGATACCGCCCTGGAGGGCGTGAAAAGTGACCGTACTTACCGCATCCCGCCCCAGCCCGAACGCCACAGCGACGAATTTCTGCATCTGTTCGACGCGTTCAACAGCATGGCCCAGGAAATCCAGGTCTCCTACGAAAAGGACGTCAAGATGCTGGAAACGGAAATGGACAACCTGCGCTTGCAGGTGAATCCCCACATGCTGCTCAATTCCTACAACATGATCTACGCCCTGGCGGAATCGAAAAATTTCCCCGTGATTCAGGATTACACCCTGTGCCTGGTGGATTATTTCCGGTATGTGCTCAGGCGGGGGCAAAACCTGGTGTCGGTCAGGCAGGAATTGGAATTTGTGGAAAACTTCATTCACATTCAGCGCATCCGTTTCCCCGGGCGGTTCTCCTATGTGTATCAGGCGGATGAGGATGCCATGGGCGCCCAGATCCCGCCGCTGCTCATCGAAAATTTCGTGGAGAACGCCGTGAAATACGCCCTGGACCCCACCAAGCCCATCGAGATCGTGGTATCCGTGCGAAAGGAAGCGGACGATGCGGGGAAAGACAAGCTGCACATCGCCATCACCGACACCGGCAGCGGCATCCGCCCGGAGGTGCTGGAAAAATTGAAAGCCCGGGAGCCCTATATCGACGAGGCCGGACATAAGCACATCGGCATTTACAATTGCTTCCGCCGGATCGAATTGTTTTACGGCGAGGAGGGCGACATTCATTTTTCCAGCGGGCAGAATCAGGGCACGCAGATTTACCTGATCGTTCCCTATATGCAGGCGGAGGAGGAAAAGGAGGCGCGGGCGTGAACATATTGATCGTGGACGACGAGCAATTGGCGGTTCAGGGCATGCTGGACGGCGTCAACTGGGACGTGCTGGGCTTTGACAAGGTGCTGACGGCGAACAGCTATACCGAAGCCGTGAACGTCATCAAGAACACCTATATCGACATCATGGTCAGCGACATCGAAATGCCGGGGGAAAGCGGCCTGAAGCTCATTGAATATGTGAACGAGCACAGCCAGAACACCGAGTGCATCATCCTCACCTGCCACGATGAATTCGATTACGCCCGCACCGCCGTGGGCCTCAACTGCCTGGAATATTTGCTCAAGCCCATCCGGTATCAGAAGCTGACGGAGATCATCCTCCGGGCCAAGGAAAAGGCGGAGAACCGGCGGAAAACGGAGCAAATGACCCAGTACGGGCAGCAGTTCATTCAATCGCTCGCCCAGGAAACCAAGGGCGATACCGCCAACGCCCTGGATAACGCCGTCGGCTACATCGATCAGCACCTGGCGGAGGAACTGTCGGTGAAGGATCTGGCCGCGGCCAGCTTCATCAGCGCCGATCATTTGACGCGGCTATTCAAAAAGAAGTTCGGCATGACGGTATCCGAATACATCCAGGATCGGCGCATCCGCCTGGCGGGGGAATTGCTCAAAAAGGGTGACGCCACCATTTCCATGGTGGCCAACACCGTGGGCTACGGCAATTATTCCTATTTTACCGAGCAGTTCAAAAAACATTTCGGCGTTACGCCCCGGGAATATCAAAAGCAGGCAAAGGATTAACACAAAACCAAGATGTCGGATTTGTGGGGTTTTTGATCGGATTTCATCAAGCTTTTTTCCTTCGTTCATGGCATAATGGTTCCAGCAGCACGGGAAAGAACCCGTGTCCACATGATGAAGGAGGAAATGTTCGATGAAAAAGCTGATTGCTCTGGTGCTCTGCCTGGCGCTGAGCCTGTCTCTGGTAAGCGTATCCTTTGCCGAGGGTGTGCCTGATATTGCTGACACCTATTATGCTTACGGCTACGATGTGGGCTTTTGGATGGATTACTTCTTCCACTTCTACGGCGAAGTGCCCGGCCTGGGCCGCGTGTTCTACGCCGGCTATGCCCTGAACCAGATCGTGTACACCGGTACTTACGAGATCGTGGCCGAAGAACGTGAATATACCTGCTGGCCCGATCGCGCCACCCAGACCGCCGCTGCCGAAGGCACGGAGGCCCCCACCGGCACGGCCCCCTATACCGTGATCTTCTATGATTTTGACGGCCAAGAGATCGATCGCTGCGGCATGGATGAAACCCATCTCTACAACGATATGAAGACCCTCACCGGAGTCGGCGGCGACAACGCGATTTACAGCCTGGATACCGATCCCGAAAACTCCGCCTTCGCCAATGAATACAAGAGTGAGCAGGCCGTGGTGGTGCTGAGCCTGGTGAACCCCGAGGATGATACCGCCACGTTGGAACTCAAGGTCAACGGCAAGTATGACGACCTGGTGGTGCTGTATGTGGAAGGCACCTACGCCATGAACGAGGATCAGACCGTGATCACCCTGACCCCCGACGACGACAGCGATCCCGGCGCAACCCTCACCCTGAACGAAGACGGCACCTATGCCTACGTTTCCACCGACGGCGACGAAGTGACCCTGGCGGTCGTGAAGGAAGCGGAAGTGGCCTATCAGCTGAAGGGCTCCATCCCCGTGCCCGGCATGGATGGTGTGAACGCCGACCTGATCTGCGATCTGTTTGACGACAACACCGCCGTGATCTACGCCGACTTCATGGGCAACCGCATGGATATCGACCAGGGCACCTACGAAATCGACATGACCACCTATTCCTTCGTGCTGCACTTTGCGACCGCCGGCGACCTGACCACCGAAGGCTACGCCGCCGACATGGCGCTGAACTATAAGGCCGACAGCGTTGATCCCTTCGGCGCCATTGAGCAGACCCTGGCTTTCGTCACCGAGTAACAAGAAAGCACCCTTGGGCTGATCTTTGATAAGTCCAAAGCCGCCGCCCAACGCTGGACGGCGGCTTTTTCAAAAAAGGAGGCTGTTTTATGCGGCAATATGAAACCTATGAGCTGACGCTCCAAGGCCCTGTTCTGCAAGATGCCTGGGCGCAGGTCGATTTGAGCGCGGAATTTTCCTGCGGCGGCGCCGTGAAAACCGTAAAGGGCTTTTATGACGGCGGGGGCTGTTATAAAGTGCGCTTCCTGCCCGAGCAGGCGGGAACCTGGCATTGGAAGGTGACCGGCTGCGTGGAAGCGGAAGGGGAGGAAGTCTGCGAAAAAGCACAGGGGCAGCACGGCCCGGTCCATGCCGTCGAAACGCATTTTGAATACGCGGACGGCAAGCTGTTCATCCCCTTCGGCACCACGGTGTACGCCCTGGCCTCCCAGGAGGACGCGCTGGTGGAGGAAACGTTGGAAAGCCTGAAAAACGCCCCCTTCAACAAGGTGCGCATGTGCGTGTTCCCCAAGGATTACGATTACAACAAGAACGAGCCGCCGTATTACGCCTTTGAAAAGAACGCGGACGGCGCCTGGGATACCGGCAGGCCCAACGTGGCTTTCTGGCAGCGCTTTGAGCGCATCATGGACAGCATCGGCCAAATGGGCATTCAGATCGACTTGATCCTGTTCCATCCCTACGACCGCTGGGGCTTTGCCAAGATGCCGCAAGAGGATAACCTGCGCTACCTAAATTATTTGCTGCGCCGTTTCGCCGCCAAGCCGTATATCTGGTGGAGCCTGGCCAACGAATACGATCTCAATCTGGGTTATAAATCCTTGGCCGACTGGGAAGAAATTGAGGCGTACGTGGCGGCCAACGACCCCTATCATCATTTGCTGTCCAACCACAACTGCATGTGCTTCTGGGATTTCCGCCGGAAAAACATCACCCACGCCAGCATCCAGACCAAGGCGCTTTTCGAGATCCCCCGCTGGATCGAAACGTATCAGAAGCCCGTGGTCATCGATGAGTGCTGCTACGAGGGCAATCTGCCCCATTTCTGGGGCAGCATTTCCGGGATGGAGATGGTGCGCCGCTTCTGGCGCTGCTATTCCAGCGGCGGCTATTGCACCCATGGGGAAACCTTCTTATCAGACGATGATATCCTGTGGTGGGGCAAGGGCGGAAAATTGAAGGGCGAAAGCCCCAAGCGCATCGCCTTCCTGCGGCAGATCATGGAAAGCCTGCCCGGGCCCCTGACGCCCCGGGAGGGCGGCGTTCTCGCTATCGCTCAGATGGAGCCGGAGGCATTTGAGGCGGCGCTGTCCAAGGTGCCGGAGGGCATGAGGGACTTTATCAAGCTGTTCGCTGCCAGCATCCGCAGGATGGAGATTCAGGACCGCGCGGCGCACCTGTCCCAGGAGCACGCCTGGGAGGCCCACTGCGGCGAAGAAGCGTACCTGACCTATTTCGATCTGCAGTGCTACGGCGAGCAGACGATTCAGCTGCCGAAAGATAAAACCTACCGGGCGGAGCTGATCGACGTGTGGAACATGACGCGGAAAGTGATCGCCGAAAACATCACCGGCGAAACGAAATTGACGCTGCCGGGCCGGGACAACCTGGCCCTGTTGATCACCCGCATGGCATAAGATGGAGGATGAAGCGCATGAAAGACTACAGGAACGCCGCATTGCAGCCGAAAGAAAGGGCGGAGCTGCTTTTGCAGGAAATGACCCTGGATGAAAAAATGGCCCAGCTGGTGGGCGTGTTCGCCATCAAGGGGTACGAGGATCGGATGGCGCCCTTCTTCAAAAATGGCATTGGGCAAATCAGCACCCTGGAATTCCGCGCCTGCGACAGCATGGAGGAGATCGCGGCATGGCAGCGGCAATTGCAGACCATCGTGATGGCGGCCAGCCGCCTGCACATTCCCGCCGTGTTCCATATGGAGGGTCTGTGCGGGCCCCTCATGCAGGATACCACCACCTTCCCCTCTGGCGTGGCCCGGGGCTCCTCCTTTGACCCCGAGCTGGAGCGCAAAATCGGCGAAACCGTATCCCGCCAGGAGGCGGCCTTCGGCATCACCCAGATTTTAGCGCCGGTGCTGGATATCTCCCGGGATTCCCGCATGGGCCGCCAGTGCGAGCCCTACGGCGAGGACCCCACCCTGGCCGCCGCCATGGGCGCCGCTTACACCCACGGCATCCAGGAAACCACCACCGACGGCCGCACGCCGGATGCCTCCGCCAAGCACTTTTTCGGCTTCCACAATTCTTCCGGCGGCATTCACGGGGCCCACGTGGACGCGGGGGATCGGCTGCTGCAGGAAATCTATGGCAAGCCCTTCCAGGCCGCCATCACCGAGGCGGGGCTGAAGGGCGTCATGCCCTGCTACGGCTCCCTGAACGGCCTGCCCATCCATGCCTCCAAGCATTATCTGACCAATATCCTGCGCAATGAAATGGGCTTTGAGGGCGTCACCGTGTCTGATTACGGCGGGGCCAGCAACGCCTACGAATACCAGGGCGTCGGCGAAACCATGGGCGACGCGGGCCTCAAGTGCCTTTCCGCCGGGCTGGATATCGAATTGCCCATGCCCAAGGCGTATGCCGATGAGCTCAAGGAAAAATTTGCGAACGGCGAAGCGGATATCGCTCTGCTGAACAAGGTGGTGCTGCGGGTGCTGGAGGCCAAATTCCGCATGGGCCTGTTCGAGCATCCCTTTGCCCTGACGGGGGATGAACTGGAAAAAGCCGTGCACCATGACGAGGATGAAACATTGGCCGAGCAGAGCGCCCGGGAGGCCCTGGTGCTGCTGAAAAACGACGGGGCCCTGCCCCTGACCGGCAAGGAAAAGACCATCGCCGTCATCGGCCCCGCTGCCGTGAACGCCCGGTATTATTTCGGTGGGTACACCCACCTGTCCATGGTGGAGGCCCAAAGGGCTGCCAAAAATTCCATGGCCGGCGTGAAGGGCAACGGCGAAGTGGAGCAGGTATCCTACGTGCCCGGCACCCAAGTGGAGGACGATGAAACGGAGCGGTTCCATGAGGTGCTGCGGAAGCTGAAGCCCCATTGCCGCAATCTGGTGGACGCGCTGAAAGAAACAATGCCGGATGCCCGCATCCTGTGGGCGCAGGGCTACCATAAGGCGGGGGCCGACGAAAGCCTGTTCGCTGAGGCGCTCGCAATCGCCAGGCAGGCCGACGTGATCCTGCTGACCCTGGGCGGCAAGAATGGCTCCGGTTCCATCGCCACCATGGGCGAGGGGGTCGATGGTACGGATATCAACCTGCCCCCCTGCCAGGACGCCTTCATCCGGGAAGCGAAGAAGCTTTGCAAGCCCCTGATCGGCATCCATTTTGATGGGCGGCCCATCTCCAGCGATACGGCGGATGAAAGCCTGAACGCCATCCTGGAATGCTGGAACCCCGCCGTGTACGCCGCGGAAGCCGTCACCGACGCCTTGCTTGGAAAATTGAATCCTTCCGGCAAGATGCCCCTGTCCACCGCTCGGCGGGCGGGGCAGATCCCCGTGTATTACAATCATCCCAACGGCTCCATGTGGACCCAAGGCCCCAGCATCGGCTTCAACGATTACGTGGATTGCCCCCATCGCCCCCGCTATTGCTTCGGCTACGGGCTGAGCTATACCGAATTTGCGTATGCTCATCTGACGCTGGATAGGAAAGAAACGACGCCCTTTGCCCCTGTCGCCGTTTCCCTGACGGTCAAAAACACCGGCAAGCGCGAAGGCACCGAGATCGTGCAATTGTACGTGAAGGATATTCACGCCTCCATGACCCGGCCCACCAAGGAATTGCAGGGCTTTTGCAGGGTTTTCCTGCGGCCCGGCGAAGAAAAGAAGGTATGCTTTACCCTGTATCCCAGCCAGATGGCTTTCCTGGATGAGGATATGCGCTGGAAGATCGAAAAGGGCGATTTTGAGGTGCAGATCGGCTCCTCCTCCGAGGATATCCGCCTGACTGATTCCTTCACCGTGACCGATAGCGCCTGGCTGGCGGGAAAGACCCGCGTGTTTTACGCCCTGGGCAAGGTCGAATGACCTTCGGGCCGCCGGCGCGGATACCATCCACACCGTTTGAAAAGGAGCGACGGAATGAACATCACGCAGAGTTCATGGATCACCGTTTCCAGGAACACCGGGGATATCGCCCCGGTGTTCCGCCGCGCGTTTGACGCGGAACAAGCCGTTGAACAGGCCACGCTGGAAATCACCGCCCTGGGCGTGTATGAGGCGGAATTGAACGGCCGGCGGGTGGGCGACTTCGTGCTGGCCCCCGGCTGGACCAGCTATCAGCACCGCCTGCAGGTGCAGACCTACGACGTAAAAGATTTGCTGCAGGCGGAAAACGACCTGCGGGTCACCGTGGGCCGGGGCTGGTTCTCATCGCCCATCCCCGGCTGGATGGACAGCGAGGATAAGCAGCGCCGCGTTCACCAGCCCTGCGGGTTGATCGCCCATTTAACGATCCGCTACGCCGACGGCAGCGAAACTGTGATCCAAACGGATGAAAGCTGGCAGTGGGCGGAGGGCCCCGTCCGCTTCAGCGAAATCTACGACGGCGAAACCTACGACGCCCGGATCGAGCCGAAGGATTGGCAGCCGGTGAAGCTGCTGGATTGGCCCAAGGATATCCTGATCCCCCAGGAGGGCGAGATCGTCCGGGAAACGGAGCGGATCGCTGCCAAGCGCGTTTTCCGCACGCCCAAGGGCGAAACGGTGGTCGATTTTGGCCAGGAAGTGACGGGCTATGTGGAATTCACCCTCTATGCCAAGGCCGGAGAGGAAGGAAAGTTCACCCACGGCGAGGTGCTGGACGCCGACGGCAATTTCTACAACGCCAATTACCGCAGCGCCAAGGCCCTGGTGGCATACACCTGCCGGGATGAAGCGCAAACCTGGCATCCCCGCCTCACCTTCTTCGGCTTCCGCTATATCAAGCTGATTTCCTGGCCCGTTACGCCCCATGTGAATCAATTCACCGCCGTGGTCGTCCATTCCGATATCAAACGCACCGGCTGGCTGAAATCCGGAAACGCCGAATTGAACCAGCTCTTTTCCAACATCGTGTGGGGCCAGCGGGGCAATTTCCTGGACGTGCCCACCGACTGCCCCCAGCGGGACGAGCGCCTGGGCTGGACCGGCGACGCCCAGGCCTTCATCAAGACCGCCAGTTTCTTTTTCGATGTGGAAAAATTCTTCAAAAAGTGGCTGCATGACATGGCCGTCGATCAGTATGCCAGCGGCGAGGTGGGCCAGGTGATCCCCGACGTAATGCCCAAAGATGGCAGCGGCAGCGCCGCCTGGGGGGACGCCGCCACCATCTGCCCCTGGCAGATCTACCAGACCTACGGGGACAAAGCCGTGCTGGAAGATCAATTCGACTGCATGAAAAAGTGGGTGGATTACATCACCGCCGCCACCACCACCAAGGATCTGTGGACGGGCCATTTCCACTTTGGCGACTGGCTGGGCCTGGACGCGCCAAGCGGCAGCTACAAGGGCTCCACCCGGGAGGATTTTATCGCCACCGCCTTTTACGCCCATTCCACGGAACTGGTGATCAAAGCGGGCAAGCTGCTGGGAAAAGACGTGGCGGCATACGAAGCGCTGCGCGACCGCGTCGTGATTGCATTCCGCAAAGCTTTCCCTGAATATAAAACACAAACCGAGCATGTATTGGCGGTCCATTTTAACTTATGCGAGGATAGGCAACAGACCGCCGACGCCTTGGCGGAAATGGTCAGGGCTGATGGAACCCAATTGCGCACCGGCTTTGTGGGCACGCCGTATCTTTTGCACGTATTGAGCGCATACGGCCACGCCGACCTGGCCTGGGATCTGCTGCTGCGCAGGGAATACCCCGGCTGGCTGTATCCCGTGACGAAGGGGGCCACCACTGTGTGGGAACACTGGGATGGCATCAGGGAGGACGGCACTTTCTGGTCCACCGATATGAACTCCTACAACCATTACGCCTACGGCGCGGTGGCGGACTGGGTGTTCGAGCAGGCGGCGGGCCTTTGGCACGAGGAGGATCAGCCCGGCTTTGCGGAGCTCATTTACGAGCCCCATCCCGATCCCCGCGTCGGCTGGCTGCAGGCGAAAATCGATACCCGGCACGGCGCCATTAGCGCCCTGTGGGTGTGTGAAGGGGATGGCGTGCGCTATGAACTGAGCACGCCCGTTCCGGCCATCATTCACCTGGATGGCCAAGCGAAATTCGTTGATCCTGGACGGTACACCTTCT
>JAFUXH010000059.1 GCA_017470945.1 Clostridia bacterium | reverse complement strand
TATGGCCGCCCCGTCAACCCGCAGCAGGGTCAGCAGGGCGGTTTGGCCCGTCCGCAGGGCCCCTATGGCCGGCCTGTGAACCCGCAGGGGCCGTATGGCCGTCCGGTCAATCCCCAGGGCCAGCAATACGGCCGCCCCGCCGCGCCGCAGCAGGGCCCGTATGGCCACCCCGCCGGGCAGGCGGCCCAGGGCAATCGCCCCGCCGGCGGTGGGCAGAACCGTCCCCAGGGCGGCAACCGGCCCATGGGCGGCGGCCGCAGCCGTGGCCCTGAATTGACCCCCGTGGTGGAAAAAGAGCGGGTCAGCAATTATGATCCCAATAAGAAGCAGTATATCCGCCAGCACGATCCGGAGCATGTGGCCAAGAACCGCAAGCAGCTGGTGAAGGAATCCTTCAACGGCTACGACGACGAAACCATCCGCGGCGGCAAGCGCTCCCGCCAGAGCAAGAAGCAGCCCTCCGCCCAGCAGATGATGGCCCCCATCAAGATCGAAAAGGCCTTTATGACGGCGGAAACCATCACCGTGAAGGATTTGACCGAGCGCATCGGCAAGCCCGCCGGCGAAATACTGAAAAAGCTGCTGATGCTGGGCATCATGAGCAATATCAACAGCGAATTGGATTTCGATACCGCCTCTCTGGTCTGCTCCGAATTCGGGGTGGAACTGGAAATGAAGCTGGATAAGACCGCCGAGGACGCGCTGAGCGAAATCGACGTGGCGGACGCGGAGGCCGATCTGCAGCCCCGGCCCCCGGTCATCACCATCATGGGCCACGTGGACCACGGCAAAACGTCCCTGCTGGACTATATCCGCAAGGCCCACGTGACGGCCACCGAGGCCGGCGGCATCACCCAGCACATCGGCGCGTACACCGTGAAGCTGAACGACCGCCAAATCACCTTCCTGGATACCCCCGGCCACGAGGCCTTTACCGCCATGCGTATGCGCGGCGCACAAGCCACCGATATCGCCGTGCTGGTGGTGGCCGCTGACGACGGCGTGATGCCGCAGACCATTGAGGCCATCAACCATGCCAAGGCCGCCGGCGTGCCCATCGTGGTGGCCATCAACAAGATGGATAAGCAAGGCGCGAATCCCGACCGCATCATGCAGGATCTGACCAAGTACGAGCTGGTGCCCGAGGATTGGGGCGGCGACACCATCATGGTGCCCGTCAGCGCCGTGACCGGCATGGGCGTGGACGACCTGCTGGAAATGATCCTGCTGCAGGCCGATACGATGGAACTGCGCGCCAATCCCAACCGCCTGGCAAAGGGCGTCATCATCGAAGCCAAGCTGGATAAGGCCCGGGGCCCCCTGGCCACCGTGCTGCTGCAGAACGGCACCCTGAAGGTGGGCGACAACATCGTGGCCGGCATGGCCTCCGGCCGCGTGCGCGCTATGGTGAACGACCGGGGCGACCGGGTGCAGAGCGCCGGCCCCTCCACCCCTGTGGAAATTTCCGGCTTCAACGAGGTGCCCTCCGCCGGCGATGAAATGTTCGCCGTGGCCGATGATCACCTGAGCCGTCAGGTGGCCCAGGAGCGCCGGGATAAATTGAAGGCCGCCCGTGCCAGCTCCACCAAGGTATCGCTGGATAACCTGTTCGCCGGGATCACCGAGGGCAAGGTGCAGAACCTGAACCTGATCATCAAGGCCGACGTGCAGGGCAGCGTGGAAGCCGTGAAGCAGGCCCTGGAAAAGCTGAGCAACGACGAAGTGAAGGTGCGCGTGCTGCATTCCGCCGTGGGCGCTGTGACCCAGGACGACGTGAACCTGGCCTCCGCCTTCAACGCCATCATCATCGGCTTCAATATCCGCCCCGATTCCACCGCCCGGGACGCCGCCGAAAAGGAAGGCGTGGATATCCGGCTGTACCGGATCATCTACCAGGCCATCGAGGATGTGGAAAAGGCCATGAAGGGCCTGCTGGCCCCCGAATTCAAGGAAACGCTGCTGGGCCACGCCCAGGTGCGCAGCACCTTCAAGATCACCGGCGCTGGCACCATCGCCGGTTCCTACGTGACCGACGGCAAGGTGCAGCGCAACGCCAGCGTGCGCCTGCTTCGGGATAACGTGGTGGTGTTCGAGGGCAAGCTGAGCTCCCTGCGCCGCTTCAAGGACGACGTGCGCGAAGTGGCCCAGGGCTACGAATGCGGCATCGGCCTGGAAAACTACAATGACGTCAAGGAAGGCGACATTGTGGAATGCTTCGTAATGGAAGAAATCGAACGGTAACAGCGCGATATGCGGGAGGGGCTTTCCTGACAATGGGGGAAGCGCCCTTCCGCATATCTTGTCGATCAGAGAGGATAAAGCATTGAGCAGTTTTCGTATTGACCGGATATCAGAAGAAGTGCGCCACGCCATCGACGCCATCATCCGCGATATGAACGATCCCCGGATCGGCGGCACCTACGCCGTCACCCGGGCCGACGTGACGCGGGATCTGCGGTACGCCAAGGTGTACGTCAGCATCCTGGAGGATGAAAGGGCCGATGAAATGATCCAGGCGCTGAAAAAGGCGGCGGGGTTCATCCGCCGGGAATTGGGGCAGCGGGTGGATTTGCGCTATACCCCCGAATTGCTGTTTGAGCGGGATCGAAATATCGCCTACGGCGTGCATATTTCCCAGGTGCTGAAGGATATCGCCCCCAAGGAGGAGGAAGAACATGGCGCAGAATGACGCTTTCTGCCCCGACATGCTGTCCGCATTGCAAGGTGCGAACAGCATCTTGCTTTGTACCCATATTTCCCCGGATGGCGACGCCATCGGCTCCACCCTGGCCATGGGCCTGGGCCTGCAGGCCATGGGCAAGCAGATCGTCCTGTGCTGCGCCGATCCGGTGCCCTTCAGCTACAGCTTTTTGCCGGGGGCCGGGCAGTTCGTGCGGCCCGACGCCCTGACGGGCCGGCATTTTGACGTGGGCTTCGCCATCGACGCGGCGGATCTGGGCCGCATCGGGGCCTGCGCGCCTGCTTTTCAGGCTTGCCCTGTCACCCTGCAAATCGACCATCATCCCACCAACCCGCTCTACGCCCAAGTCAACGTGGTGGATGGCACGGCCCCGGCGGCGGGGTGCATCGTACGCCGGGCGCTGCGGGGGTTGAACGTACCCCTGAATCAGGAGATCGCCCAGTGCCTCTATTGCGCCATCAGCACCGACACGGGGAATTTCTGCTTCCGGGGCACCTCTGCCGAGGCGTTCCGCATCGCCGCCGAGCTGGTGGAAACCGGCTTCCCCCTGGCGGAAACGGCCCGCACGGTGCATTTGATGCGGGAGGAGCCTCATGTGCGCTTGCTGGGCCGGGCGCTGATCAGCCTGCGCAAATTCGGCGATGGTCGCTGCGCCTGCATGCGCCTGACAGCGGAGGATTACGCCGCCGCCGGCGCCCAGCCGGAGCATTGCGACCGCATCGTTAATTACGCCCTGAATATTCCCGGGGTGGAAATGGCCTATCTGGCCGATGGCAGCGAGCCGGGCCAGGTGAAGGCCAGCCTGCGGGCTATCGCGCCCCGGAACGTATCGGTGATCGCCCAGCAATTCGGCGGCGGCGGCCACGTGCTGGCTTCCGGCTTCCGGTGCGAAGGGGAATTGGATGAGATCTGCCGCCGCATCGAGCGGGAAATGCTGCGCCAGATCGGGGAAACGGCATGAACGGCTTTCTGAATCTGCTCAAGCCCCCGGGCATGTCCTCCGGGGCGGCGGTGGCCGTGGTCAAGCGCTTGACGGGGGAAAGGGTGGGCCACGCGGGCACGCTGGACCCCGAGGCCGCAGGCGTGTTGCCCATCATGGTGGGCCGCGCCACCCGATTGCTGGATTGCATCCCCGATAAATCCAAGAGCTATGTGGCGGAGATTGCGTTTGCCGGGGCCACCGATACCCAGGACGCCCAGGGCACGCTGATAGAGCCGCCTGTCCGGGTGCCGGGCCGGGAGGAAATCGAACGGGCGTTGGCCGCCTTCCGGGGAGTGATCATCCAGCGCCCGCCGGCCTACTCCGCCCTGAAAAAGGACGGGGTTCCTTTGTATGCCCTGGCCAGGAAGGGACAGCTGGTGGAAACCCAGGGGCGGGAAACGGTGATCCGATGCCTGACGCTGGGGGAAAGCACCGGCGGGGACGGCTATATGCTGCACGTGGATTGCGGCAGCGGCACCTACATCCGCACCCTGTGCCATGATATCGGCCAGGCCCTGGGCGCTCCCGCCCACATGCGCTTTTTGCTGCGCACGCGCCACGGGGCTTTTGACGTGCAATCGGCCTGCACCATCGAGGAAGTGATGGCAGCCGGGCAGGCGGGCACGCTGCAAAGTCTGCTGCTGCCGCTGGATTTTCCCCTGCAGGCCTTGCCTGCCTTAATGCTGCCGGAAGCCTACTGGAAATTGGGCCGGAACGGCGGCAAGCTGCCCGCCGCGCTGATGCCGGCGCTTGCGGAAAACGCCCCATGCCGGGTGTATGCCGACGGCGCGCTGGTGGGCGTGGCCAGGAAATCGGAGGGCGTGATCCGCTTTGACGTGGGCCTGGCGGGAGGAGAAGCATGAAGAAGGGGCTGCGCAATCTGCTGATCGGCGTGTTTTGGCTTGCCGTTTGGCAGGGCATTTCGGCGGCGGTGGGGCTGAACATCCTGCTGCCCGGGCCGGTGGATACCCTGCGGGCGCTCATCCGCCTGGCAGGCACGGCTGCCTTTTGGCTGACCGCCGGGCAAACGCTGCTGCGGGTGGCCGCCGGGTACGCCCTGGCCGTGGCGGCGGGGGTGCTGCTGGCGGCGCTGTGCCATCGCTTCCGGGGGGCTGACGCGCTGCTGTCGCCCCTGCGCACGGTGATCAAGGCCACGCCCGTCACCTCCTTCATCATTCTGGTGCTTTTGTGGATCGCCCGGGCCCGGGTGCCTGTGTTCATTGCCTTCCTCATGGTGCTGCCCATTGTGTGGACAGGGGTGCAGGAGGCCCTGGCCGCCGTGGATGCCAATCTGCTGGAAATGGCGGCGATGTATCGCTTTTCCGCCGGGAAAAAGCTGCGGTACGTGTACTTGCCGTCGATCCGCCCCGCCCTGACCGCCGCCTGTGTGACCGGATTGGGCTTTGCCTGGAAATCGGGCATTGCGGCGGAGGTCATCGCCCGGCCGGAGGGAGCTGTCGGCACGCAATTGTACAATGCCCAGATCTACCTGGAGCGGGCCGATCTGTTTGCCTGGACGCTGACGGTGATCCTTTTGTCTTTGGCGCTGGAGGCGCTGATCAAGGCCGTTGCCCGGCGGGGAAAGGGGGCGGCGGCATGATCGTTCTATCCCATGTGACGGCGGGCTATCAAGATAAAACGGTGCTGCGGGACCTGAGCCTCACCCTGCCGGATACGGGCCGCGTGGCGGTAATGGCCCCATCGGGCTATGGAAAAACCACCCTGCTGCGGGTGCTGGCCGGGCTGCTGCCCGTGCAAAGCGGCAGCGTGACCGGGCTGGTGGGCAAGAAAATTGCCCTGATGTTTCAGGAGGATCGGCTGCTGCCCTGGCTGACGGCGGAAAAAAATGTGGAAATCGTCAGTGATCGGGCCGCGGCGGATCATTGGCTGGCCGCCCTGGAAATCGAAGCGGGGGATCAGCTTCCTGCCGCCCTCAGCGGCGGCATGCAGCGGCGAGTGGCCCTGGCCCGGGCCCTGGCCTTCGGGGGCGATGTGCTGCTGCTGGATGAGCCCTTCAAGGGCCTGGATGAGGCGCTGAAGAAGCGAGTCGCTGAAAGAATCAAAAACGCCGCCCCGTTGATCGTGCTTTCGGTGCACGATCCGGCGGAAGCGGCGCTGATGGACGCGGAAGTTATTCGGCTGGAAGCGTATCAATAGGGACGGCGGGGCCTGCGCGGCCCCGCGCCCCGCGGCAGGGGAATGATTCCCCTGCACCCTCCCCCGCGATGGAGCGGACGACGAGAACAAACGCCGTTCGCGAGAAGCTTAGGGTACGCCCAGCAAGCTGCCGGGGGCAAGAAAACCCAAAGGGAGCGCCTGGAGAAAACGAGCTTTCTCCAGGCGCTCCCTTTGGGCTTTCCCGGTGCGATTACGCACCGGCTGGCCGGCAAAGCCGGCCGCCCCGGCAGCGACCGATGCTTCGTGACCTGTCCGTTCCAGCGACACACAAGCTTGTGGAACATAACCCGCTCCATTCGCAAGTGCAGGGTCCAGGGAGGGCTCCCTCCCTGGCAGGAGTCTGAGGGCAGCGCCCTCAGGGTGCTACATTGCATTCTCCACCGTCACCAGCGTAGGCTCATGCCCTGTGGCCGGCAGATATTTTTCCAGAAAATCCTGCATGCGCAGCTTAATGGAAGCGGTGTTGACGCATGGGTGGCAGCCCAGGTATTCCGAGCGCAGGATATCCCGATCCAGGATCAGGCGCACATCCCGGGCGCTGTCAAACAGCAGGCCCATGGGGCTGACGGCGCCGGGGGAGATGTGCAGGTACTGCTGCATATGCTCCGGGGTGGCGAAGCTCAGGCGGCTGACGCCCAACTGCTTGGAAATATCCTTGGTTTTAAAGGATTTGGCTTCATGGATCATCAGCAGGTAAAAGGCCGTTTTCTGCTGATTGCACAAAAACAGGTTCTTGCAAATTTCGCCGCCCAGGGCGCGGTCGATGGCGGCGCAATCCTCCATGGTGTGCACGGGCTCGTGATCGATGCGGAAAAAGGGGATGCCCAGGGCGTTCAGGAAGCGGTACACGGCAGCCTCGTTATCGGGCCGGGCGTCGGCGGGGGCGCCTGCTTGCAGGGTATACATGCGATCATCTCCCGGGCTTATTTGTGGTATTTTTCCCCGGCGTTGATTTTGCAGGCGCGGTAAAGCTGCTCCAGCAGCAGCACCCGGGCCAATTGGTGGGGAAAGGTCATTTTCGACAGGGACATTTGCTCGTCCGCCCGGCGGAGCACGGCGCCGGAAAGCCCCAGCGACCCGCCGATCACGAAGGCCTGGCGGCTGCCGAAGCGCATTTCGTTGTCCGCCAGATGGGCGGCGAAGCGCTCGCTTTCATATTGGGGCGCGTTGATGCACAGGGCGATGACCCGATCGCCGGGCCTGATGCGGGACAGAATCTGCTCCCCTTCCTTTTCCATTACCTTCAGCCGGTCGGCGTCGGAGGCGTTGGCGGGCTCGGGCAGGTCGGGCAGCTCGATGATTTCCAGCTTGCCAAAGCGGGAAATGCGCTTTTGATATTCCTCGGCAGCGGCGGCGTAAAATTTTTCCCGCAGCTTGCCCACGCAAATGATGGCGGCGTTCATGCTTGCAGCAGGGGGATCACCTGGCTCAGGTCATCCAGCACGTGATCGCAATAGGGCTTCAAATCGTCGGTGTAGGGGATCATATCGGGCACCATGCACACCGTCATGCCGGCGGCGCGGCCCGCCCGCACGCCGTTGATGGAATCCTCCAGCACCATGCACTGGGCCGGCTCGGCGTTCAGCCGCTGGGCGGCGGTGAGGAAAATGGCCGGGTCGGGCTTGGAGGGCAGGTTATCGGTGCCGGTGGCGAAGGCGGAAAAGCAGGGCAGCACCCCCGTGTGGGTCAGATACGCCTGCACCATGTGCATCGGGCTGGAGGACGCGACGGCCCGGGGAATGCCCTTTTCCTGTAAGAAGCGCAGCAATTCAGCGGCCCCCTTTTTCAGGGGCAATTGGCCCTGCTGGGCTTTTTCCTTCATCATTTCGCTGAAGGTGACGAACATTTGGTGAACGTCCAGCTGGGGATGGATGCGCAGGTAGAATTCCCGGCTGCTGGGATAGCTGGCCCCCAAAGTGCTGCGGATCTCCTCCAGCGTCACGTCGCAGCCCTGGCGCAGAGCGCTTTCCCGCATCACGTGCAGGCCCACGCGTTCGCTGTCAATCAGCAGGCCGTCCATATCAAAAATCACGGCGCGGATGCTCATTCCCCTTCATCCTCCACCACAATGAAGCTGTTGAGGAAAAAATCCCACAGGGCGTAGCGGTTGGTGATGAAATCCACCTCCTGGGTGGCCATGCCGGCCAGGGGCATGGGGTGATAGGTGCCGTCGATGGGCATGCGGATCTGCTCCACCGGCGTGCCGCGCAGCTGCATGGCCAGGTCCAGCGCCGCCATCATATCGTCGGTGGACATATTGGTGTACAGGGTGTTTTCCACCACGGCGCTGAGCAGCTTGGTGGCGTCCTCATAGGTGATATCCTTCAGGCTGTCGGCGATATTGGTCAGCACCGTGCGGGCCCGGCGGGTGCGGCCCACATCCTGGGTTTCGCCCTCGATGTTGGCCACCTTGCGGATGCGCATGTAAATCACCACGGCGTGGCCGGAGAAATGATAGGTGCCCGCGCCGCTGAGGGCGGGGGAGGTGGAGGAGCGGGAAATGGCGTAGGAGCGCAGATAATTGGCTTCTTTATTGGTGATGGTGATATCCACGCCGCCCACGGCGTTGATGATATTTTCCACCATTTTGAAATCCACCACGATGAATTTTTCGATCCGCAGGTCGAAATGGCTGTTGATCACGTCGATCAGCATTTGAATGCCGGCGGCCCCATCCCTGCCGTTTTTCAGAACGGGGCTGTACATGCTGACGATGTTGTTGATGCGGCCAAAGCCCCCCTCCGGGTGCGCGATCAGCATGTCGCGGATGAAGCTGGTCAGCATCACGCGCTTGGCGTATTCATCCACCGTGACCAGGATCAGCCCGTCGGTATGGCCGGGGTTATTCAGTTTGGCCGCCCAGGAATCCATGCAAATCAGCATATAGTGATGGATGCCGGTGGGCGTGGGGCGGGTTTCCTCCGGGGTCAGCACGTTCACGGGCCGGGGCTCGTCCGCCAGGGCGTGGGGGATCAGGGTCAGCGCCATCGCCGATAGCAAAAGAATCGCCAAAAAACGTTTGATCATACTCATTCCTCGCTTTGCTCCGTTTCCTCTTGGGCAGCCTCGTATTTTTCCAGCTTCACGCCGGTTTCTTTAAAAAACTTCAGGGAAAAGGCGTCGGGGTATCCCTGCTCGTACACCACGCGCTGGATGCCGGCGTTGATGATCATCTTGGCGCACATGGAGCAGGGCTGGTGGGTGCAGTATAGGGTGGCGCCGTCGATGCTGATGCCCAGCTTGGCGGCCTGCAGGATGGCGTTCTGCTCGGCATGGGCGGCGTAGCAGATCTCCGCCCGGGTGCCGCTTTCGATGCCCAGCTTGCGCCGCAGGCATTCGCCCTTTTCCCGGCAGGTTTTCATGCCGGCGGGGGCGCCGTTGTAGCCGGTGGTCATGATGCGCTTATCCTTCACGATCACCGCGCCGATGGCCCGCCCCGGGGCGAAGCAGCTGGTCCAGGATGATATGACCCGGGCCATTTTCATGAAACGAACATCCCACTTATCCATGACGCCGCACCTCTTTCATTTGCTGATACAGGGGCAGGAAGGCCAGGATCAGCTTTTGCTCCTGCCCGCAGGCAAAGGCCGCTTTTTCGGCGTACTCCCGTCCGTCGCCCAGGCGGGTATCGGATATGGCCCGGCAGGCGGCGTAGGGCACGCCCATTTCATAGCAGCACTGGGCGATGGCCGCCCCCTCCATATCGCAGGCGGCGGCCCCGAAGGTATCCCGCAGGAAATCCTTTTTGGCCAAATCGGCGATGAATTGATCCCCCGTGGCGACAGCGGCGCTTTCCGTGGCCAAATGGGCCTGCTGGGCGGCTTTTTGCAGCAGGGCGGATAAAGCTTCGTCGCAGGGGATATGCACGATGTTGGGGCCTGAAATCAGCCCCAGCGGGTCGCCGATGGGGGTGGTATCCATATCGTGCTGCACGGCGCTGCGGGCGATCACGATATCCCCGATGGACAGGGAATCCGTCAGGGCCCCGGCCACGCCGATGTTCAGCAGCTCCGTCACGTTTTTGTGAAGGATCATGCCCAGGGCGCACAGCGCGGCGTGCACCTTGCCGATGCCGCACCGGGCCAGGCATACCGGAACGCCCAGCAGCGTACCGGTGTAATAGCGGGTGTAGCCGATCCGGCTTTCCTCCGTTTGCGCCATCATGCCCCGCAGGGTGTCCACTTCCTGATCCATGGCGCCGATGATGCCAAGCATTTGTATCGTCCTTTCTTACCGAGGGTCGACGCGGTCGTAATACGCCATGAGGTTCCTGCCGGCCAGGCCTTCGATGAGGGGCTCTGTCAGGCCGCGGGCGCGCAGGGCGGATAGCAGGCGGGGAAAATCCTGGGGCCCGTCCATGCCCCGGGGCTTGCATTCGATGCCGTCAAAATCGGAGCCGAAACCGATCTGCTTTTCACCGCCCATTTCCATCATGTGGATCACGTGGTCGCAGATGGTATCGATGGTGGCCTCACCGTCGTCGTTCAGGAAATAGGGGTAGAAATTAACGCCCACGTAGCCCCCCGCCTGGAACAGGGCGCGCAGTTGATCGTCGCTCAGGTTGCGCCGATGGCCGCACAGGGCTTTGCAGCAGCTGTGGGAGGCCAGGGGCACCACGCCCATCTCCAGCAGGTCGTAAAAGCCCCTTTCATTCAGGTGAGAGGTATCGGGGGCGATGCCCAGCCGCACCATTTCCTTCACAGCCTCCCGGCCAAAGGACTTGAGGGGAGAGGTATGATCCAATTTGGCGGGGGTGCCCACGCAGTTTTCATAATTCCAGGTCAGCGCCGCCATGCGGATGCCCCGCTTGCGCCAAACGCCCAGGAGGGCCAGATCATCCTTCAGCAGGTCGCATCCCTCCACCGACAGGATATAGGCGTTTTCGCCGCCCACCGCGTCCCGGTAATCGGTCAATTGCTTCCAGCCGGCGGCCTTGAGCTTTTCTTCCTCCCGGAACATTTTGTCAAACACCCGGGCGATATCGCGCAGGTCGCTGCTGCCCCCGACAAACAGGGCCAGGGTTTGGGCGCTCACGCCGCCCTGGCGCAGGCGATCCATATTCACATCGGGCGTTACATCCTTATGCACCGCAAGGCAGTGCAGGGTATCGGCATGGGTATCGAATAACAGCACGTTGTTCCCTCCTTGCGCCCGCAGCCGGGCTACCCTTCATTATAGCACAATCCGCCGTCGGGGACAACGGGCAGCGGGTGGAAACTTTTTTCCAGAAAAGCCCAGATTTTGCTGGTCACAGGCGGTTTCCAATTGCGACAACATCATGGCAAAAACGGGCGTTAGATTTCCGGAAATTGTGCAATTTGTTGAATATGGCGTAGTTTTTCACACGGATTTCGTCAAATATCCATACTGGTATTTTTTGAAATAATATGATACAATATGTTCAGATTGGTGTGAAACTCTCTTTGACGCCAAGAAACATCAGCAAATCAATACAATTTTTGTGCGTTCTGCGTTTGTATTCTTATGTACCAATCTGTGAAAGGAGGATCCTATGACTCAACTTCCCAAGCTGCGTATCATTCCCCTGGGCGGCGTGGATGAAATCGGCAAGAACATGACCGCCATTGAATATGAAGACGATATCCTGATCGTGGACTGCGGATCGATTTTCCCTGACGAGGATATGCTGGGCATCGACCTGGTGATCCCCGATATCTCTTACCTGGAGGCCAATAAGGACCGGGTGCGGGGCTATGTGTTCACCCATGGGCATGAGGATCATATCGGCGCGACGCCCTATGTGCTGCGGCAAGTTCCCGCGCCCATTTGGGGCACCCGGCTGACGCTGGCCCTGATCGATTTGAAGCTGCGGGAGCATCACGTCAACGGCATTCAGATGAACGCCATCGTGCCCCGGCAGGAGATCAAGGTGGGCCAGTTCACGGTGAAATTCGTGAAGGTGAACCACTCCATCCCCGGCGCCTGCGCCCTGATCATCACCTGCCCCGCCGGCATCGTGGTGCATTCCGGCGACTTTAAAATCGATTTTACCCCCGTCGACGGGGAAGTGACCGATCTGAGCACCCTGGCCGCCGTGGGCGATCAGGGGGTGCTGGCCCTGCTGTGCGAAAGCACCAATATCGAGCGCCCCGGCTACACCATGAGCGAAAAAAAGATCGGGGATACCTTCGTATCCCAGTTCCGCAACGCCACCGGCCGGGTGATCGTGGCCATGTTCGCCAGCAATATCAACCGCCTGCAGCAGGTCATCGACAGCGGCATCCGCTTTGGCCGCAAGGTGTGCTTCGTGGGCCGCAGCATGATTTCCGTCAGCAAGGTGGCCATGCAGATCGGCGAATTGGTGATCCCCGACGACTGCCTGCTGGAGGTGGACGACCTGGACCGCTACCGGGACGACGAATTGCTGATCCTGACCACCGGCAGCCAGGGCGAGCCCATGAGCGGCCTGACCCGCATGGCCTATTCGGAGCACCGGAAATTGCAAATCAAGCCCAGCGATAAGGTGATCATCTCCGCCACGCCCATCCCCGGCAACGAAAAATTCGTATCCCGGGTGATCAACCAATTGTACCGCTGCGGGGCGGAAGTGATTTACGAAGCCATGGCCGAGGTGCACGTATCCGGCCACGCCTGCCAGGAGGAAATCAAATTGATGCACACCCTGGTGCGGCCCAAGTATTTTATTCCCGTCCACGGGGAATACCGCATGCTGT
>JAFUXH010000058.1 GCA_017470945.1 Clostridia bacterium | reverse complement strand
GCCAGGATCATTTTGCGCAGGGATTCCGCCTGCTGCTCCTCCCGGTCGGCAAAATCCAGCTTGCTCAGCTTCGTCACGCCGTCCACCAGCCGGGCCACTTCCTCGCCGAACTGATCCTGGATCAAATCCAGCGTCACGTTGTCGCAGTCCTCCACCGTGTCGTGCAGCAGGGCGGCGGCGATGGTGGGCGGATCGATCATCAGCTCCACCAGGATGCTGGCCACAAACATGGGGTGCACGATGTAGGGCTCCCCGCTCTTGCGGAACTGCCCCGCGTGGGCGTTTTCGGCAAAATGGCCCGCCCGCTCGATCAGATCGCACCCGCCGGGGGTATCGTCGTATTTCTTGACCCGCTCCAGGATCTGGGAAAGGGTCAAACACTCATACGCTGTATAGGCCATGCGTTTCCTCCTTTGCCTGGCGCGCCAGGCGGAATAAAGCGCTTTCCTCCGGCGATCGCTTCACCATGGGAAGCAACCGCGCCCGGAAAGGCGAAAAAGCTACGTCCATCAGCCCGATCTGCCCCAGCACCGCCAGGGTGAAGGCGCATTGGGCCTGGGTCAGGTTCAACTGTTCCGACGCGTCGATCAAATCCCGGGGCGGGCGCTGACGCAGCAGCCGATAGCACCCCCGCAGCGCGTCCACATCCACGAAGGCAGCGGCAAGCAGCGCCTTCACCTCCGCCGTGACCGGCAGGGCGGCGATATCCGCTCCGGGGCAGGCTGAGCGCCAGGCGTCGCCCTCCCCCAGGTCACCATCGCATAATACCACATGCCGGAAGGGAGCGCAAGCACCCGCCGCCGTGCCGTACAGCAGCACCCCGTGGTACGCCCGGGGATCGTCGGCCCGGCCCAGGAAAAAGTCGGCCCGGGGGTAGCGGCCCAGCATACGATGGGCGGTGGCCAGGCAGCGGCACACCAGCAGCGTGCCCTGCCCCCCCGCCATCCGGGCGTCCAATTCCCCGTCGGTCAGCAGGGGCACGCGGCCCTTCCCCAACGTCTCAGCGCACAGGGCGGCCATGGCGGCGGCCTGATCCATCCGCAGGGATTCCGGCTGCAATTGCAGGGCGTAAATGCGGCACTCGGCGCTGATCTTGCCCCGGAATTCATTGACGGTGGGGGTCATGACCAGCCGGAACCGGCCGTTCAATTGTCCCGCGTACTCCCCGCCGCCAAAGTAAATGCCATCCCGCAGGGTATCGCCCTGGCGGAAGGTGCACTTCAAATGCCGCCCTTCCGCCCCCACCGCCCGCAGGGACAGGGGCGCCGCCCCTTCGCACAGGAACCGGGGGGAGGGATTGCCCACGCCGAAGGGCTCCAGCCGTTCCAGCCAGCGCACGGTTTCCTCCGTCACCTGGCTGAGGGTCATTTCCCCGTCGCACCGGATCACCGGCAGCACCGGTTCCCCGCCGGTCTGCTCGGCCACGGCGTCGGATAGCCGCTCCTTCAATTCCGTCAAATGGGAAAACGCCATGGTCAGCCCCGCCGCTTGCCGATGGCCACCGAAGCGGTCGAACAGATCGGCGCACCGGCTGAGGGCCTGGTGGATATCGATCTCCCCCGCGCTGCGGGCACTGCCCACGCAGGTATCCCCCTCCCGGGCCAGGGCCACGGTGGGATAGGCGTATTTTTCGGCGATGCGCCCGGCAGCCAGGCCCACCACCCCGCTGTTCCACCCTTCGCCGCAGACCACGATGGCCTTCGCGGCCACCAAATCCATCCGTTCCACCTGGGCGAGGGCTTCCTCGATCACATGGGCTTCCTCATCCTTGCGCCGCTGGTTCAGCGTTTCCATCCGCAGGGCCAGTTCCTCCGCCTCCCGGGCGTCCCGGGTGGTCAGCATGTCAAAGGCGATCCGGGCGGAGGCCAGCCGGCCGCAGGCGTTCATGCGGGGGGCGATCTGAAAGCCCACCTGCTCGCTGGTGACCCGGCCGCGAATGCCCGCCCGGTTCATCACCGCCCGCAGCCCGGGCCGGCCGCTGCCGGCAATTTTCTCCAGCCCCAGCTTCACGATCACCCGGTTTTCCCCCGTCAGGGGCACCATATCGGCCACCGTGGCCAGGGCGGCCAATTCCATCAGGGGCATCGCCGCCTGCCGCAAAAGCGCCAGGGCCACCTTCCAGGCCACCCCCGCCCCGCACAGGAAGGGAAAGGGATAATCCGCCAACAGGGGGGAAATCACCGCGTCCGCCGGGGGCAGCGCATCGCCGTGCCGGTGGTGGTCGGTGACGATCACCCGCATGCCCAGGGCCTTTGCCGCTGCCACCTCCTGCACCGAGGTGATGCCGCAATCCACCGTGATGAGCAATTGGCAGCTTTCTGCCAGCTTTTCCACCGCGGGGATATTCAGGCCGTAGCCCTCCGCGTGACGGTCGGGGATATACACCGTGCGCCGCAGGCCGAACTGGCCCAGGGCTTCCCACAAAATGGCGGAGGCGCTGACGCCGTCCACGTCGTAATCCCCGTAGATCGCCGCCGTCCAGCCCTTTTCCCTGGCCTCCCGTAAGAGGGCGACGGCCCGGTCCATATCGTTCAGCCGGCCCGGCGGCAGCAGCTGATCCAGGGACGGCTCCAGGAAAGCCGCCGCGGCCTTTTCATCGCCGATCCCCCGGGCGGTCAGCAGCCCGGCCAGCCATGCCGGTATCCCGGGCCAATCGGCCGGGGCCAAACCGGGGGCGGGTGTTTCGATCCTCAGCATACGGCGGCTCCCTCCTTCCAAAAAGGGTAAAAAGAGGGTGCCGGCAAGGAATCACCGGCACCCGGAAAGCGATCTTACTTGGTTTTGCCAAACAGGCTGGCCTTGCCGCTGATGGCGGTGAAGCAAGCCTGGAAGGCGCGCATCAGCACCACGGTGATGGCGCTGGCGGTCACGAAAGCGGCCAGCGTGTAGCCAATGGCACGGGAGAAAGCGAAGATCATCAGGATCAGGGAAATCACCAGCGCGCAGCCGTGCACCAGCCAAATCTGCTTGGCGGAGGCGCGGAAGCCCAGCTTGCTGGCCTGCTTGGGGCCGAAGCCTTCCTTGGTCTGGGCGCCGATGGCGTCAGCCCGGGTGACGGCGGTATACACCGCCAGCAGGATGCCCAGCAGCATAGCCAGCAGGCAGCCCACGCTCAGGGCGTTGATGGTGGGCACCACCACCGTGGCCACGAAGAACAGGCCCAGCAGCGTGGCGCACCACACGGTCCAGATCCCGGCCAGGCCGGTCAGCTTGCCGGTGAGGATCAAGTACAGGCAGGCCAGCACCAGCAGCGCGGCGGCTACCAGCAGCACAACCGTCTTGGCCCCGCCGGCGGTGGCGGTCAGCGTTCCGCTTTCCTTCAGGGTCAACGTGGCGTCGATGGCGCCGGTGGTCAGCAGGAACACCACGTTGGAGGCGGTGTTGAAATTGCTGGTCAGGAAGCTCATACGGATCTCGTTGCCGCTGATGGTGGCCATGGAGGTCACCTGGTTGCCATCCAGATACACGCTGACGTAGGACAGGCCCGCTTCTTCCAGCTTCTGAACGGCTTCATCGGTGATGGTGGCGTTGACCAGGTAGGTGGTCTGGCTGTCGTTCATGGTCAGCACGGCGCGCTGAACGTCCTTTTCGGTCAGCACCGCGTTGCCCTCGGTATCCCGGAATTCATAATGGCCGTTCATCAGGGCGAGGGAACGCACGCCGGACAGGCGGTCGGAATCCATATTGCGCAGTTCCACGCGGACGGTGTCGCCCTTGACGGTCACGCTGTGATCCTCTTCCGCCACGCCGGCCAGGCGCTCGGAAATCACCTTCGCCACGTTGTCGAGGGTCGCGCCCTCATCCAGCACGGCGGTATATTCCACATAGCTGCCGCCGCCCAGCGCCCGGTTCAGGGGCAGGGAGGCCGGCCAATTGGCGCTGCTCACCGGCACCCAGGGCAGCAGCACGTTCACGCCTTCATTGTCCAGCTTCATGCCGCCAATGCCCAGGCAGGAAACAAACACCGTCAGGGCGCACAGCACCACCAGGCAAATCAGGCCCTTGGTGCGGGAAGTAACGGGTTTACGATTCTTTTGGTTCGCCATAATACTCTCTTCCTCTCATCCTCTGATGATCATTGAATGCGTTTTCCGCATAGGATTCCTGTGATACACCGATATATTATACCCACAAACCGCCATCCCGTCAAGCATTGTTTACGCGCCGTCCGCTCCGGGGCGGGGACGGGGGCCCTCCCGCCAATTCCCGGCCCACAGCGCCTGCTTTCGGGCCAGCATTTCCTGGGCCCGGTCGATATACTGGCTGACCTCGCTGACGTTGGGGGCCCGCTCAATGCGGCCGATGGACGGATCCACCCGTTTGCTGATGGCCCCCGCCCCGGCGGCCAACACGTGGCCCGTTTCTTCCATCATATCGATATTGTACACGCACTCGTGCCCCGGCAAGGCGTAACCGACGTTTTCCAAATTGCCGGCCATGTGCTTTTGCCGGTACATATAGTAGGGCCGCATGCCCCGGGCGGCGGCCTCCGCCCGGCCCGCCTCCACCATGCGCTCCACCATGCCGCCATCGGGCAGTTGGGCTTCCCACAGGTGCAGCAGGCTGCTGCGCTTGATGGACAGGGTGTGCACCGTCAGGCTTTCGGGGGCCAGGTCCCGGCTCCACAGCAGGGTCTGCCGGAACATGGCTTCATCCTCCCCCGGCAAGCCGGCGATCAGATCCATATTGATATGATGGAACCCGATCCGCCGGGCCAGGGCGTAGGCCGCCTCGGTCTGGGCGGTGGTGTGGCGGCGGCCGATCCGCGCCAGCGTTTCATTGTGCATGGTTTGGGGATTGATCGAAATGCGGGTGGCCCCGTGGTCCCGGATCACCAGCAGCTTGCTTTCGTCAATGGTATCGGGCCGGCCGGCCTCCACCGTCACCTCCCGGGCCCGGTCGATGAAGGGCCGCGCGGCGGCGAGCACCCGGTTCAGCAGCCCCGCGTCCAGGGACGTGGGGGTGCCCCCGCCCATGTAAAACGCCCGGGGGATCAGGCCCTTTTCGTCGATCAGGCGCAGGATGCCGGCGATTTCCTTCTCCAGCGCGTCCACATACGGGGGCAATTGCTTCCCCTTGCCTACCTCGCCGCTCAAAAAGGAGCAGTAGGCGCAGCGGGATACGCAGAAGGGGATGCCCACGTACAGATCCACCTCGTTCATCCGGGGCTCGGCAATGCGCGTTTGCACCGTCACGATCTGCCGCAGCAATTCCGCCTTGTCGGGCCGCACGTCAAAGAGCGCCCGTGTTTCCGCCGCGGCCTCCTCCAGCGTCAGCCCCCGGCCCATGGCCTCGTAAATCAGCCGGGTAGGGCGGATGCCGGTCAGCGATCCCCAGGGCGGGGCGGCGCCGGCAATCCGCTTCATCACGTCGTAGAGGGTTTGCTTGATCAGCCGCTTGTGATACCGCTTTTCCAGCAACGGATCGGGGCTGATCCTCGCGCTGCGGCGGGAAAAACCCGTCGCCTCCCCCGTCAGTTCCATTTCGCAGGTCCGCTCGTCCCCCGACATTTCTTCCCGGTGGGTCACCGTCACCCGTCCCCCGGGCTGGTTGACCCTAAGATCAATGACGCCCCAGAAAATCCGCAGCACGTCGGCCAGATCGTTGGAAAACTGCGCCGTGGGGGTCATTAAGCTGACGGACAGTACCTTTTTTTCTTCGCCGCTCATTGCCCGCTCCTTTCCCGGGAAAGGGTGGTGGCCATGCCGTGGCCGGGGTATACCCGCTTATCCCCCTCGATCCTCATCAGCCGCCGCAGGGAGGCCATCAATTCCCCGAAATCCCCGCCGGGAAAATCGGTGCGGCCGTAGCCCCGGCGAAACAGGGTATCGCCGGTAAAGAGGACGTCCCCGATGCTGTAGCACACCCCGCCCTTGGTGTGACCGGGGGTGTGCAAAACGGTGATCTCCATCCCAGCCAATTGCAGCACGCAGCCCTCCTGCACAAAATCAGTGGCCGCCGGGCGCGGGGCGGTATCGCCCATCTCGGCGCCCACGCTCCAGGCGGCGTCCCGCAGCATGATTTCATCCGCCGGGTGAATGTAAATGGGAACCCCCGGAAAATCCGCCAGGGCCCCGGTGTGGTCAAAATGGCCGTGGGTCAGCAGGATGGCGGCGGGGGCCTTGCCTTTCAGCGCCGCCCGGATCCTATCCCCCTCCCCGCCGGGATCGATGATCACCGCGTCGTCCCGCCCTTCCAGGGAAACGAGATAACAGTTGGTGCCGATGGGGCCCACTTCCAAAGCATCGATGATGATCATACGCTTCCCGCCTCAAAAAATCTTTTTGCTGTCCAGCAGGATGGTCACCGGCCCGTCGTTGACCAGGTGCACCATCATGTGGGTGCGGAACACGCCGTTTTCCACCGGCACGCCCAGGGCCCGGATCTCGTCGCACGCGCGCTCGTAGAGGGCGTTTGCCCGGTCCGGGGCTTCGGCCTGGGTAAAGCCCGGGCGGTTCTGCCCCCGGGCGTCGCCCAGCAGGGTAAACTGGCTGACGCACAGCACCTTGCCCCCCACCTGCTGCACCGATCGATTCATTTTCTCGTTTTCGTCCTCAAAGATCCGCAGCTTGGCGATTTTCCCGGCCATGTATTTCGCGTCGGCCTCCGTATCGCCCGTTTCCACGCCCAGCAGCACGCACAGGCCCTGTTCGATCCGGCCGGTTTCCCGGCCCTCCACCGTCACGTATGCTTCCGATACCCGCTGCACCACTGCCCGCATCGCTCATTCCTCCAATAATCCGTGATTCTTCATCAGTGCTTCCGCCACCCGCAAGCCGTCCACCGCGGCGCTCATGATGCCCCCGGCGTAGCCTGCCCCTTCCCCGCAGGGATACAGGCCCCCGACGCTGCTTTCCATCCGCGCGTCCCGCAAAAGCCGAACCGGGCAGGAGGAGCGGCTTTCCACCGCCGTCAGCACGGCGTCGGGCAGGGCGAAGCCCCTGAGCTGCCGATCAAAGATCTGAATAGCCTGGCGGATGCCCTGGTAAGCGAATTCCGGCAGCACATCCCGAAAGTCGGCGCAGGTCACCCCGGGGCGGTAGGTGGGCTGAACGCCGCCCAGGGCCTTTGTGGCCCGGCCCGCCAGCAGGTCCCCCGCCAATTGCACCGGGGCGCGGTAGGCCCCGCCCCCCGCCCGGAAAGCCCGCTGCTCCCAGGCCCGCTGCAGCGCGTAACCCGCCAGGGGATGATCGTCGCCGAAATCCTCGGTCCTCACGTCAATGAGCAGGGCAGCGTTGGCGTTTTCCCCGTCCCGGGCAAAGGCGCTCATGCCGTTGACACACAGGCCCCCGATCCGGCTGGCCGCCGGCACCACCGTGCCCCCCGGGCACATGCAGAAGGTATACGCCCCCCGCCCGTCAGGCAGGTGGGCCGACAGGTGATATTCCGCCGCGCCCAGGGCCCGGTGACCGGCAAATTTTCCGTATTGGCTTTGGTTGATCAGCTTTTGCGGGTGCTCGATGCGGGCGCCCACCGAAAAGGGCTTCTGGATCATGCGCACCCCGGCCCGAAACAGCATCTGCTGGGTATCGGCGGCGCTGTGGCCGATGGCCAGGATCAGGCTGTCGGTGGTGATTTCCCCCGTTCCCTGCGCGTCAATATACACCACGGCGGCCAATTCCCCCGCCCGCACCTTGATTTCCTGCAGACGGGTGGAAAAGCGCACCTCGCCCCCTAAGGCGATGATTTCCTCCCGGATGGCGGCCACCACCTGCGGCAATTTGTCGGTGCCGATGTGGGGCCGGGCGTGATACAAAATCTCCTCCGGCGCGCCGTGGGCGTAAAGCTCCCTGAGCACCAGGCGGCACCGGGGATCCTTGATGCCGGTGGTCAATTTGCCGTCGGAAAAAGCCCCCGCGCCTCCTTCGCCGAACTGCATGTTGCTTTCCGGGTCCAATTCCCCGGTTTGGGCGAAATGATCGGCGGTCTTTTTCCGCGCGTCCACCCGCTGCCCCCGCTCCAGCACGATGGGCCGCATGCCCGCCCGGGCCAGCGCCAGCGCGGCAAACAAGCCCCCGGGGCCAAAGCCCGCCACCACCGGCCGGGGGCCCGTGTACGGCCCGCGCACCACGGCAAAGGCAGGCTCCGGCGGCGTCTGCGCCGCCACGCCGGGCTTCAGGGCTTTCAGCACCTGGGCCTCGTTTTGCAGCGCCACATCCACCGTCATCACGAAATGCACGTCGCCCTTATCCCGGACATCCACGCTTTTTTTGCTGATCCGCCAGGAAATCACCCGGCCCGGATCGGCCTTCAGCTTTTTCAGCGCCGCCTTCAGGGGCGCGTCGTCCCCCGCGTCCAGGCTGATTTTCAGGTTCGCCACCCGCAGCATGCCTTCCACCTCCCCGCCGATGGGCATCAGTATATCATAAATCCCGCCGGAATTCAATTTTTCGGGGTTGTTTCACGGAATAAATCTATGCTATAATATGCCGTTCGTTTGATTCATCAACGCGAAAGAAGGATGAAAGCGCCATGAACAGCCTGAACGGCTTGAAAATCGGCATGATTTCCCTGGGCTGCGTGAAAAACCGGGTGGATTCCGAGCAAATGCTGGCCCAATTGACGGAGGCGGGCTGCGAAATCACCCCCCAGCCCCAGGAGGCCGATATCCTGATCGTCAACACCTGCGGGTTTATCGCCCCCGCCAAGGAGGAATCCATCGACGCCATTCTGGAAATGGCGGAATACAAAAAAACCGGGCGCTGCCGGGTGCTGTGCGTCACCGGCTGCCTGGCCCAGCGGTACGAAAAAGATCTGGTAAGCGAGATCCCGGAAATCGACTGCCTGCTGGGCGTCAGCCAGTACGCCCATTTAAAGGATCACCTGACGGCGGCCCTGGGCGGGCAGCGGCCCGTCAACACCCGCCGCGGCCAGGGATTTTTGGAGTGCGGCCGGGTGCTGACCACCCCGGGCTATTCCGCCTACATCAAAACCGGCGACGGCTGCGATAACCGCTGCGCCTACTGCGCCATTCCCCTGATCCGGGGCAGGTACCGTTCCCGGCCCAAGGACGCCATTTTGAACGAGATCCGCCAAATGGCCGATCGAGGCGTGAAGGAGCACATCCTCATCGCCCAGGATACCACCCGCTACGGGGTCGATACCGGCTCCTCCCTGGCGGAGCTGATGACCGAGGCCGCCGCCATTCCCGGGGTCGATTGGCTGCGCAGCCTGTACATGTACCCCGATGAAACGGATATCGAGCTATTGCAGGTGATGGCCCGGCATGAAAACATCTGCAAGTATCTGGATTTGCCGCTGCAGCACGCCTCCCCCCGGCTGCTGAAAAAAATGAACCGTCGGGGAGATATGGATCACACCCGCGCCTTGCTGAAAACCGCCCGGGAGATGGGCTTCTGCCTGCGCACCACCTTCATCGTGGGCTTTCCCGGGGAAACGGCGGATGATTTTCAGCAGCTGATGGATTTCACCCAGGAAATCGGCTTCGACCGGATGGGCGCTTTCACCTTCTCCCCCGAGGAGGATACCCCCGCCGCCGCGATGCCGGATCAAATTCCCGAGGAGGTCAAGCAGGAGCGGCTGGATCGCCTGATGGCCCTGCAGGCCGATATCAGCCGCAGCCGCAACCAAAGCCGGCTGAACACCGTCGAAAAGGTGCTGGTGACCGGCCACAACGGCGCTCATTACACCGCCCGCTCCGCCTGGGAAGCGCCGGACGCCGACGGGGAGATCCTGCTGTTCAGCCAGCAGCCCCTGACGGAAGGGCAGTTCATCCGTGCCCGGATTACCGGGACGGATACCTACGACCTGTCCGCCGAAGCGATCGACGGGGACAGCTGATCCCGTTGGAAAATTTCCGTATATCATCAGAAAAAAGGCATGGCCCGGGGCGCTCGTTCCCCGGACCATGTTTCAGGTTGTCGAAAAAGTGTTTGCGACAACCTGCGAATCAAAGCGAAATCAGGATTCCGCTTTGATTCGAAACATCCATTTCCTGCAAAAATGGGTTTTCGACCTCTAAAGAGGCCAAAAACCCGATTATCGCTTACGCCCTGCGCTTGTCCGCGGAGCGAAAGCGCAGGTTTCGGGTGGCAATTCAAGAATTGCTCACCCTCAGTCCGCTAACGCGGACGCTATAAACGGAAATGGATAGCGGAAGCGGCTTTCAGCCGAACCTCGCAATTCGGTATTGTCGCCCAGGGGGCAGCGCAAGCGCAGCCCCTGGGCTCTGTGCCTCATTGGGCCTTCATCTGCCTGTATCCGCCACAGGCGGCGGCAGATTCCGGCCCTCGCCGCCGCGCATGTCGTCGGCTGCGGAAAAAAATCGAAGGGCTGCGGCCCTTCGATGCATCCCTGGGTTTGTCGACAGTCTGTAACATGGTTCAGGCGCTTGTTTCCCGGACCATATATAAAGGTTTTTTATCGCAGCTGCATCATGAACGTGAAGGTGGATTCCTCAAACCGGGGCAGGTATTCGTGCCCAAAATCGGGGTATAATACCATCTGCTTTTCACTGGTGATTTTATTGTAGGCGGCAAACTGGGTGGAGGGCGGGCACACGTTGTCCATCAGCCCGGTGCCCATCATCACCTTGGCGCGGATGCGCGGGGCCAGGTGCTGCACGTCGATATAGCCCAAGCGGGTGAAAATCTCCTTCTCCCGGGCGTGGGTGGGATCGAAATGGCGGAAGAAATCCTTCAGGCCAACGTAGGCGTTGATGGCCATATCCATATCCCACACCCGCTGATAATCGCACAGCCAGGGATAATAGGGGGCGGCCAGGGCGATGCGGGGTTCCAGCGCGGCACAGGCCAGCGTCAGCGCCCCGCCCTGGGAGCCGCCCATGCACCCCACCCGGGCAGCGTCCACCTGGGGCATATCCATCAGGATGCCGGCCAGCTGGGCCACGTCCAAAAACACCCGGCGGAAAAAAAGCTGCCTGGGGTCGTCGGCCAGCAGGCCGTTGACGATGTGGCCGTACACCGTGGGGCCGTCGGCACTGCCCATATCCTGGCTTTCGCCGCCCTGGCCCCGCACGTCGATGGAGGCGATGTAGAACCCGGCGTAGGCATAGGGCAGCAGATACAGGAAATCCGCCGCCGAACCGGTGTAGCCATGAAAATGCGCCACCGCAGGATGCAGCGCCCCATCCTCAGGCGGGCACGCCAGGCGGGCGTGGATCCGCGCGCCGCCCACCCCAGTGAAATACAGATCCAGGCAGCGCACCTGCGGCGCCTGAAAATCCGCCGGGCGCAGCTCCACCCGGGGATCGACCGCCTTCATTTCAGCCACCGACGCGTCCCAGAAAGCGTCAAAATCGGCGGGCTTGGGGTTCATGCCCCGGTATCCCTTCAATTGCTCCAGGGGCATATCCAGCATGGGCATCGTTTTCTCCTCCTGTCATTCTTCTTTTTGTATTCCCATCGTGGACAAAAAGTGCTATAATAGGAAGCGGCCCCCTCATTTGTCCCCGGGGCCATCTCGGCCTGAAGCACTCAGGATCACCATCTGCTGGGTAGTCAGCCGGAACAGATTAGCCGCCACGGCGGTGCGGAAGATCAGATCGGTCACCGGCGGGCCGTCCGCCGCCAGCACGGGGGCGGCAGCCTGGCGCATGGCGCGGCTGAAATCCGCCTTGACCTCCATGCCCGCGCGGACGAAGGCGGCGTAGCTGGCCCGTACCTCCTCTTCCGGCAGGGCGACGGGCAGCAGCTTTTTGATATCCCCGATGCTGATGGATTGCTTCAGCACGCACACCATCACCAAATACGCCAAATGGACCCGGCCATAGCGCTTTTTCACCGGCGGCGGGATGATTTTCAGCTTCACGTAGTTGTTGATCATCGCCGGGGTGACGATGGTTCCCTCCTCCCGGCCGGGGGTCAGGGACAAGTAACCATTGAGCAGGTAAATCACCTGATCCATGTACAAGGGCAGGGTGGGAAAATCCTCCCACGTGGGTAAGGAATAAGCGAACAGCGCTTCCTCCCCGGTAAGCAGTGCCTGCCGCACCGTTTGCTTGTCGAATTGCACAGCGTTCTCCCCTTTGAGGTAAAAAATGCAGGGTAATTATACCATAACGCTCGGCGTCTTTCCCTTCGGGAGCCGCCGAGACGGAGAATTGGCCTGCGGTCAATTTCCTCGTTAATTATATCATATCATTCGCCGAAATGCTATGGGTTTCCCGGCCTCATGTTGACTTTATATCAAAAATGTTTTAATATAGTATTGAAAACCAGATGTGAAAGGAACTGCTTTTATGGAAAGCTTTGCCATTCTGACCGATTCCTCCTCCAACCTGACCCCCGACCTGGCGCGGGAGGCGGATATCGGCATCATTCCCCTGACGTGCTTTACCCAACAGGGGGAAATGCCCTGCTACGACGACCGCACGGTATTTGACGGCCACGCCTTTTACGACGCGCTGCGGAAAACGGGGCCCATCAAAACATCCATGATCAACGCGCAGCAATTCATCGCCGCCTTCGAGCCAGTGGTGAAGGCGGGGCGGGACGTGCTGTATTTCGCCATGTCCTCCGGCATCAGCGGCACCTGCGCCGCCGGGGCCCAGGCCGCCGCGGAATTGATGAAGAAATATCCCGGCCGGGTGATCCGGGTGGTGGATACGCTGGCCGCCTCCTTTGGGGAGGGGATCTTCGCCATGAAGGCTTCAATGATGCGCAGGGCCCGGGCCTCGCTGCAATCCGCCGGGGATTGGGCGGAGGAAAACAAACGCCGCATGTGCCAGTTTTTCACGGTGGATGATTTGACCTTCCTGCAAAAAGGGGGCCGCATTTCCGCCTTCACCGCCAAGATCGGCACCCTGGCCAACATCAAGCCCCTGCTGGTGGGCGACAGCGAAGGCCGCATCGTCAGCTGCGGCAAGGTGATCGGGCGCAAAAAATCCCTGCAGGCCATCGCCGATCTGTTCGATAAGCACGCCGGGCAGGATGAAAACGAAATCGTGGCCATCGCCCACGGGGATTGCGCGGGCGACGCCGAATACCTGGCCAGCCTGCTGAAGAAAAAGCGCAGCCTGAAGGATGTGCTGATCCGCTGCTACGAGCCGGGCACCGGCTCCCACGTGGGGCCCGGGGCCGTGGCGCTGTTTTTCCTGTCCCCCAAGCCCTGTAAATAATTCGTTTCTCCCTGCCGAGGTGAATGCCATGACACAGTTCATTCGCGGGCTCATCAGCGTGATCATGCCGGTGTACAACGCCGAAAAAACGCTGGCCCACAGCGCGGAAAGCGTGCTGCAGCAATCCTACGGGGAAATTGAATTGATCCTGATCAACGACGGCAGCCGGGATAGCAGCCTGTCCCTGTGCCGGGCCATCGCCGCGGGCGACGGCCGGGTGCGCGTGATCGACCAGACCAACGCCGGCCCCGCCGCGGCCCGGAACAAGGGGCTGGACGCCGCCCGGGGCGAATTTATCATGTTCGCCGACAGCGACGACTTTTTCACCCCCGACGCGTTCCGGACGATGATCGCCGCCGTCGCCGAAAGCGACCTGGCTATCGCCCACTATTATTTCGATCTGGGCAACGTATCCTCCCCCCGGGGCCTGCTCAAGGGCGACCGCCGCCTGACGGAGGACGAATTTTTAAAAGAGCTGATGCAGCGGCCCGGCTCCTTCTATTTCAGCGCGCGGTGGAACAAGATTTACCGGGCGGAGCTGATCCAAAGCCAGAACATACGCTTCGACCCCTTCCTGGATTGGGGCGAGGATTTCGCCTTCAATATGCATTACAATCATGGGGTCAAGGCGGTGGCCCTGGTGGAAGCACCCGTTTACCATTACGTGAAAACCCCCGGCAGCACGTCCATGCGCACGCTGCTGAACGTGGTGCACAGCTGCCGGATCAAGGCCCGGCTGTACCGCTGCTTCCGGGGGCTGTACGAGGAAAAAGGGCTGTATCAGCAAAACAAACGCGTCATCGATCGGTATATTTATAACGTCACCCTGGCTGACTGATCAAAACGCCGGCAGGCTTTATGCTGCCAAAATGGGTTTTCAGCCTCCAAGGAGGCCAAAAATCCTATTTTCGCGGCCGGAAGGCCCCGGGCGGCTTGCCGGGCGGTCCCTTCGATGCATCCAGATGGTTTGTCGATCGTATGAGCCTTCTCTTTCGGGAAGGCTTTTTTGCTGCCCAAGAAAGAGGCGATTATTGAAAAGCGATCTCTCAAAGAGAAGACTTTTCCAAGTATATCGTATTCCGCAAAACTCTGAACGTACAGAAGCATCGCAGCAAATGACCAGGTAAAAAATCGAAAGGAAGCCGGAGGCGGAAGGAAGTGGAGGAACCTGACGCGGCTCGTTCAGCCAACCTTTAGATTCCTTGATCCCACTTCACTCGGAATGATGGAAGCATTCACGTTTATCGTGAATCGTTTTCCCTGAGCATAGTACCACTTTATTTTTCCCTGATAACAGTATGTAACGAAGAATCACGAAAATCTTTAGGGCAGCAATCGATCCGAACATTTGTTTCCACTTTCCCCAGCTGATCCTGACGAAAGAAACACATCCCCGTCGAGATTTGCCCGCAGCCATGTCGACCTCTGCCGAAAATGCGTCAAAATGCTTCTTATAAGATAGATTTTATTGATATTATCATTCTTTTCGTTATAATTTTCTTAATCCGCCAAGGATATCCAGGAAAGGAAGGCGTACGATGCGCGTTTCCTGTCTCCTTGGTGAAAAACAACACGGAAAGGGCGATTCTTATGAACAGCATACGGATCCTGATCGTGGATGATCACGAGGAACTGCGCCGCCGCATGGGTGATTTTTTTCGTCAGCAGCCCGGCGTCATCGTGGCCGGGGAGGCCGGCAACGGGGTGGACGCCATGAAGCTGATCCAGGACAATGCCATCGACGTGGTGCTGCTGGATATCATCATGCCCGGGCTGGACGGCTTCGGCGTTATGGAGCGGGTGCAGCGCCTGCCCGCCGACAAGCGGCCCCGGGTGATCGCCGTCACCGCCCTGGGGCGGGATGATTTCATCCGCCGGGCCATTGATTTAGGGGCCATGTATTATATGATCAAGCCGGTGGAACTTCCGGTGCTGCTGGAGCGGGTGACGGAGGTGGCCCAGCGGGACGCCGACGCGCTGCCGCAGAACCGGAGCGTCGGCGCGGGCGGGCTGACGCTGGAGGATCAATTGTCCAACCTGTTCCTGGCCATGGGCATCCCCGCCCACATCAAGGGCTATCAATACCTGCGGGAGGCCATCCGCCTGGTGATCGAAAAGCCCGATATGATCGGCGGCATCACCAAGGAATTGTACCCCGCCATCGCCCGGCGGTTCAATACCTCCTCCAGCAAGGTGGAGCGGGCGATCCGCCACGCCATCGAGGTGGCTTGGAGCCGGGGCCGGGTGGAAACGCTGAACAAGGCCTTTGGCTGCCGGGTGGCCCACCCGGATGAAAAGCCCACCAACGGCGAGTTCATCGCCCTGATCGCCGACAAGCTGTCTGTGGATCGGTCGGCGTAAGGAGGGGCATGCATGGATGAACCCGCCTTTTCTCCCCTCCCCGCCCTGGAGGAGGGCTTGTCTCCCCTCGATCAGCTGACCCGGGTGCCCCGTCTGAACGACGATGCTTACCCCCGGGCCCGGGCGTTGCTGCTGCTTCATTTGGCCTGGGCCTGCGTCGATGCGTCCCGCTGCGTCCATACCCCAAAAGAGGCGGGACAGGTGGCGCTGCTCCGGCGGGCCGATCTGCGATCCAGCCTGACATTTTCCGGCCTGGAAAACCAAATTCCCGCCGGGGACAGGCCGATCCTGCACGGCTTCCTGGCCGTTCAGCTGCTCGCCGCCCTGGCTGCCCGCCTGCCGGATACGCCCCTGCGCCGGGCTATCGATTTTACCGCGCCGGATAGCCAGGATATCGTCTATCGCCTGGCCCATGCCCTGCCCGACCCGGACCGGGCCCAGGCCCTGCTGGGCGGCGCGATGGAAATCATGCCCGGGCGGCCGCTGATCGCCTGCCACCGCCACCCCTTCGACGGCATCGGGGCCCCTATGGCAGCGGAGGAGGACCCGCTGCTTCCCCTGGCGGCGATGGCGCTGACGGCGGTAAGTACTGGCTTTTGCCAGCATTTAATCGCCGCCCCCGCCCCGGATGAACAAACCCGGGGGCTGTATGTGGAATGTGCCATGATCTGCGAGCAGCACGCCACCCTGTTTGCCTCCATGCTGCCCCTGCATTCCCCCGGGGAAAGGCTGCTGCTTGCCGAAGATACCCTGGCCTATCTGGCCCTTTCCTGCGCCCAGGCGGAGGAGAACGCCGACCTGCGCGCCTTGTATTATCGGGAAGCCGCCCACGCCCTGGCCCACGGGCAAAAGCTGCGTGCCCTGCTGCGCGCGCGGGAGGAAAACGCCCCGCCCCGTCCCATGCGGCTACCGCCGCTGATCCTGGCCCCCTGCAAGGGCTACGTGCGGGATACCCTGAAGCAGATCGGGGTGACCGCCCGGCGGGATCAGTTCGTGCCGGTGGGTTCCCTGCCCCGGGGCGCCGATTTTTTCCGCTACCAGAAGCGGATCTGCCCCCGGGCGGAAAGCGTGCCTTCCCACGCCGCCGTGCAGCGGTTCATCGATCGGCACGGCGTCGATTGCCGGTTCGAGATCGCACCCCACCCCATTCAGGCCCTGCGGGACAGATCGAAGGACCAGACGAACATCGGCCGATGAATCAACAAAACAAGCGCTGGGAAAAAATGGCTTCCCCAGCGCTTTGTGATGATGAAATGGATCCTTTTTAATTATTTCCCGAAGACGCCCTTCAGCTTATCCAGGATGCCGCCGGCATTCTGGGTGATCTCCTCCAGGTTCAATTTGCCCTGCACGGCTTTGATGACCGTTTGCAGGATATCGCCGTCCAGCTGAATGCCCAGCAGATCGGTAACGATCTTGGCGGGGTCCTTCTTGAATTTTTCCAGCAGGTTATTATCGCCGGTCAGCTTGGAAACGATCTGCTGCACGTACTCGGTGATGTTCTGGCTCATCTCACGCTTCCTCCATCTCTTCCTTGGAATCCACCGCGTTCTTGCGCACGGACTCAATGCCGTTCAGGCAGGATTTCAGCGCCGTGTAGCCCTCGGATGCGACGATATTCTGGCCGTTCTTGGCCTTGAGGCGGAAACGGAATTCGCCCGCGTTATCCGTGTACACTTCAAACTTGGGGTGCTTTTGCTTTTCGAAGCCTTCCTTGGTCTGATCCTCCAGGTTGGCCACGGGGGCGTTGTTGCGCACGGACTGGATGCCGGCCTTGCAGGTTTGCAGGCTCTTATACATCTGGGAGGTGGCGATGATTTCGCCGTTGCCCGCCTTGAGGCGGAAGCTGTATTTGCCGTTCTTTTCCCGGATAACAAACTTGCCCATTTGAAAAACGCTTCCTTTCCTGTATTTTTTCTTATTGTAGCAATTTTTTTGAGAAAAAACAATATTTTTTGGAAATTTTCCGCTGGAAAAGTACATGGATGCGGTATTTATTGCCAATCCTTGCACACGTCCACCCAGCCCAGCGCGCCGGACGCCCGCTGCAATTCATCCAAATGCAATTCCACGCCGGATTGGCCGGTGCCGGCGGCGGGATACACCGTGTCAAACCGCTTCAGGCTTTCATCCAGATACACCCGCACCCCCGCCTTGACGGCGAAGGGGCACACGCCGCCCACCGGGTGGCCGGTCATTTCCTCCACCAGGTCGTGGGGCAGCATATGGGCTTTTTCACCGAATGTGCGCTTGAATTTCCCATTGTCGATCCGGGCGTCCCCCGCGGCCACCACCATCAAACAGCCCTCCTTCATTAGAAAGGACAGGGTTTTGGCGATGCGCTCCGGCTCGATGCCCAGGGCCTGGGCCGCCAATTCCACCGTGGCGCTGGATACCTGCGTCAAATGGATGCGATCCTCCAGGCCGAATGCTCGTAAATGCTCCCGCACCAGTTCCAAAGACACGGGCATCCCTTCTTTCCTATCGATTTCGTAGGAATTATAGCGCAATTTCCCCCGCCTGCCAATGAAAAAACAGAAAAAAATCACCTGCCCGCCCGCCGCCTTCGCCGATCAGCCCGTTCAAAAACGGAAATTTACACAGAATTTACATATATGATGGCCGGATATTGATTGACAAGCGGATATCTTTGGTTTATCATGGAATATGGTTTTTTCTGTGCATTTTTGCATAGGCCAAGATCCATCACGACGGAGGCATCGATCATGACGCGCAACGGGCACAAACAAGGCTGGATGATATTGCTTTTTCTTTTCCTGCTGCTCTTTTCGCTGGCGGGCGCAGCCCAGGCGGAAGGGGCCCAGGTCACCGGCGTGGTGTATTACGACCGGAATAACAACGGCAAGCAGGACGCCAACGAGACCGGCGTGAACGGCGCGAAGGTGATCCTGGAGCAGTATGCGTCCGGCGACAATAAGGAAATCGCCTCTAAATCCATCGATAAAAACGGCGATTTTGCCTTTGCCGTCGGCAAAAGCGGCCAATATCGCCTGCGGGTGGAGCTGCCCAAGGAATATAATTTCACCCTCTTTGGCAGCGGCAGCGCCGCCCTGCCCGCCCAGGGCACCAAAAGCGTGACCCCCTATTTCGATTTGTCGGATGGCGACGCCCTGACGAAGGATATCGGCGCCAGCCGTTCCTCCGCCGCGCTGTCGCTGGTGTCCTTCGTGGATACCAACGCCAACGGCGGCCGCTCCTCCGCCGAGCCCCTGCTCAAGGGCGTGGAGGCCGAATTGCTTTATACATACGACGGCAAAACCCACGTGGCCGCCAAATCCACCTCCGACCGCAACGGCACCCTGAGCATGCGGGATCTGGCCCCCGGCACGTATACCCTGCGCGTCACGCTGCCGGAAAACTACGTGATCGGCCCCAAGGGCGAAAAGGACAACACCTGGTATAACCGCATCAACGCCGGCGAAGAGGGCATGGGCGTTTCCGATCCCTTCACCATCGATGCCGGGCACACCTTCAGCATGGGCATCGGCGCGGTGAAAACCGGCTCCCTGACCGGCACCCTGTGGTACGACGATAACTACAACGGCAAAAAGGACAGCGGCGAAAAGGGCCTGACCGACGCCACCGTGTATCTGATTTCCGACGCACTGAACCTGACGCGGGAAACCAAGCCCGACAGCAAGGGCGCTTATGCCTTCAAGGGCCTGCAGCCCGGAAAATACAAGATCGGCGTGCAATTGAGCGACGGCCTGGTGTTCACCTATCCCGGCGATTCCCTGATCACCGTGATCGGCGCTTACGGCGAGGCCGACGTGAAGGTGGAGGAAGAAAAGACCACCCAGGTGCAGCTGATCGGCGCTATGCCCGCGGCCCAGGTGACGCTGCACTTCTATGTGGACGATAATTTGAACGGCACGGCCGACAACGGCGAAAGCCCCCTGGCCGGCGTGAGCGTGACCGTTTCCCAGAACGGCCAGAAGGTGGACGGCAAAAAGACCGATCGAAGCGGCGCGGTCACCTTCTCCGCCCTGCGCAGCGGCACCGTGGATGTTTCCGCCCAGCTGCCGGACGGCTATATTTACCTGCCTAACAGCGGCGATCTGTTCAGCAGCCCCGACGTGACCGCCTCCCATTCCGCTTCCATTCCCGTGGGCGATCAGAACGGCAACGCCTTCGACGGCGCCGTGGCCGTCACCGTGCCCGCCGTCATCCGGGGCAAATTGTTTGAGGACCCGCAGAATACCGGCCTGTATACCGAGGACTGCGATCCCCTGGCCGGCTTCACGGCCCAGGCGGTGAGCGCGGATGGGCAGATCCTGGCCCAGGCCGTCACCGACGCCACGGGCGAATACACCCTGTATCCCCTGCCCGCCGGCCAGTACACCGTGCGCTTCCTGCTGGACGACGCGTACGTGGCCTCCCCCCACACCGACGATAACGCCATCGTGAACCAAACCCCCGCCTACGGCGAAACGGCCGCCCTGACCCTGGGCCCCAACCAGGAGGCCGCCGGGGTGGACGGCGCGGTGTTCCGGGCCGGGGTGGTGGATGGCTACATCCGCAACGAGGAAGGGAAAAAGGGCCTGCGGGATATCACCGTCACCCTGCTGAACGGCGCGGGCGAGCCGGTATCCGATTTCTCCTACGGCGTGACCGATGAAGAAGGCCATTATGTCATCAAGGGCGTGCTGCCCGGCGCCTATTCCCTGCGTTATTCCCTGCCCGTCACCGCGGCGCTGACGGTGCCCGCCACCGACGCCAAGGAACTGACCAGCGAGCCCTTCACCGTGGTCAGCGGTACGGAAATCCATTTGCAGGATCTGACCGGCGTTTACACCGCCAATCTGAGCGGCTTCGTGGGCCTGGACGCCAAGCACCCGCTGGACGCCCAGATCGCCCTGACCGCCAAAGCCACCGGCGATACGCTGACGGTCGAAACGAAAAAGGGCGCTTACGCGTTCGAGGGCCTGCGCCCCGGCAGCTACACGCTGCAGGTGACGCTGCCGGAGGGCTATGTGTTCGCCAAGGCCGAGGGCTCTCCCCTGGGCCCCAAGGCCGGCAACGTCGATTCCGCTTCCGTTTCCCTGAAAGCGGAGGATCAAAAAACCCTGGATGTCCACGCCGCCGTGCCGGTGGATCTGTACGGCGTGGTGTTCTATGACGCGAACCAGAACGGCGCTCAGGATGACGGCGAAGGAGCCGTGGCCGACCGCGGCCTGACGCTGTACATGGGCGATGACCTCATCGGCCCGTTGACCACCGACGAGAACGGCGAATTTTCCGCCACCCACCTGGTGCCGGGGGATTACGCCCTGCGCCTTTCCATCAAAGAAAACGAAGCCCTGGTGGGCGTCGACGCCAAGGAGGCGGACAGCGAGCGAGTGATCGCCCTCCCGCTGAACGAGGACACCGTGCTCACCCTGCCCCTGATGCAGTACGCCACCGTGACCGGCGCTGTGTGGAACCTGGACGGCACCACCAACAACGTCAAGGGCATCGCCGTCACCCTGCGGGATCAGAACGGCAACGCCCTGGCCAAGGCCACCACCAACAGCAAGGGCAATTTCACCTTCACCAAGCTGCTGCCCGGGAAATACAGCCTGTCCGCCGTGCTGCCCGACGGGTACCTCTTCGCCCGGAAGCAGGATACCGCAAGCCGCTCCAGCTACATCCAAAGCCAGGATAACGGCGGCAGCACCAGCGTCGCCTTCTCCGTGGCCATGGGCAAGCAGGTGACCGGCATCGATATCGGCATCGGCGCCATGGGCAAGATCGGCGATAAGGCATGGCTGGATGAGGACGGCAACGGCATGCAGGATATCAACGAGCCCGGCATGCCCGGCATCGAAATCAAGCTGTACCGGGATGGCGAGCTGGTGGCCTCCGCCACCACCGACCTGTATGGCCGCTACAGCCTGGACAATCTGTATCCCGGCGAGTACGAAATGCGGGTGACCATGCACAAGGAACTGAAAACCACCAAGCAGCAAACCAAATTCCCCCTGGTGGCCAGCATCCTGCCCGAAAGCACCAAAACCACCGTGAAAACCACCGTTACCGTGCCCAGCGGCGGCCAGAACCTCCACTGCGACCTGGGGTTCCAGCTGCGCAAGAAGGGCACCTATCCCAAGATCATGGATCAGATCCCCACCAAGAACTGGAAGCCCTATTCCGAGCGGTAACCAACGTGCGGACCAGACGGGCCGATACAACCGAACAGGAAAAGACGCGCCGCGTGGATCGGGCGCGCCTTTTTCTATATCTGTGCCTGGGGGTTTTGATCGGGCTGATGCTCAGCAGCGGCCGGGATTACGTGCTGTCGGCGGAAAAAACGACCCGGGTCATTGAGCCGGTGCCCACCGCCGTGACGGCAAGAAGCGCGCCGGAAGGAACCGACGCGCCGGAGAAATTGAACCTGAACACCGCGTCCTACGACGATCTGCTTGCCCTGCCGGGCATCGGCCCCACTTACGCCCAAGCCATCCTCGATTACCGGGCCGCCCACGGCCCCTTCCATTTCATCGAGGAGGTGATGGACGTGCGGGGCATCGGGCCAAAGCGGTTCGACGCCATCAAGCGCCTGATCACCTGCGGGGATTGATCCCCCTCACCGGCCCTGCCGCCTGCCCATGCGGATGTGCATATCGATCCAGCCCTCCCCCTCCTGAATGTCCATATCGGCGGGCATGCCGGTTTCCTGCATCTGCTTGACCACGCTTTTGATGGCGTTGGCGTACAGCCGGTGATCCCGCACCAGGGAAATCACCTTGCGCCCGGCGGGCGGCACAGGCAGCCGCCGCTGGGCTTTTTGAATCAATTGCTCCTCCTCCTTCACCGTCAGGCCCTGGCGGGCCGCCTGCTGGGCGATGCGCATCCGGGCCGCCCCGTCGGGCAGGGCCAACAGGGCCCGGGCGTGGCGTTCGCTGAGACCCTCCTCCTGCAAAAAGCGGCGCAATTCCGGCTCCAGTTTCAGCAGCCGGATCTTGTTGGCGATGCCGGAAGCGCTTTTGCCCAGCCGCCGCGCGATGGTCTCTTGGGTCATGCCCTGGGCCGTCAGGCTGGCGTAAGCCTCGGCCTCCTCAAAATAATGCAGGTTCTCCCGCTGCAGGTTTTCGATCAGCGCAAGCAGGGCGCTTTCCCCCTCCGTGGCGGGCAGGATAAAGGCGTCGATGTGGGTGAAGCCCAGCAGGCAGCAGGCCCGGAAGCGGCGTTCCCCCATGATGATCTCATAGCCGTTATCCCGCGCCCGCACGGTGATGGGCTGCAGCAGCCCATGCTGCCGAATGGAGGACGCCAGGGCCAGCAGGGCATAATCGTCGAATTCCCGCCGGGGCTGATGGGGGTTGGGCACGATGCTGCTCACCGGCAGCCAGCACACCTGCCGGCCGCCGCCCTCGGCCCCCGCCTTGACGATGCTCATGAGGTTCCCCTCCCTGATCCCTTGTAATCGGGCGCGGCAGGGCGGATACCCTTCCTCCCCCAGAACGATGGCCGCCACCGCCGCGCCCTTACCGCCTGATTCTGCGTCAACAAAAGAACCTCCTGCCGCTTTCATGGCAGGAGGCCTCAAAACCCTTCGACAGCGTTTGCCCGATCCGTCGGCATTCGCTGTCATTTTTTGTCCGCTTTCAGGGGACGCTTGGCGGGCGTGCCGTTTTTGCGCGGATATTGGGGTACGGTTTTTTCTATTTTGCGGATCGGCACCACATATCGCTTCCCTTCCAGCGCGTCGGCGGAAAGAGCGATCATTTTTTCCATTTCGCCCCCCAGTTTTTCCGCCGCCGCCCGGCCATCCGCCATTTCCTCCGCCGCGGCGGGGCCTTTCCAGCACAGGGCGTACCCGCCCACGCCCACGAAGGGCAGCAGGTATTCCCCCAGCACGTTCAGCGCCGCCACCGCCCGGGCGACGGCCAGATCGTATTGCTCCCGGTGTTCGGGATGCTGGCCCAGCACCTCGGCCCTCTCCTGGATCACGCGCACGTGATCCAGCTTCAGCGCCTCCTTCACCGCGTTCAAAAACTGGCACCGCTTGCCCTGGGCCTCCAGCAGCGTCACGCGCAGATCGGGCCGCGCCGCCGCCAGGGCCAGGCCGGGAAAGCCCGCGCCGGTGCCCACGTCGATCACCCGGGCCCCGGGGACAAAAAAGGCCGTATCCCGGAGGGGCAAAAGGGAATCCAGGAAATGCCGGGCGGCCACATCCGGAGCGGGCACGCTGGTCAAATCCATGCGCGTGTTCCAGTCAAGCAGCATATCCCGGTAGGTTTCCAGCAGGGCAAATCTGCTTTCCTCCACCGGCACCCCCGCCCGCAGCAGGCAATCCCTGACCTCACCCATGCTTTTCCGCCTCCCGTACGGCCAGGATCTGCAGCATCACCTTTTCCAGCGATCCCACGTCCATCATCTGGCCGCTTTTCACCTGATATTCCGTATCCAAGCACCATTTTCCCATGTCGTTCAATTGCTCCAAGGTATACAGCCGGGCCGTGCCCATATTCTTCCGCGCGATAAAGGGGGGCACCCCCAGGCGCCGGCCAATCTCATCGGGCGACGCGCCGCCCAGGGCCATGGCCTTCGTGTATTTCAACTGGCGGCACTGGCGGCCCAGCATGGGCAGCAGGCCCAGCCTGTCCTCCCCCTCCCGCAGCAGGGCGGCCAGCATATCCATGGCCTGCATGCCCCGGCCGGACAGCAGCGCGTCGGTCAGATCGAACACCCGGTACTCGGTGGAATGCACGCAAACGGCGTCGATATCCGCTTCCGTCACTTCCTCCCGATCGCCGGTATACGCGATCAGCTTGCCGATTTCATTATCCAGCAGCGTCAATTCCCGCCCGGCAGAAAACCACAGCCGCTGGCACGCCGCCAGGCTGATTTTTTTGCCCTGCCGGGCCAGGGTTTTCGCGATCCACTGGGATAATTCCCGATCCTCCAGGGGATCGAAGGCCACGATGACGGCCTTTTTCTTCAATATGTTATACAGCTTTTTCCGCCCGTCGGCTTTTCCCCGCACGTAAAATACCATGCACACCGTATCCGGCAGGTGCTCCAGGTATTCGTCCAGCTGCTTGACGGCGCTGTCCTCCTCATACTCCCGGCTCTTTTCCCCGGTCAGCATGGCGCAGTCCCGGATCTCCAGAAACCGGCGGTCAGAGAGAAAGGGCAGCGTTTCCGCCGCGGCGATCAGGGCGTCGGGGGCGGGATCGATGAGGCGGGTATCGTTCATGGCGGCAAAATCGCCCCCCGCCACCTGCTGCCGCAAGGCGCTCAGGGCCGAGCGCTTGGTGAATTCCTCCTTGCCCTCAAACAGATAGCACCGGGCGATTTCTCCTTTTTTCAGGGAAGAAAAAAACGCGCTGTGATTCATCGGTCCTCCTTCCGGGATACAAACGGGGTCAGGGTGGCCCGGCCGTCCTGCACGGTCACGGTCAGCGCGCCCCACGTTCCAGTATCATACCAGGGAATGCCCCTTTCTTCCAGCCGGGCGATCGTATCCCCATTTGGCAGGGCGGCGTTTTCCCGCCCGCTGCCGGTGATCAGGGCCAGGTCGGGGGTGACGGCTTGCAGAAAATCCGCCCCGGTGCTGGTTTTGCTGCCATGGTGGGGCACCTTCAAAATCTCGGCGTCCCGGGCAGCGTACAATTCGTAAGCGCCGGTCAGATCGCCGGTGGTCAGCACCCGCACGCCCGCCAAATCCCACAGCATGGTCAGGCAATAGCGATTGGCGTCCTGCCCGGGCTGCACGGTTTCCCCCACCGGCCAGGTCACCTCCATGCTGGTCCTGTCCGTATGGAACTGATCCCCTGCCGCCAGGTGCTTGACGGGCACGCCGCTTTCCGCGATTTCCCCGATCAGGGCCAGGCAGGCCCCGTCGATCTGCTGCTCCTCCGCCCCTTCCGGCAGATACACCTGCCCGATGGGAATTCTTTCATCCAGCAATTGGCGGATGCCCAGGCAATGATCACTGTGGAGATGGGTGATGAACAAATGATCGGCCCGCCGCCCGGTGGACAGCAAATAATCCGCCAAATCACCGCCGTAATCCCCCGCGTCGATCACGATGGTTTCCCGCCCGTCCAGGATCAGGGCGCTGTCGGCCTGGCCCATGGCCAGTTGGATATACTGGACCTGCCGGGGCAGCGACAGCCGCCACGCGCCGAAGGAAAGAATCAGCAGCAGCACGGCCGCCGCCGCTTTCTTCCTACCGGGCCACACGGTGTAGCGGCTGGCCAGGGCGAGGGCAATCACCACCGCCGCCACGCCATACCAGGGCAGAAACGGCACCCGCAGGGAAGCGAAGGGCAGCGCGCCCAGCGCCTCGACCCCGCCCACGATCCAGCTGCTCACGGCGTTGATCGGCACGGCCAGCGCCCGGCCCAGGGGCAGATACAGGCTTCCCAGCGCCAGCGTGAGGGCATACAGGGGCAGCAGCACGCTGAACATCAGGCAGGCCAGCGGGTTGATCGCCAGCCCGATCAAGGAAAAGCGATGGAAGATCTGGGCGGTGGGCAGGGTGACGCCCAAATTGGCCCCGATCATCCGGCCCAGGCCGACGGGCCAGTGGCGCAGGCCCCGCTTTTCCAGTTGCCAGCGGATAGCCGGAGTGAACGCCGCCATGCCCAGCACCGCGCAGAAGGATAATTGAAAGCTGGCGGAAAACAAGCTGAGCGGGCGGAACAACAGAAGAATCAGAAACGCGGCGGCCAGGCCGGTCACCCCGTCAGGGGCCCGCCGCACGATGCGCTGGCCCTGGGCCAGCATCAACAGCAGGCTGGCCCGCACCACGGGCGCGGAAAAATCCAGCAGCGCGCAGTAGGCCAGCAAAAACGCGCCCAGCACGGCCATGCGGCCCCGGGGCCCCATCAGCCGCCGCAGGGGCAGCATCAGCGCCCCCGCGAAAAGGGCCACATGCAGCCCCGATACCGCCAGCAGGTGCGCCACCCCGGCGTTGGCAAAGCCGCGGCTCACTTCATCGGGCAATTGCTCCTTTACGCCCAGCAGCAGCGCCTCCGGCAGGGCGCTTCCCGCACCGAAAACGGCGCGCACCCGCTTCACCAGCGCCTGCCGGGCGCGATAGCTGACGCTGCGCAGGCCCCGGCCCGGATGATCCACGATTTCGGGGTTCTGCGCCCCGGATATGCCGGCGACAGCCCCCTTTTCCAACAGGAACATCCGAAAATCAAAACCGTAGGGATTCATTTGCCCGTTGGGCGCGTACAGCCGCCCGGCAAAGGACACCCGATCCCCCTCTTCGGGCAAGAAAGGATCCTCCTCCGTCGGGTAATACGTCCAGTACACCCGGCCCAGGGCATAGGAAAAATCGTCGCTCCCCACCGCCGTTTCATCCAGATACAGCGCCACGGAGCCGTTTTCCCGCGGCGACGCGTTTTCCGTCGCCACACCGGTCACCTGATACACCCCCGCCTGGGGCAGCACCGGATGGGCGGCGTTCCCCGCCAGCAGGGCCCCCAGGAAAAAGAAAACGCCCATGACGCCCGCTACCCGCCGTTCCTTCGCCGCCCGCAGCAGCAAAAGCGCCAGGATGCTCACGGCCATCCCGGCCAGGTAAACGCCCGGCCGCCAGAAAAAACGCGCGCCCGCCCATATCCCCATCCCGTACGCCGCCGCGACGGCAGCGAGGGGACGCTGATGATGAAACGGGCGCACGCTCACAGCGCGATCACCAGCCCGGGCCGCACGATCTGCGCCTCCGGAAAGGCCGCGCGGGCGTCATCCACCACGGCCTCCGGCGCGTGCCGGGGGGCCAGGTGGGTCAGGTACAGGCGCTTGGCGCCGCTTTCCGCCGCCAATTCGCCGCACATCCTGGCGCTCATATGGGGCATCTTTTCATTCCATTCGGCGGACAAAAAGGCGCTGTCGGCCAGCAGCACGTCGGCATCCCGGGCAAAATCCGCCAGGCCGGGGCAGGCGTTGGTATCGCCGGTAAACACCAGCGTTTTTTCCCCGTCGGTCAGGCGCAGGGCCCGGCAGGGCACCGGATGGCTGACCGGCATCGTGGTGATACTAAGGCCCATCACCCGCAATTCCTCTGGGTAGGGCATCACGTTGAAGGCCGGGGCGGTCAGCAGGCCCCGCAGGGGCGAATCATCCTCCCCCGGCACGTACACGGGCAGGGTTTTGCCCATCCGTTCCAAATAATAGCGCAGCACCAGCATATCGCTGGCATGGTCAAAATGCAGGTGGGACAGGATCACGCATTCCAGCTGGGCGGGATCCCACAGCGTCATCAGTTTGCCCAGCACCCCGGCCCCGCAGTCCATCAGCAGGGCCTTGCCCTCGTGCTCCACCAGATAGCCGGTGGTGGCCCCGCCGGCGTTGGGGTAAGGGCCATAGCAGCCGATCACGTGCAGCTTCATCGTATCCGCGCCTCCTCAGTCGATTTCAAATTT
>JAFUXH010000057.1 GCA_017470945.1 Clostridia bacterium | reverse complement strand
TTATTCCATCCGCAGCAGGGCGGGCCCATCTCGCATGGCGTTGTTCACCCGGATCAGGGCCCGGGCCATGACCTCCTGCTGCTTGCCGTCCATTTCCTTGGGGGCCGGGTCGTTGGAGCAAACCACCCGGTACTGCATTTTGCCGTTGACGCTGCGCCGCCAAATGTAGGTGGGGGTATATTCGATGCTGTCGAAATTGACCGTCCCCCGCTGGTCGCAGCTGATCGAAACGTGCAGCAGCATGCCGGAAATATCGTATCCCTCCCGGGATTCGGTCAGCAGCGTGCCCATGGAATACACGATCAGGCATTGGCGCTGGATGCCGTTTTCATCCGGCACCGACACCGTTTCCATGGGCAGCACCCGGCTGGGGTGATTTCCCAGGATCAGATCGGCCCCCGCCTCCGCCAGGGCGTAGGCGGTATTTTTCATGGCGTTGGTCACACTGCTGGTATCGGCCTTGGCCCAATATAAACTTACGATCACGCAGTCGGCGCCCTGCTTTTTCATATCCGCGATATCCCGGGCCGCCTGATCCTGGCTGAACAGCTGCATCACCCCGGGCTGGCTTTCCCAGGCGATTTTCCCCTTGGCGGTCAGCGCGTCGGTGTAGCCCAGCAGGGCGATGCGCATGCCGTTCAATTGGATCATGCGGTTCTGCCGGGCGCTGCCCGCCGTCACCCCGCCACAGGACAGGCCCTGGATGTTCAGGGCGCTGACGGTGCGGTTCACCCCGTCGATGCCCTGATCCAGGATGTGGCTGGTGTTGAGCAGCACGTCGTCAAAGCCCCCGGCCCGAATGGCCTCCAGCACCGCCTCGGGGGCCAGGGCGTCGGCGTATTTCTGGTCGGCGGTATTGATCACCTGGGGCATCATCACCAGGTTCATATCCCCATCCATCTTGGCCCGCAGGCTTTCTAAGATGGGCTTGTACTGAAAGGTCTTTTGGCTTTTATCGTATACCGAATCGGAAATCTCGCTTTCAAAGGCCAGCAGCCCCCCGATGGTCAGGGAAAAGCCGCGCTCTTGACGGGCCGGGGCGGCGGTAGGCTCGATCGGGGCGGCGGTGGCCGCTGGGGCGGGGGCCAAAGTGACTGTCACGGTGCGCACCGTGCTTTCCGGCACGGGCACCGGCGTTTGCCCCTGCAGGGCATCCCCCACCAGGCCGATCACCTTCTGGGCGCTCATCTGGGCCTTGGGGTTTCCCCTTTGGATCCGGGCAAACACAAACACACACCCGGCCACCACCGCGGCGGTCAGGATCAAGGTGAATATGGTGCCCACGGATACGCCGCGCCCTTTGCCCCGCATGATGTTATTTCCTTTCCACGCGGATCATGCTTTCCACCCGCACATCCTCGCTGTTGATTTGCTCAATGGCCTTGTTGACGGCGCACTCCCCGGCGTCGTGGGTGATCAGAACGATCTGGGCCCGGCCGTCCACGGCGTCCCGCTGCATGAGGTTGCGGATGCTGATGCCCTCGTCCCCCAAACACCTCGTGATATGGGCCATCACGCCGGGCCGGTCGCTGGCGGCCAGGCGGAGATAGAAGCTGCAGTGCCAATCCTGCGTCACCGTCAGGCCCTCGGCCAATTCGTTTGCGTTGCGGAAGGTGGGGTGCCTGGGCGTTTCCCGGGAGGCGGCGTACATCATATCGCTGACCACCGCGCTGGCGGTGGGCGCGCTGCCGGCCCCCCGCCCGAAGAGCATCATATCGTCGCAGGCGTGGCCGTGCAGGAAAATGGCGTTGAAGGAACCGCTGACCGACGACAGAGGATGACTGTCGGGAATGAAGGTGGGGTGCACCCGGGCGTCGATCACATTGCCCTGCCGCTTCGCGATGGCCAGCAGCTTTAAGGTGTAGCCCAATTCCTTGCCGTAGGCGATATCCACCGCCTCGATCTGGGAAATGCCCTGGCGGTACACCACGTCAAAGGGCACCCGGGCATGGAAAGCAAGAGAAGAAAGGATCGACAGCTTGTACGCCGCGTCGAAGCCCTCCACGTCGCTGGTGGGGTCGGGCTCCGCCAGGCCCAGGCGCTGGGCGTCCCGCAGCACGTCGGCGTAATTGCCGCCCTCCTGGCTCATCCTGGTCAGAATATAGTTGGTGGTGCCGTTCACGATGCCCATCATTTCCTCGATCCGGTTGGACTGCAGGGAATCGATGGTGGTGCGGATCACCGGGATGGCGCCGCACACCGCCGCCTCGTAATACAGGCCGGCGTTGTTTTTCTCCGCCGCCGCCTGCAGCAGGTGCCAGTTCAGGGCCAGGGCCATTTTGTTGGCCGTCACCACGGTTTTGCCCATTTCCAGGGCCCGCAGCATATACTGGGTGGCCGGGGTTTCCCCGCCCATGAATTCCAGCACCATTTCGATGGCCGGGTCGTCGGTGACATCGGCGGGAGAAGTGGTCAGCAATCCCCGGGGCACCACCTGATCCCGCTTTTTATTCACATCCCGCACCAGGATTTTTTTGATGTCGAATTTCAGCCCGCAGCGGTGCAGAATATCCGCCTCGAATTCGTGCAGCAATTTCCACACGCCGCAGCCGATGTTGCCGCAGCCCAGGAACCCCACTGTGATTGTGCGCAAAATGTATATCCTCCCTCTTCAGGCTTTCGCCTGGTTCTTTTCATAAATCAGCCTGAGGCCCTTCAGCGTCAGCACGCCGTCGATGTGGTCGATCACCTGGGATTTGGCGGCGATCAGCCGGGCCATGCCGCCGGTGGCGATCACCTTGGCATCGGGGCAGCCCATTTCCCGGCGGATCTCGTTGACCAGGTAAATCACCTGGCCCACATAGCCGTTGATCACGCCGGACTGCAAATTGCCCACCGTGGTTTTGCCGATCACCCGATCGGGCATCACCAGCTCGAAATGGGGCAGCTTGGCCGTGCCGGATACCAGCGCTTCGCTGGTCAATTTGATGCCGGGGCAGATGCAGCCCCCCAGGAACACCCCGTTTTGATCCAGCGCGCCGAAGGTGGTGGCGGTGCCAAAATCGATGTACACGCAGGGGCCGCCGTACAGCGTGTAAGCCGCCACGGCGTTGCAGATGCGGTCGCTGCCCAATTCCCGGGGGTTTTCATATTTGATGTCGATGCCGGTTTTGATGCCGGGGCCCACGGCGATGGGGTCCAGCCCAAAGTATTCCCGGCACATGTGCTCCACCGTGAAATTGATGGTCGGCACCACCGAGGACATCACGATCCCCGTCACCTGGCTGCGGTCGATCCCTTCGTGATCGAACAGCTGGGTGATCATGACGCCCATTTCGTCGCTGGTATATTTCCGGGTAGTGGACAAGCGCCAGTAATGCACCATTTCCGGCCCGTCGAACAGGGCGGTTTTGATGTTGGTATTGCCGATATCGATGGTAAACAGCATGGGGTGAACGCTCCTTTGACGTTTATCAGATCAGGCGGGCTTTTTTCAGCGCCACGCCCACCGCGCCGGTGACCAGCGCGGCCACGATCATTTCCACCACCGCGTTGATGCCCACGGAGGCGGCGATGAAGGCCAGCACGCTCCGCCCCGCCATCAGGCCCTGCAGATAATCCGTGTGGCCAAACAGCAGCACCAGCAGCGACATGAAGAACAGGGTGTTAAAAAACGCGGCGGAAAAGCCGGCCACCGTGCAGCTGACATGCAGCTTGACATTCCTTTTATCCATGGCCCGGTATACCAGCGCCGTCAGCACCCCCACCAGCACCCGGGATACGAAGCGCTGAATGAACATCATCACCGGGCTGACGCTCACCAGCGCCGCGCCCATGGCGCTGTAGCCCACCAGGCCGAAGCACTGCAGGAAGCTGATCAGCCCGAACACGCCGCCGATGATGGCCCCGCCGGGCACGCCCATGGCGATGGCGGCGATGGCCACGGGAATCATATTGAAGGTGATCGACAAGCCGGCGGGCTGGGGAATATTCACGAAGCCCAGCACGATCAGCAGGGCGGTCAGCATGGCCAGCAGGGTGAGGCGGACGACGGTGGTACGGCGAGCAGCAGTGTTTTTCATTTTTCATTCCTCCGTTCAAGCTCGTAAAAGATACCTGACGATCAACAGGGATACCGGAAAGGGAAACCGAGCGCTTTCCGTCCGGCCCCGCGGGTACCGGCATGAAAACGCAGGGATATTATAGCAAACCAGGGCCGGATTGTCAAAAAATCCAACGGGAAAACAAAGAAAATACGGATCGACATATTTCGGGCGTTTTTTAATGTGTGTTCCTTCATCGGTTCGTTTTATTCTCCAAGCGGAAATTCTGGTGCTTTTGCCCACATCAAAAAAGCCCCGTCCATCCCAGGATGAACGGAGCTGTGTTCATTTGTATGCCGGTTCTTTTTACCCTTCTGCTTTTTCCCCCGGCAGAACGCGCCGCTTTTCGCCCCGAAGGATCACGTCGACAGGCGCCGTGCCGGCGTTTTCCACCGTCACGCCCTGGGGATCGGCCGTCACGCGCAGCGCCTGGCCCCGCCAAACGAGCGGGAAGGACAAGGCGCGCCAGGCGGCGGGCAATTTGGGATCGACGTGCAATTCCCTGCCGACCACCCGAACGCCGCCGAAGCCATACACCGCGCACTGCCAGATGCCGCCCATGGAAGCGGTGTGCACGCCCATATCGGAGGTGCCCATGTTGGGCCCCAGGTCGATTTGGCCGCAGCCCTCGAAGAAGCGGTACGCCGTGGCCTCCTCCCCCAGATCCGCCGCCAGCACGCAGTGGGTGGATTTCGACAGGCTGGAATCGTGCAGGGTGCGGGCCTCGTAGAAGTAATAATTCTTGACCTTCACGTCGTGAGGGAACAGATCGTCCATCAGCAGCATGAGCACCAGGGTGTCGGCCTGCTTGTGCACCTGGATCCGGCTGATCTGCTCGTTGTTGTAATCCTGGTAGATGGTGCCCACCTGCTGGGCGGTTTTATAGGGCGTCAGGTCGATGGACATCAAATCAAAATACCCGTCGAACTGGGGCACGATGCCGTTCACGTCGGGCTGGGGCAGATACGCCTTCTCCATCACCGCCTGGATTTTTTCCCTGCTTTCTTTCAGGTTCAGCTTTTCATCCAGCCGGCGGCAGGTATCGTCGTTCCGCCGCAGCAGGCCGTCGATGGCCCCCAGGGCCAATTTCATGTTGTTGACCGCCATGTAGTTGGTATAGGCGTTGTTGTTGACGTGCTCCTTGTATTCATCGGGGCCGATCACATCCAGGATCACGTAAGCTTGCTTTTCTTCGTCCCAGGTGAATCGGCTGGCCCAGAAGCGGGCGGTGTCGATGATGATTTCCCAGCCGCAGTGATCCATGAAGGCTTCGTCACCGGTGACAGCGTGGTACAATTGCACGCCAAAGGCGACGTCGGCGGTGATATGCTGCTCGATCATGCCCGTCAGGATGGGGATGGGCTTGCCCGTCACGATATCGGCGCTGCCCCACAGGGGGGTCACCTCCCCATCGTCGATCCAGGCGGCTTCCCAGGGGTACATGGCCCCTTCAAATCCGTTTTCCGCCGCCTTTTTCCGGGCGCCATACAGGCCGTTATAGCGATAGGTCACCAGCGCCTTGGCGGCCTCAGGCTGGGTCAGGATGAAATAGGGCAGGATGAAGATTTCTGTATCCCAGAAGGAATGGCCCTTATAGCCCTCCCCCGTCATGCCCTTGGCGCCGATGCCCACCCGGGGATCATCCTTCTTGGCCATGATGTTCAGGTGGTACAGGGCGAAGCGGATCAGCAGCTGATCGAAGGGCTTCTCCGATTCCACCCGTATATCCGCCCCGCGCCAGAAGGCTTCCCAGGCGCGGCAGCTGTTTTCCGCCAGGGCGTCATAGCCCGCTCGGATCGCCTGGACCGCCATATCGTATCCATCCTTCTGGGCCAATTCCGCGGCGTTTTCCCGGCCGTCGTATTTCAGATCCCGGGACGTGGTCACGCACGTGATCTTTTCCACCGCCAGCGTTTGACCCGGAAGCAGGGAAAAAACAGCCTTCACCCCCAGGTAACGCCGGTCGATCACCGGCCACCATTTGGGCGTGGCTTCAGCGCCGTCGACGGCATAGCGGAAGGCGGTGTGCAGCGCGCAGGTAACGTTGGATTGGATGGTTTGGGATACCATGCGGAAGATTTTCCCATCGATCACCCGCTTGTCGCCCTCGTGGAAGTGCTGGCTGCCGGTGCAGGTCACCTGGCCGTTGATGCCGCTGTTCAGGGTGATCTCGCAGGGCCCATCCAGGGGCGTCACGCAGGCCCGTATGCCCAGCAAATGCTCGTTATCCAGGGAGGCGAAGCGCTCAAACCGGAAGGAAAAGCGCCTGCCGTCCCGCCGGGTCCATATCAGGGTGCGGGTCACTTCCCCGGTATACAGGTCCATGACCCGGCTGTACCCTTCCGTCGATCCCCGGTCCATGGCGAAATACTGGCCATCCAGCAGGAAATCGAGGTTGGTCACGTCGGGAAGGTTGGGCAATTCGCACACCTCGTTCTCGTCAAAGCGATTGAAGGTGCCGGTCACCAGCAGGTCCCTCGTCTGGCCCACGTATTTTTCCTCCAGCGCGGCCCGCTGCCCCAGGTATCCGTTGCCCTGGCAGAAGATAGCCTCGCATTTGCCCTGGTGGTCGATATCAAAATCTGTTTCAGCGATCAGCCAGTTTTCTTTAGCGCCGCTGCCCAAATCGTATTTCAGCATAGATCGGTTTGTCCTTTCAGTAAAATGGGAAACGATCGAAGAATGCTCAGCCCTTCACGGCGGAGCCGGCCACCGAGGCCTGCACCTGCTCCTGGGCCAGCATGTAGATGATGATGCCAGGCAGCACCACCAGCGTCAGCGCCGCGAACATGCGGGTGTAATCGTAGCTGAACGCCTGGTTGAACGACGCCAGGGACACCGGCAGCGTGCGGTTGGCGGGCGAGGAGGTGAGCAGGGAGGCGAAGTAATATTCGTTCCAGTTGCCCAGGAACATCAGGATGCCGGCGGTGAAGATGCCGGTTTTGGCCAGGGGCATGTTGATCTGCCAGAAGGTACGGAAGAAGCCCGCGCCGTCGATCTCCGCCGCCTCGTTCAGCTCCTTGGGGATGGAAGCGAAGTTGGACCGGAGGATGAACAGGCTGGACGCGATGGAGCTGGACAGATACACCAGGAACAGGCCGAATTTGGTGTCGTACAGGTTCAGGTTCATGATCAGGCTGAAAATAGGCTGGGTCTTGGTGTGGCCGGGCACCAGCAGCGTCACCGTCAGCAGCACGTAGATCAGGTTTTTCAGCGGGAAATTGTATTTGGCGATCACGTAGGAGCTCATCGACAGCAGCACGATGGCCACCACCGTGGAGGTGGAGGCGATCAGCACCGAGTTCATGGCGTAGGTGCCGAAGCTGAATTGGTTGATCACCTTCTCGTAAGCGTCGAAATTGAAGGTGTCGGGCAGGGAGAAGGGCGAGCCCAGGATGGCCCCGTTGGATTTGAAGGAGGACATGATCACCCACAGAATGGGCCCTACGGATACCAGCACGATGAAAAGCAGCACGGCGTAGGCGAAAATCAGGTAAATCAGCCGGCCGGGCGTCAGGGCCTTTTTCACTTCGCCCTCGGTGCCCTTGATTTTTTTGCCGTTTACAATTACTTTCTGGCTCATGGCGATTCCTCCTTTCTCAGTACACCGGGTCGTTCATGCGGAACACCCGATTGATGATCAGCATGACCAGGATGCCGAAGATGAACATGAGCAGAGCGATGGCGTTGGCCAGGCCGTAATTGTAATCGTTGATGGATTTCACCAGCAGCACCGCCAGGCCCATGGTGTCGTTGCCGGGGCCGCCGCGGCTGGTCAGGGCGATGTTTTCATACATGGCGATCCGGGATGTGACGGACAGGATCACGCCGGTGCCGATGGAATTGCGGCACAGGGGCAGATCGATTTTCAGGGTCTTCTGCCAGCCGGTGGCGCCGTCGATCTCCGCCGCCTCATGCAATTCCTGGGGAATGGCCATCAGGTCGGCCAGCACGAAAAGGGTCACGATGACGGCGTAAAAGAGCCAGGTGAACGTGATTGCCCAGAAAGCGTCGGGATACTGAAAAAACCAGAACACGCTCAAATCCGGGTCCACCGTGAGGATGAG
>JAFUXH010000056.1 GCA_017470945.1 Clostridia bacterium | reverse complement strand
GTTGTTGATGATCACGGCGGCGCCCCGGCCGGAGGCGGCGTATTCCTTACCGTTCACGGTAACGGTGGCTAGGTTCTTGATGAAGGCGTCCTTCATGGCTTCGTCGCAGCCTTCGGCGGTGGCCAGTTTGCCCAGGTCAGCATCCCACACCGCGGGCAGGATATCGGTGGACAGCACGAAGGAAGCGCTCATTTTGGCGTACACGCCGTTGGCATCCGTCAGCACCAGGGTGTAAGCGCCGGGCAGATCGGCGGTCCAGGTCATTTCGCTGTTGTTTTCCACGGAGACCTCCAGGCCCTCCACGGCGTAGGCAGGCGCGTAATCATCCACCAGGCCGGTCACGGTCACGTTGGTCTTGCCGTCGGCAGAGCGGGCGTTCTCCACGGCCAGGCTGCTCACAAACTTGATGGGCAGATACGCGCCGTCGAAAGTGTATTCATAAGCATCGTTGGCATTGATGAAGGTGACCTTCGTGACCTTTTCGCCCATCAGCTTGTCCAATTCGGGGATATTATCGTAGGCCAGCTCGTCGTTGTGACTGTTATCCACGGACACATTCCAGGAGATTTCATAGGGCTGCACCCAAATGCTCTGCAGGTGCTCCATGCCCACCTTCAGGCCGCTTTCGGTTTCCACGATGATGCCCTGCACGTTGCTGTTCACGGCGAAATCGGCGTCCTCACGGGTGTTGCGGATGTAGGCGGTGCTGGTTTCCAGGATGTTGATCTGGTAATCGCCCCAGTGGGAATCGGTGATCACTTCGATGTCGGCGTCGGTCACGGTGGCGGCAATGTTGAACACAGTCGCGCCGTACACGGCCTGGCCGTCCTCCACGGTGACGGGCTTATACTGGGCGGGGGCTTCGGCGGCTTCCACGAAGGTGGGATTGATGGCCTTGTAGGCTTCCACCTGATCGGCGGGCACGGCCACATTCACGTTGGCAATGCCGGTGATGTGGTAGCCATCCTTATTGGTCGCTTCATCCACAAAGTCGGAAACGGTATTCGTGAAGGTGCCGGATTTGCCGGTAGTGGCGGAGGTGACCACGTCGATGGAATCGGTGCTGCTCACGTCGCCCGCGTAAAATTCGGCGTAGGTCAGGGTGGCGGCGCCGTAAACGGTGCCCTCCTCAGCGGCGGCGAAGGAAGCCAGGGACGCGGCCAGCACGAGGGTCAGGATCAGGGAAACCAGTTTTTTCATAGAAGCGTTCTCCTTCTGCGCGGATGCGCGATATTTTATCTACCGCTTCAACTCGCAATTAGCCATGGCTAACTGCCGGACAAAGAAAAACGCTTTTTACAAAGCAGTTAGATTAATCTAATTATACTTTCAAAAATCTATCTTCGCAATAGGTAAAAAGGGAATTTTTTCCCCAGATTTTATGGGCTTTTCTTTTTCCCGTCATAGGTTCGATGGATCGTTTCCCAATCGGGCATCTGTTCCTTCAGCGCGTTCCAAACGGGCATGGCGGGCGTTCCGTCACGCGTCAACAGCGCAGTGAAATCCTTGTCCAGCAGCTCCATTTCAGCCACCGCGTTCCGGCAGTGATTGCAGGCGATCAAATCGCCGATGGCCGATTTCGCCATGATGAAATACAGGATGCGCATCACGAAGCGGCGAAAACCGGGGCGGTAGAACATATCGTCCTTTTCCGGCAGGATGGGGATGCCCAGCCGCGTCAGCTGGTCGTACGCTTCGGCGGGTGCATCCAGCATCTGCTTGCGCTGCTTCCGGGTGGAGCGGCGCAGGTCTCCCCCGCAGGCATAAGCCAGATAGGCGATGGGCAGCACCGCGGCCGGATGGCAAAACAGGAAAGCCTCCATGTCCCTTTGCCAGCGCATTTTGTAGCCTGTTTCCCGAAACAGCGCCGTTAATTTGCCCTGGGCGTTCCGCGACGGCAAGCTGTGCAGCGCGCCGATATCCAGCCCCGCCTTTCCGAACCGTTCCACGATGGCGTGGTCTTGGAATCGCTCGCCGCCCGATATCTGAAAGGCGAACAGAATTTCCTTCGGCGCGGAGGAAAGGCGGAGCAATTCCTCGCGCGTGGCCGCGGCCCGCATGTTGTTGCCCACCAGGACGATCAGATCGGTATCCGCCTGCGCAAGCTGCGGCAGGATGTGCCGCAGCTGGTGATAGGGCATGGCCGCGAATACGGCATCCCAGCGGATCTTGGGGTCGACACGGTCTGTAACGGCCGGGTGATCCAGCGTCGTGCGGCGCTGCAAATGGTGGCGCAGCTTCAGGCCCTGCGCCGCAAGGGTATCCTTCCACGGGCCGCGGGCCAGCAGCGTTACCTCCTGCCCGGCTTCGCAGAGAACATGGGTCAGATAACAGCCGATAACGCCCGCGCCAAATACCAGCACTTTCATTTTGCTTCGCTCCTCTCTTCCCCGCGCGGCACGGGATGGCATGGCCGGAAGATCAGCCCTGCGAACAACGCGCGCAGCATGGCTCCCGTCAGTTAGTTATCCTTGCGCATTGATCGCACACCCGCTCTTTTTCATCCCGTCCCGCATCATGCATCGTATCGCGCGAAGCGCCGCTTCCCTTTTGGGGCCGCTTGACGGCGGGCGGCGCTTCTTTATTCAGCGTAGCGGCTGCTTATTCATTTCATACAATCCTGTACCCAGGCGATGAAGTTCGCAACAGCGGTGCCGGTGCGCTCAGCCATGGTGTGTCCCTGCCCCCAGACGGTTTCAAAGTCCACCTGCGTTCCATCGGCATAGGCTTCAGCCGCCAACGCCAGATCGATTTCCGTGCACAGCGCGGTGTCGCCCTGGGTGATGCCGGTGCGGATGCGCCAGTAGGTCGCCGGTTCAGCGGTCTGGTATCCGCCATACGCGGCAGAAAGATAGTACAAGGGGTTGTACATGTTCAGCCGAACATCCACGGAATTCCCCAGCGCATCCTGTTTTGCCAGGTCCTCCGCAAAGGCCGCTTCATACGCGCTGCCCCGCACAAGCCCTGCCAGGATCGCATCAAAATGCGCGCCGTTTCCGTCGCCATAGCCAAAGAGTGTGTTTTCGCCTTGCCTGGCGTCCAGCTGGTCAAAGGCGGCGATGCCTTTGGAGGCGTTCTTCAGCGCCTGCGTGAAGGCAGCGACGCTGGTGATGGTCACCGTATTGGTTCCTTCATCCCAGGCAACCCATTCGCCGTTCGCGTTGAGCGCGTCGATATAATCCTGCTTTGTATCATAGGTGCCGCTGAGGGACAGGGCCGAAGCAGCCGTTCCCATCCGGGCAATCCCGTCCATTTCCGCATAAGCGCCTTCCCTGTCGCCTGGATCGCCGCCAAAATTCCCGAAATCCGGCATTTCCCCATTCGCGAAGTCGGGTTTTTCCCCCTTGTCAAAGTCAGGCGCCGCTCCGTTGCCGGGGCCGCCGAAGTCACCGCCGCGCATGCCGCCCATCCCGCCGCGTCCGCCGCCGAATCCGCCGGAGGAAGAAGCCGTATAGGGGAACGCAGTGTCACGCAGGAAATGCTCCAGGGAGGTTTCGATGACCTCCTTCACATAGTCATAGTACGTGCCGCTCTGGTAAATGCCCGCTTCGCTTTCGGTCAGCGTCAATAAATTGCCGCTTTCATCGGTCAGGCCCAGGCCGTTGATATATTCCGCAAAGGCCAGCGCCATCCCATCGGAATACGCCTGTTCTTCTTCGCTGAGGCCCGAACGGGTGTTGCCCAGGTTCCATTCATAGGCTTCATCCGCCACGTCCAGATTGGTGATGGGGCACCAGCACATGCTGCCCTTCACCGCATCGCTCTCGGTCATCACCGCTCCGATGGCGGCCAGATAGGGCGTATACAGATCGCTGTTGCCGCTGGCGCCGATCAGGGCTCTCTGGGCACCGCCGCCGCTCATGCCCAGGGAGAAGATGCTGTCCATGTCGCCGGGCAGCAGATCCTTATTAGAACGGGCATACCGGATGGCCGCCTTGAAATCCGTCACACCGGCGGGTGCGCCGGCATCCCGGCCCCGGGCTCCGGCGAAAAGAACAATGATGCCTTCATTGGTATAGTCTGAGATGCTGCCGTAGCCCATGGAGCTATTGTATCCTGTAGGCGCTGCCATGGCGGAATAACCGGGCGTATTGACCGGCAGGACGAACGGCGCCGTCGCCGCGGTATACGGACCGACCGCCCCTTCCGCGTTGACCGTACAGGTGTATGTGCCGTCGCCGTTCGCTGTTCCCGTGAAGTACGCGCCGGGGACAAAAATCCCCATGGTTTCGTAGGACGCATCCGCGGGCGTTGCCGCATAGGACAGGCCCACCTGCCAATACACGTCGTCCGCTTCGCTGTACTGCCACTTTGTCATGTCGATCGGAGCCAATGCGGTTTCCTCCTCGGCATAGACGGTATGCAGGCCCAGCAGCAGCATGATCGCCAGAAGAATAGAAAGTGTCTTTTTCATACACATGCTCCTCTCGGATACCCGGGCTTAGGCGCTGGCCGCTCGATATCTCATGCTTCGTATGATACGCGGGAAACTTAAAAGAAACTTAAAACGACGCGCCTCATGAGCAACAAAACTGGATATCATGTGGCGTTCCCTGCGCCGATGGCCCAATGCTGGCCTTCCGTTTGCGTTTTCACCATGTGGGCGAACAGGCCGTTTTTGCGCAGCAGGTCCGCCGGCTTTCCAGCCTCGGCGATGCGGCCGTCGGACAGCACCACCACCTGATCCGCGCCGCTGACGGTGCGCATCCGATGGGCAATGACCAGAACCGTTTTTTCCTTGATCAGCCGGGACAGCGCTTCCTGGATGACGGTTTCGTTTTCCACGTCCAGGCTGGCGCTGGCCTCGTCCAGCAGGATGATAGGCGCGTCCTTGAGGAAGGCCCGGGCGATGGAGATGCGCTGCCGCTCGCCGCCGGACAGTTCGCTGCCATTCTCGCCGATCACGGTGTTGTAGCCTTGGGGCAATTTGTCGGCGAACGCATCGCAGTTGGCCAGCTTCGCCGCGGCCAGCACCTCTTCATCCGTAGCGTCCTTTTTGCCGATGCGGATATTTTCCAAAATGCTGTTGTTGAACAGCGTCACATCCTGGAACACGATGGCATAAACGCCGAGCAGCGTTTCCGGGTCGATTTGCGATATATCCTGGCCGCCCACGGTGATTTTCCCCTGGTCGATATCCCAGAACCGGGCCGCCAGCCGGGACACCGTGGTTTTGCCGCCGCCGGAGGGCCCCACCAGCGCGGTGACCTGGCCCTGACGGGCGGTGAAGGATACATCCTGTAACACAGTCTTGCCGTCGTCATAGGAAAAGCCCACGTGATCAAAGCGGATATCATAGCCCTTCGGATGGAAGTCCGCGCTGCCCTGCTGCTCCGGGCAGTGATAGATTTCATTCATGCGGGCCACGGGCACGGACAGCAAATTGAGCATGCCCAAGTTGATCAGGTTGGCGCTCATGGGCTCATACAGCCGGGAGGCCAGCAGCAGGAAGCTGAACAATTGCATCACGGTCAACTGCCCCTGCATCAATAGGATGCTGCCCGCCACCGCCACCGTGCCGATGCCGATTTTGAGGATCAGCTGGGCCGACACGATGAAGGCCGCCTGGCCCACCTCCGCGCCGATGGCCTTCTTTTCCACGTCGTCGATCTTCGCGTCCAATTCCTTCAGGTACGCGTTCTCGGCGTTGCAGCTTTTCAGGTCCCGGGAGGTCTCGATGAATTCCTGCACGGCGTCGTCCAGCCGGACCTTGGCGGCGGATTGACGCCGGATGAACCGTTCCTGCACCCGGCGGGAGCCGAACACGATCAAAATTGCAATGGGGATAGGCCAAATGGCCGCCAGCGCCATTTGCCACTGGTAACAAAGCAGCATCACGCAGATCAGCACGGTGGAAACCAGGCTGCCGTAAAACTGGGGGATCTGGTGGGAGGAGGCGTGCTCCAGCGTTTCAGAATCCGCCATGATGGTGCTGGTCAGGTCGGCCAGGTCCCTTTTGCCAAAGAAGGACAGCGGCAGCTTGCGCAGCTTTTCCGCCAGGCTGACCCGGCGCTTGCCGGATTCCTCGTAGGTGGCAAAGAAGGTGGCGTTGTACTGCAAATAATTGGGGATCAGGATCACGATCAGGCACAGGGCCGCGGCCAGCAGATACCAATACCAGCGCCCGGCGGCAACACCCGCCAGATAATCCCCGGTAAAGGCGAACAGCAGCCACACCGGAAGCATCAGGGAGATGTTGGAGAGGGTCACCGCGCCGATGGCCTTCAGCATGTCCTTCGCGCCTTTTTCAGATAAGGCAAACCTGCGCATCAGATACTTTTTCATGCTCCTTCACCCACCTTCCAATTGACCGCTTTCTGGTATTCCGCCCACATGGCGGCGTACAGGCCCCTCTTTTGCAGCAGTTCTTCATGTTTGCCCTGTTCGAATACCGCGCCGTCCTTGAGCACATAGATGCGGTCGGCGCTGCGAACGGTGGAGAGCCGATGGGCGATCATGATCACCGTGCGTCCCCTGGCCATCTCCTGGAACGCCTGCTGCACCTGGGCCTCGCATTCCGGGTCGGCAAAGGCGCTGGCTTCATCCAAAATCACCACATCCGCGTTTTTGAGCATGGCGCGGGCAATGGCGATGCGCTGCTGCTCCCCGCCGGACAGATAAGTGCCCTGGCTGCCCAGCACGGTGTGGATGCCCTGGGGCAGGCGATCGATGATTTCCATGCACTGGGCCCGCCGCAAGGCATTCAGCATTTCCGCCTCCGTGGCGTCCGGCTTGGCGATAAGCAGGTTTTCGGCAATGGAACGCCGAAGCAATTTGCTGTCCTGGAACACATAGGCGACGCGCTTCATCAGCGTTTCCTTGGGGATCTCCCTTACGTCCACGCCGCCCAGCAGCACCTGGCCCGCCTCGGGGTCAAAGAAGCGGGAAACCAGCCCGGCCACGGTGGTCTTTCCGCTGCCGGAGGGCCCCACCAGGGCGATGATCTCGTCCTTTCCCGCCTTCAAAGAAAGCTGCTTCACCGCCGCTGGAGCATCATCGGCATAGCGATAGGTCACATGGTTCAGCTCCACAGCCGCGCCTTTGGGCTCCCGCGGGCGCTGCGGTTCGGATAAGGGCTGGATGGCCAGGATCGTATCCATCCGCGCCACGGCGTCCTGCACCTTCATGCTGTTTTCGCTCATGAACATCACCTTGTTCATGGTGGTGGCGATGGCGGGGGTAAAGATCAGGTAGAACAGGAAATTGAGCAAAATATCCATCTGGTAATTATCCCCGCGGATCAGGAACAGCGTCAGCCCCAAAATGAACGCGAAGGCGCTGTTGATCAGCACGGTATAGGTCAGCATGTGCCGGCGCATGGTGACGGTGTAGTGCATGCAGAAAGCACTGTAATCGTCGATGGACGATTTGAACCGGTGGAAGGAAAAGACGGTTTGGCCGAAGGTTTTCACCACCGGCACGCCCCGCACGTATTCCACCGCCTCGTTGCTCATGCGCTCCAGGGCATTTTGATACTGCCGCATGTCCTCCTGCATGGCGGGGCCCGCCATGCGCATCATGGCGGCAAAGCCCAGCAGCACGGGGATCAGGCAGGCGACGCCGTAGCGCCAATCATACAAAAACAGCATGACCACCATGCACACCGGCATCACGATGGCCCCCGCCATATCCGGCAGGTTGTGGGCCAGCAGCGTTTCCGTGGAGGCGGTGACCTCCGTCACCGTGCGGCGCACCCGGCCGGAGCCCATTTCATCCGCAAAACCGATGGGCAGGCGGGCGATATGGCGCAGCAGCGCCTTTTTCATGTTGGTCGCCGTGCGGAAGGCCCCGCCGTGGGAGCAGATCAGCCCCGCGATATACACCAGCCACGCCAGCACTGCGAACAGCACCGCCAGCCAGCCGTTGCGCACGATGCCCGTAGCCCGGGAAAAATCGGGCCGCACCGCCAATACCTCCCGGATGATCCGCCAGATGCACACGAAGGGCAGCAGGGCCAGCACGCTGCTGAGGCCGGATAAAATCAGGGACAGGTACGTGAGGAACCGGTACCTCCCCGCGTAGGTCATCAGCCGTCCAAAGGCGGAGGGCTTTTTTTCTTTTGGCATGGGATCACGATCCTTTCTTGTTAGGAATAACTAACCATAAGATCAAAGAGAAGCCGACCCTCGTCGGCAAATCTTTCATGGGGAATCAGGGGGCACCGTACCGCTCCTTCATGTACGCCGGCAGGGGCATCCTGAGGGCGTAGGCGAAGCCGGCGGTGTAAAAATCGTGCAGCTCCCGCACGCAAACCCGGGCTTTTTCAATGGGGATATCGTGAAGGATCAATTCAAACAGCGCCTGGAACATGCCGCTGGTGACGATGTGCTCCATCTCCGGGGAGATTTCCCCCTGGCCGATCTGGAAAGGCGCTATATTCTTCGTGAACTGATGGGTGGCCGCCACCTCCCGCTCCGTCAATTCATGGAGCAGGTTGTCGTAAGGCGTGCCATCCGCGCCCCTGAGCAGGATCAGGAATTCCGTCCGGTGGGCATGCATGTATTCCAGCATCTGGGCCATGCCTTTGCCGCCCGTATCCCCCATGCGCTCCTTCTGCTGCTCCCTGGGCATTTGCCAGAAGCCATCCAGGGTTTCCTGATAGATGCCCAATAAATGGTCATAATACGGCCCGACCAGCGCGGCAAACAGATCTTCCTTGCTTTTGTAATACCAGTAAAAGGAGCCGGTGGTCACGCCCGCTTCCTTCGCGATGGTACGCAGGGAGGCGTCCCGAAATCCCCTTTTTTCAAATTCCTTCAGCGCGGCCTGATGGATCCTTTCCCTGGTCGCGTCCCCTTTTCCGGGCATGGACAGCCTCCTTTCGCGGATGATCCGCGGATATTCTATAACGGCGTTATATTTTTGTCAAGCATTTTTTCTCCTTCGTTTATTTCCGCGCCCGATCCCGCCCTTTGCGCGCAGCCTTGACCGGGCATGGCGGGCTTTCCGTCATGGATTGCAGGCGATCCAATCGTCCCTGGCGGGTTTTGCCATGGTCGTCCATTTTCTGTTTGTTCATCAACACGGAAAAATAAATCCTGTTTCGTAAGCGCTTCCGCTTATTTTCATTGACCATTCTGCACATTCAGGTCATAATGAAGCCAGAAAAAACAGCTTGTGATGGCTGTGATAAAACAAGGAGGCTGAAAGCAAATGAAAAAGCTCGTTGCTCTGTTGCTTGCGTTGACGCTGTGCTGCGCCGCCTTTGCCGCCCTGGCGGAGGACATCACCCTGAAGGTTTGGGAAGGGCAGGATGATCAGGAATTGCTCCAGGAGCTGTGCGAAGCCTATGCCGCCGCGCATCCCGAAAACAGCTACACCTTCCAATACGGCGTGGTGGGCACCGCCGATGCCAGCGCCCGGTACCTGGAGGACCCGGCTGCCGCCGCGGATGTATTCGTGTATCCCGACGACCAGCTGATCCGCCTGGCCCAGGCCGACGCCCTGTACGAGGTGACGAGGAATCACGACGCCATCGTGGCCGCCAACAGCGTTGGATCTGTCAACGCCGCCACCTATCAGGGCACGCTGCTGGGCTATCCCATGACCGCCGACAACGGCTATTTCCTGTTCTATGACAAGTCCGTGCTGACCGAAGAGGACGTGCAGACCCTGGACGGCATCCTGGCCGCCGCCGAAAAAGCCGGCAAGCAGTTCAATTTCGACGTGGCCAACGGCTGGTATCTGGCCTCCTTCTTCCTGGGCAACGGCTGCACCATCACCCTGGATGAAAACGGCAATCAGGTGTGCGACTTCAACAGCGAAAAAGGCATCGAAGCCGCCCAGGCTGTGGCCGCCCTGTGCGCCCATCCCGCCTTCCTGCCCGGCGATCAAAACATCCTGACCGGCACCATCGGCGACAGCGTGTGCGCCGGCGTGTGCGGCACCTGGGTGGCGGACGCCATCAAGGAACGGCTGGGCGACAATTACGCCGCCGCGAAGCTGCCCACCTTTACCGTGAACGGCCAGCAGGTGCAAATGGGCTCCTTCGGCGGCTGCAAGATCCTGGGCGTCAACACCCAGAGCGCTTCCCCCGTGGAAGCCATGAACCTGGCGGAATTCCTGACCAGCGAGGAAAGCCAGCTGCGCCGCTTCGAGGTGCGCGGTTACGGTCCTTCCAACATCAACGCCGCCAAGAGCGAAGCCATCGCTTCCGATCCGGCCCTGTCCGCCCTGGCTGCCCAGAGCGACTATGCCGTGACCCAGCTGATCATCGGCGATTTCTGGACGCCCGCCACCGCCTTTGGCAACGCCCTGATCGCCGACCCCACCGTAGATGTGGCTCCCCTGCTGGATCAGTGGGTGGCCCAGACCATCGGTCAATAATGATCTTATCGGGAAAAGGCTGCCGATGAACGCGGCAGCCTTTTCCGGCATCCTGGAGGCTTGCGTATGAAGCGATTTTGGAAGGAATTTGCCCAGGGGGATTTCTGGGTCAAGGGCTCCTGCGTGATCATGGGCCTTGGCTGCATCAAGCGGGGGCAGATCGTCAAAGGGCTTTTGTATTTTGCGGCGGAGGTCCTGTTTCTCCTGTTCTTTTTCGGCTTTGGCTGGAAGTATTTATGCCATTTCCTGACACTGGGCGAAAACGCCCAATTGCGGGTGTGGAACGAGGAAATGCAAATTTACCAGCGGGTGCCCGGCGACAACAGCATGCTGATCCTGCTATTCAGCGTTTTGACCGTGGCGACGACGGTGCTGTTTATCTGCCTGTGGGTCATGAACCTGAAAAGCGCTTCCCGTCTGTATCAGCTGGAAAAGGAAGGAAAGGCCATTCCTTCTTTGCGTCAGGACGCATCCGCGCTGCTGAACGAACGTTTTCACGTAACGCTGCTGGCAGCGCCTATGACCACCCTGCTGCTCTTTACCGTGCTGCCCATCATCTTCATGATCCTCATCGCTTTTACCAACTTTGACGCCAACCATCAGCCTCCGGGCAACCTGTTCACCTGGACGGGCATGCAGAACGTGACGGACATTTTCCTGGGCAACGCCACCAAGACCCGCACCTTCACCGGCATCCTGGGCTGGACCGTCGTGTGGGCCATTTTCGCCACCTTCACCAATTACATTTTCGGCATGATCCTGGCCATCATCATCAATCACAAGCTGGTCAAAGCCAAGAAAATGTGGCGCACCTGGTTCATGATCCCCATTGCCATTCCGCAGTTCGTTTCTTTGCTGCTGGTTTCCCGGGCCCTGGAGCCCACGGGAGCCATCAACGTGGCGCTGATGGCGCTGGGATGGATCCAAACGCCGCTGCCCTTCCTGACCGACGTGACGCTGTCCCGCATCGTGGTCATTGTCATCAACATGTGGATCGGCATCCCCTACACCATGATGACCTTTTCCGGCGTGCTCATGAACGTGCCGGAGGAATTGTATGAAAGCGCCTCCATCGACGGCGCGGGGCCGGTGCGGCGCTTCATCAGCATCACGCTGCCCTATATGATCTTCGTCACCGCGCCCGCCACCATTACCACCTTTGTGGGCAACATCAACAATTTCAACGTGATCTACCTGCTGACCGCGGGCGGCCCGGCAAGCTTGGATTACTACCAGGCCGGCAAAACCGACCTGCTGGTTACCTGGCTGTATAAGCTCACCGTGGATCAGCACGATTACGCCCTGGCCTCCACCATCGGCATCTTCATTTTCATGATCGTGTCCATCTGCTCCCTGGCGGTGTACAACCGCACCGGCGCGGTGAAAAAGGAGGATATGTTCCAATGAGAAATCGACGTGTGAACAGGCGGAAGCTCCGCGCCTCCATTGGGCTGCACACGCTGCTGGCCGTTCTGTCTATTCTGTGGATGCTGCCGGTTTTCTGGCTGCTGATCTCCTCCTTCCGCAAGGAGCCGGGGGCCTATACGCCCTACCTTTGGCCCAAAGCCTTCACGTTGGATAACTACACCCGTTTGTTTACCGATACCAGGCTGTTCAACTTTCCCCGCTGGTTCATGAATACCCTGTTCGTGGCGATCTGCTCCTGCGTGATCACCACCATCCTGACCCTGATGGTGGCTTACGTCTATTCTCGGCTGCGCTTCAAAAGCCGGAAAGCCATCATGAATGTCAGCCTGATCCTGGGCATGTTCCCCGGCTTCATGAGCATGATCGCCATCTATCATTTCATGAAGGCCATCGGCCTGGATCAAACGCTGCTGGCGCTGATCCTGGTGTATTCCGGCGGCGCGGCGCTGAATTACTACATCGCCAAGGGCTTCTTTGACACCATCCCCAAATCCCTGGACGAGGCCGCCACCCTGGACGGGGCCAGCAAGCACACGGTCTTCTGGAAGATCATCCTGCCGAACTCCAAGCCCATCGTGGTCAATACCGCCATCAACGCCTTCATTGCCCCGTGGGTAGATTTCATTTTCGTATCGGTGATCATGAAGGACAATTACAACAACTATACCGTCGCCAAGGGCCTGTACACCATGGTAGACAAGGCCAATATCTACCAGTATTACACCGTGTTCTGCGCGGGCTCGGTGGTGGTGGCCGTTCCCATCGTGCTTTTGTTCATCCGATTGCAAAAATATTACGTCGCCGGGGTCACCGGCGGCGCGACGAAAGGATAAATACCATGCAATATGCCGCCATCCTGCACCGCTCCATGAGCGAATACGCCTTTCCTTTGGATGAAGGGCATTTTGTGTTCCGCCTGCGCACAGCCAGGGGCGATTTGAAGCGCGTCACCTTTTTCTATGCCGATCGGGCGGACATGGCGTCGGAATTGACCTTCTTTCCGCTGGATATGCCGCTGATCCGTTCCGATCTGCTGTATGACTGGTACGAAATCACTTTGGAAACGAAATGGCAGCGGATCGCCTATTATTTCCTGCTGGATGATAGCGATACGCAATGCCGATACGCCGGGGAATGCTTTGAGAAAATGGACGCGCACATCGAGCGCAGCGAGTATTTCCAGTACCCCTTCAACCACAAGGCAGACCTGGCCGCTGTTCCCCAATGGGTGAAGGATGCGGTGGTCTATAACATTTTCCCGGACAGCTTTGCGGACGGAAAAAGAAGAATCAGCAAGACAGGAAAAAACGAAACCTATCACGGCTTTCCCTCCGTTTCCACCTATGGCGGCACCCTTCGCGGCATCCGGGAAAACCTGGATTACATCAAGGATATGGGCTTTAACTGCCTGTATCTGAATCCCATCTTTGCCGCGGGCGCTTATCATAAGTATGATGTGATAGACTATCTGCACATCGATCCCTGCTTTGGCACGGATGCGGATTTCAAGGCGCTGGTACAGGCCGCCCACGAAAATGGCATCCGGGTGATCGTGGACGGGGTGTTCAATCATGTGAGCTGGCATCACTTTTCCTTTCACGACGTGCTGAAAAACGGGAAAGCCTCGCCCTATTACGATTGGT
>JAFUXH010000055.1 GCA_017470945.1 Clostridia bacterium | reverse complement strand
TTCCCCTACACCAAAACAAAAAGCTCCCCCGCCCGGCTTTAGCCGGGAAGGGGGCAAACACGATACTTACCTCAGTGAGCATGGGCAAGCGAAGCGCGGGCCATGCGTTCCCCTACACCAAAACAAAAAGCTCCCCCGCCCGGCTTTAGCCGGGAAGGGGGCAAACACGATACTTACCTCAGTGAGCATGGGCAAGCGAAGCGCGGGCCATGCGTTCAATCTCTATAGTTCGCTCAGATTGTCAAACAGGGTATATTCCCCGATCCAGGCCAGCTTCACGGTACCCAGGGGGCCGTTTCTCTGCTTGGCCACGATGACCTCGGCCACGTTGTCGGGGGCGGGGTCGGCGTCCTTGCGGGCCTGGTTGTTGTAATAGGCCTCCCGGTGCAGGAACATGACCACGTCGGCGTCCTGCTCGATGGAGCCGGAATCCCGCAGGTCGCTCAGCATGGGGCGGAAGCCCCCCGCGCCGCGCTTTTCGTTGGCGCGGCTCAGCTGGGCGCAGGCCACCAGGGGCACCTTCAATTCCTGGGCGATGGCCTTCAGAGAACGGGAAATCTCGCTCACCTCCACCTGGCGGCTTTCCGCCCGATTGTCGGATCCCATCAATTGCAGGTAGTCCACCACGATCATATCCAGGCCGTGATCCATCATCAGCCGCCGGCAGCGGGAACGCAGCTGTCCCGGGGTGATGCCGGAGGTATCGTCGATATACATTTCGCTCTTGGCCAGGGGGGCCAGGGAGCGGGCCAGCTTCATCCATTCCTCGTCCCGCAGCTGGCCCTTGCGCACCTTTTGCATGCTGATGCGCGCGTCGCCGCACAGGATACGCATGGCGATCTGCTCCCTTGGCATTTCCAGGGAGAAAACCGCCACCTTTTTGTCCTTGCGGATGGCGTGGGTGGCCATGTTGATGGCGAAGGAGGTCTTGCCCATGGAGGGGCGGGCCCCCACCAGGATCAATTCGCCCCCGTGCAGGCCGGTGAGCAGGTTATCCAGCCCCACAAAGCCGGTGGGCACGCCGGAAACGCCGCCCCGCAGCCGGGCAAATTCCTCCATTTGCTCGTAGGTGCGGGTCAGCACGTCGCGGATGTGCTGCAGGCTTTCGCCCGCGTCCCGGCGCATGACGATGTCGAAGATGGATTTTTCGGCCATGGCCAGCACCTGGGGCAATTCCTGGTCCTGGGCGTAGCAGGTTTTGGAAATATCCCCGCTGGCGTTGATCAGCCGCCGCAGGGTGGATTTTTCCGATACGATGTGGATGTAATCCTTCACGTTGGCGGTGGTGGGCACGAAGGCGGTCAGCTCCACCAGGTATTCGATGCCGCCCACCCCGGGCAGGGTGCCCCGGCGGGATAATTCGGCATCCATGGTCACCAAGTCCACTGCGGCGTGGTTGCCGGCCAGGGCCCGGGCGGCGTCGAAAATTTCCTTGTGGGCGGGCACGTAAAAATCATCGGCTGCCAGCATTTCAACGGCTGCCGATACGGCGTTGGCGCTTTGCAGCATCGCGCCCAGCACCGAGCGTTCGGCCTCGGTGCTGTGGGGGGGAACGGCGGAAAAGGCCGGTGCGGCGGGCGTATCCATTTATGCCTCGCCACCGGTGACCCGCACGACCATTTTCGCGCTGATTTCGGGATACAGCTTCACCACGATGTCGGTTTCGCCCACGGTGCGGATGGGGTCGGCCAGCTCGATCTTCCGCTTATCCACTTCCACCCCATGCTGATTCTTCAGCGCCTCGGCGATTTCCGCCCCGGTGACGGAGCCATACAGCCGGCCCTGGGCCCCGCACTTGGCCACCACGGTGACCACCTTGCCCCGCAGGGAGCCGGCTTTCTTTTCGGCGGCCAGGCGGCGTTCGGTTTCCCGGGCGCGCTCGGCGGCCTGCCGGCGCTCCACCTCCTTGGCGGCGCCAGGGGTGGCTTCCATGGCCAATTTCTTGGGGAAAAGGAAATTACGGGCGTAGCCATCGCTGACGTTCACAATCTCCTGTTTTTTTCCGGTGCCTTTCACGTCGGCCAGCAAAATCACTTTCATGTTATATTTCCTCCTTCGGTTCACGGGGCTTTCTCAGGCCCCGGATGTTACTGATCTGATCAAAGATGCCCAGGAACACCAGCACGGAAAGCAGCATCAGCAGCACGGGCACGATCACCCGCCAGACGCGCTTGGTGCCCCGGGATTTCTGCATGAAATTCACCAGCGCCGCGCCCTGGATGGTAAAAACGGCGTGGGCGGCGGAATACAGCAGGATGCCGGCGATATTCATGGCCGCGTTGCTGCTGGCCCGCAGGAAATAGCCCGCCGCCAGCGCCGCCCCCACCTGCCAGCCGATGCCCCGGGGCAGGTGCCAGGTTTCGAACCGGGGCATTTGCAGATCGGGAAAATCCACCTGCGCGCGGCCGTTTTCATCGGTCATGGTGCCCTCCGCCGATTCGGAAAGGAAGGCCCTGCGCTCCGCGGCGATATAGCCAAACCGCAGGGGCAGCAGCAGGCAGCCCACGCCGCCCAAAATGGATTGGCTGACGATCAGATTGGGGATCAGGGCGGTCAGCATATCGTTGACCAGGGCGTTCAGCGACAGAAGCAGATCCTGCTTCGCGGCGGCGGACAGGGTGTAGCCCCCCAGCACCGGCAGCAGCATGGAGCCCTGCAAATGATCCGGCAGATCCAGTATCCCCATGGAAAACAATTGGTACAGCATCAGGTCGCCCAGATCCCAGTTTTCCAAGGCGTCCACCACCGCCTGCCCGGCGGCGGTATACAGGCTGCCCCCGGTCCAGCCCTGCAGCAGCATATAGCACCCCGCCAGCGCCAGCACGTGCACGCCGATCATGGCAGGGCAGCTTTGCCGGAAGGGCACCCGCAGCGCGATCACCAGCACGAAGCACGCCGCGATGGGCAGCAGGTACAGGGCGGCCAATGTCGCCCCCCGGGCGCCGGCCAAACGGGCCATGGCCAGCAGGCCCGCCAATATGCCCAGCGTCATGGGCAGCAGCCCGCCCACCATCCCGGCGACGCACGCCGCCATGGGCAGCAAAAAAATCACCAGAAAAACCGCGTACAGCCCGCTGAGCGCCGTGGACGATAAAAGCAAAAGCGGCAGGGCGATCAGCAGCGTGCTCACGACCGCCGCCTTGGGCGATCGATACAGGGGAAAATCCTTCATAAACGCTCCTTTAAAAATAAGCCTAAATTACCGTTTATATTGTAAGATCTTCCTCCGCATTTGTCAATCGAAAACCTGGAAAAGAACGAAGGGGAAACCGCGCAAAGAAAAACCGGCGGCTCCAACCGGCATCCAAAACTCGGCTTGATCCGCTGGTTTTTACAAGAAAGAAAAGCGAAGAGGGCCTTCCCGGGCAGGAAAACGGGCCCGGCGGACAGAAAAAACACCGGAGGGCCTGTTTGAGTCTGCCCCTGATAGAAACTGCAAGGAGATGAAGCGTCATGCTGCGCGCGATCCATCATGTGGCCATCATTTGCTCCGATAAGGACGCCGCCCTGGATTTTTACCATACGAAGCTGGGCTTTCCCATCCTTCGGGAAAATTATCGGGCGGACCGGGACGATTGGAAGATCGACCTGCAATTGGACGAGGGCACGGAAATCGAATTGTTCATCATGAAGGATCGCCCCAACCGGGTGAGCGACCCGGAGGCCTACGGCCTGCGGCACCTGGCGTTCCGGGTCGCATCGGTGGAGGAAACGGTGCGGGCGCTCAAAAAGCGGGGCATCCCCTGCGAACCCATCCGCATCGATACCTTCACCGGCGAACGGATGACGTTTTTCCGGGATCCCGACGGCCTGCCGCTGGAAATCCACGAGTGATAGATGCGGGGCGGGCTCAGCGCCGGGAGGAGAAATCCTTTTCGATCTTTTCCTTCCAGCGGCTGCTCAGCGGGGCGGCGGACCGCACCTGGCGCACCGCCTCGTTCACCGTGGCGTAGTTGAGGGCCTGGCCCTTGGGGTCATTGCGGAAGGTGACCGCCCGCTCCTGACCGATGCCGAAGTGCGCCGCCGTTTCCACGGCGTCGATGTTGGCCCCCAGGAAGAGGAATTCCCAGCCGTATTTTTCCGATTGGTGCTGCACCATGGCCTTCACCTGGCTGCTGGTGTAGCGGCGGCTGGCGTTTTCCATGCCGTCGGTGGTGATCACGAATATGGTGCGCTCCGGCCGGTCCTCCTCCCGGGCGTATTTGTGCACGTTGGCGATGTGATGAACCGCCCCGCCGATGGCGTCGATCAGGGCGGTGCCCCCGCCCACGAAATATTGCCGGTCCGTCAGGGGTTCGATGGTTTTCAGGTCCGCCCGGTCGTGGATCACCGTGCTGGCGTTGGAGAAAAGCACGGTGGATACCAACGCCTCGCCCGGCAGCTCCTGCTGACGGCGGATCATGCTGTTGAAGCCGCCGATGGTGTCCTTTTCCAGCCCGGCCATAGAACCGCTCCTGTCCAGGATGAACACCATTTCCGTCAAATTTTTCTTCATAAAAATCCCTCCCGTGTGTGTGATCGCAGGGCTGTGATCACCCTGGCAGCTGTATCCTACACCCTGCGGGGAGGGACCGGGTCGCCTGGCAGGCGACAAATGCGCGGACGCGATAAGGTACGGACGGGCGGATATCCGCCCATACGTTTTTCAAGCCGATTTGCGTTGCCTTCAAGCTGCGTTGTGAAAAGAGATACGTTTGAGAAAGCCATAATATGCTTTCAATGATAGCAGCTTTCTCGGAGGGGGCGTGGGGGGACCGTTCTTTGGAGCCAAAGAGCGGTCCCCATATTGATTTTTTTGCTCAACTGGCGTTGGACCCCAGCAGCGGCATGTCGAACTGGAACAGCACCTCGTTGATTTCGTATACGTCGTAGCGCCTTTCCTTGATGAAATACTCCAGGATGATATCGAATTTGCTGCTGTGGGACAGGGAAAAGCCCGCGTGATCAAGCAGCCGTTTGGTTTCCGGCAGGGTCAGCTTCAGCGCCACGGCGAAGGCGAATACCGTGGGCTTGCTGGGCTTGTAGGCGGGGTTGGACCGGATTTTGCTGAACAGCTTCCTGTCAATGTTGGCCCGCTTGTAGCATTGGGCGTCGGTCATGCCCTTTTCGTCGATCAGGCGCAGCAGCGCCTGGGAAAAGCCCACGTCGGTTTCCCGCAGCAGGCGTTCCCAATCGGGCTGCGGGGCGGAGGGGGCCGCCATGGGCGGGGCCGGGGCGTCCGTCCACGAAGGCGCGTTATCCCGGCCTGCCATGAGCTCCTTTTCCATCAGCAGGGCGGCTTCCTCGCTGCGCTGCCACAGCATTTTCCGGGATCGCTCCGTGTTTTTTTGCGTGTGACTGGCGGCGTACACGTCGTCGATGTACTCCTGCACGTCCCGGAACAGCTTTTTCCCGGTCAGGAATTCACCGCGGCCGAACACCACCAGGTACACCGTCATATCGTGCGCAAAAAGGAAATGGGTGATGGCGTCCATCGCCACGGCCATGGCCTGATCCTTGGGATAGCCGTAAGCGCCGGCGGAAATCAGGGGGAAGGCCACGGTTTCGCATTGGAAAGCCAGGGCCAATTGGAGGCTGTTTTCATAGCAGGCCGTCAACAGCGCCTGTTCGCCGTTTTGCCCGCCGTGCCAAACGGGCCCCACGGTGTGGATCACATACCGGGCGGGCAATTGATACCCTTCGGTAATTTTGGCTTCGCCGGGAAGGCAGCCGCCCAATTTCCGGCAGGCGGCCAGCAATTGGGGCCCGGCGGCCCGGTGGATCGCGCCGTCCACCCCGCCGCCGCCCAGCAGGGAGGGGTTGGCCGCGTTGACGATGGCGTCCACCTTCATTTGGGTGATGTCGTTCCGGATGATTTCAAAAGGCATGGGCTGTCCCTCCCCCTGATCGTCGATGCGGGGCAAAACCCGCTGCCTGTATTGTAACGGACGCGCGGGGCTTCAGTCAACGGTGTTTTTCCTCCTGCCCGGGGAAGGGAAACGGAAGCGCAAGGAGAATATAAACAGCAGGAATCGATGCCAGGCAGAAAAGCAGCGAAGGAGGGATGCGGCATGTTGCCGTTTTACGGGTGGGACCATGCCGTGATTCGGAACGGGAACGGCCTGACGCCCCGGGATCTCTATGATTTGCTGACCCGGTCCTGGTGTGCGGAAACCTGCGCGCCCCGGATGCGGCCGGATTGGCGGGCGGATCGGCCCACGGTGGGGCAGTGCAGCGTGACCGCTTTTTTGGCCCAGGATCTGTTTGGCGGCAAGGTGTACGGCGTGCCGCTGGGGGATGGGAACGTTCATTGCTTCAACGTGGTTGGGAACTGCGTGTTCGACCTGACCAGCGCCCAGTTCGGCGACCGGGCGCTGAATTACGCCAACGCGCTGGAGCAGCGCCGGGAGGACCATTTCCGGAAGGATGAAAAGTATCGGCGCTACCTGCTTTTGCGCAGACGATTGCTGGCGGAAATCGCGGCGGATCGCCTGCCGCGCGGCGAATCAACGGACGAATGACCAATCTTCGCGGATGCGGGAACTTTTTTCCTCCGTTTTCGTCCAATCATGTGAGACGGGCGGGAAAGGCCCGCGGAAAGGATGGAAGAAGCATGAGAAAGTGGATGGCCGGGTGGATCGCGCTGATGATCCTGACGCTGACGTTTGTTTGCCTGGGGGAGGAGGAGCTATCCTTCGCGCCGCTGACGGGCGGATGGACCCCGGCGGAGGACAGCGCGGTGGCCGACGAAGCCCTGCGGGTGTTTGAAGAAGGATTGGCCGGGCTGGTGGGGGTTGAATATACGCCGGTCGCCTACCTGGGCTCTCAGGTGGTGGCGGGGGTCAACCATTGCTATCTGGCGAGGGCCAGGGCCGTTTCTCCCCAGGCGCAGCCGTACTACGCGCTGGTGTACCTGTATGAGGATCTGTTCGGCCATGTGAGCGTGCTGGATATCGAAACGCTGGATTTCGGCGCGCTCTGTCAATACGGCGCGGAGGAATGAAGCGGAGGAGGAACGGGATGGGGAAAAAGAAAGCCCTGCCGCTGGGGGACGCCGCCCAGCTGCGCAGGATCGTGGCGCGGTCCCGTCGCGTGGTGTTTTTCGGCGGGGCCGGCGTGTCCACCGCCAGCGGCATCCCGGATTTTCGCTCCGGGGAGGGCCTGTATCGGCAGCCGTTTGGCGATCTGGACCCGGAAATGATCCTGAGCAAATCCTTTTTCTACCTGAATCCCGCCGCGTTCTTTGATTTTTACCGTGCCTGCATGGTGCATCCCCAGGCGCGGCCCAACGCCGCCCACCGATGGCTCTATGCATTGGAAAAACGCGATCTGCTGCGCGGCATCGTGACCCAGAATATCGACGGCCTGCACAAGCTGGCCGGCAACCGCCGGGTGTATGAGATCCACGGCACCGTGCACGAAAATTACTGCATGGACTGCAACAAGCTGTATCCGTTGGAAAAGATCCTGAGCGCCGACGGCATCCCCCGCTGCGACGCGTGCGGCGGAGTGATCAAGCCCTCGGTGGTGCTGTACGGCGAAGCGCCGGATAAGTACGTGTGCATCGGGGCCTGCCGGGAAATATCCAACGCCGACACGCTGATCGTGGCGGGCACCTCCCTGTCGGTGGAGCCCGCCGCGTCCTTCCTCGATTATTTTTCGGGGGAGAACCTGATCGTAGTCAACCAGGAGCCCACCCCCGCCGACGCCCGGGCCACCCTGATCGTCCGGGGCGACGTATCGGAGATCCTGCGGGATGAGGCGGACGCCGACGGATGATTGCTTTTTTCCCGGGCTGCCGGTATAATGGAAAAAACGGGCGAAGGAGGATGCGGGCCATGAAACGGCTGGGCGTGCTGATCGCGCTGATGTGGCTGCTGACGGCCGCGGCGCTGGGGGAAGGCTGGATCGTGGATGAATCCCTGGAGGATGATATTTCTCCCAGCCAGGCTGCCCAGGGCCAGCGGATCACCGATCCCCACGCGCTGACATTGTCCTTCGTGGGGGATTGCAGCATCGGCGGCATCCCCTCGGCCCGGGGCAAGGAGGGCACCTATACCGCGGTACTGGATGAAAAGGGCTACGATTGGCCCTTCTCCCTGGTGCTGCCCTACCTGGGCAGCGACGACCTGACCTTCGCCAACAACGAAGGGGTGTTCACCGAAAGCGATCGGTATCAGAACAAAAACACCGTGCTGGGGGCCCTGCCGCGCTACGCTCAGGTGTATCTGCATTCCGGGGTGGACGCCCTGAACACCGTGAACAACCACTGCCTGGATTATTATGAGGCGGGCTACGCCGACACCCTGAAAACCCTGGATGATTTGGGCATCGCCCACTTCGGCACCCTGTACCCCGACACCAAGCGGGAGCAGCAGCAACTGGGGCTGTTTGAAATCAAGGGGGTCAAGATCGGCGCGGCGGGCTTTTCCTACCCGCAAACGGAGGACCTGCCCCGCATCGCCGCCCGGATCGACGCCCTGCGGCAGGCCGGGTGCGATCTGGTGATCGTCAGCCTGCATTGGGGAAGGGAATTGCTGACCACCCCCAAAAACTGGCAGGTGGCCCTGGCCCGGAAAATCATCGACGCCGGGGCCGACGTGATCTGGGGCCATCACCCCCATATCCTGCAGCAGGTGCAGTTTTACCACGGCAAGCCCATCCTGTACAGCACCGGCAATTTCACCTTCGGCGCCATGCAGAACGTGGATCCCGATACCGGCATCTTTCAATTGCGCTACGACCTGCGGTCCGACGGGCCCCACCTGGTGCGTTTCGCCGTCGTGCCCTGCCGCACCCAGGGCAGGGGCGATTTCAGGCCCTATGTGCTCACCGATCCCGATGAAAAGCAAAAGATGCTCAAAAAGCTGATCTATCCCCGCGCGGTGGAGGATATGCAGAATTTGCCCCAGTCGTTTGTGGAAACGGGGGTCGTGGTTTTGGAGGATGGGTATATCCCGGGGACGCATTGAAGGCGTCGCTCTCAGGGTTCCTGCCCGGACCCGGCCCCTGCGAACGGCGAAGGCCAGGGAATATCTCCCGGATTTGTAATCAAATTGTAAATTTTCCGGGAAAATCACTGGACGGACAGGCAAATTATGCTATAATAAAGCAGCCTGTATCCTGGGACGTATGCCGTTCCAGCGTTTTGGGCGCCGATCCGGATGTTATTGGAGGTCTTTCCCATGCATGTGAAGCGCGTTGTATCCCTGGCGCTGATAATTTGCCTGCTGACGAGCGGCACGGCCCTGGCCGCCGCCAAGAAGACGACGAAAACCACGAAAACCACGAAAACCACCACCGCCACGGCCAAGCAGGCGGTGAAGGTGCTGTACAACGGCATCGTGACCCGGCGCTACGGCACCAGCACCACCACCGTGTACACCAAGATGGATAAAACCAGCGAGGCCATCAAGTACCTCAAGCCCGGCACCAAGATCGAGATCACCAACATTTACCCCAACTGGGTGCAGGTGAAAAACGGCAGCGGGGTGGGCTACATCCTGCGCAACCGCATCGACGTGGAAAGCAGCGTCGACCCCGTCAACATCCCGCCCTATCCGGTGATGGAGCAATTCTACTACGCCTACATCGACCAGGATGTGGATGTGAAATCCACCAAGAAGGAGACCGGCACCACCCTGACCACCCTGACCAAGGGCGCCCGCATTGCCATCATCGGCATGGAGGAGGGCTGGGCCAAGGTGATTTTCAAGCGCCAATACGGCTATGTGGACACCCGGAAGCTGAATGAGATCTACCCCGTGGCCAGCAACATCGAGACGGCGGATTCCTCCGAGCCCCTGGCGGTATTCACCTCCTATTACAACGACAACGTGGACCGCATCAACAACCTGGCCGTGGCCTGCAATTACATCAGCAAGGTCATCAACCCCGGGGAATCCATGAATTTCAACAGCACCGTGGGCCCCTTCACCGCCCGGAACGGCTATCTGCCCGCCCCCGTGCTGAAGGACGGCGTCACCAAAACCAATTACGGCGGCGGCTCCTGCCAGGTATCCTCCACGCTGTGGGACACCCTGATGCAAATGCCGGGCATCACCGTGCTGATGCGCAAGCCCCACGGCAACAACGCCGCGTCCTACCTGCCCCATGGGATGGACGCCTCCTCCGGCGCCAAGAACCTGAATTTCATTTTCCGCAACGATTATGATTTCCCCATCCGCATCGACGCGTCGACCCACGATTACGCCCTGTTCATCGCCGTGTATAAAGGAACCTGATAACATGAAACGCCTGTTGATTCTGGCCCTCTGCCTTGCCCTTATGCCCCTGAGCGGGGCTTTTTGCTTCGCGGAGACCGATGCGCTGCCCCGCCTGTACACCGGCCGCACGGTGGTGGCCGCCCGGGTGTATACTTCCTGGGAGGGCACCGAGGGCAAGGACCCCATCGGCTACATTCCCACGAAGGTGCGGGTGACCATTCACGAATTGAACCCCACCTTCGCCCTGGTCACCTACGAGGCGGGCCACCTGTCCGGCTACATCAAGCGGGTGACGCTGGAGGATACCAAGCCCATTGATAACGCCGCCACCCCGCCTTACGGTGTGGATTTCAATCACTTCATCGGGGAAATCAAGGCCAAGGACGCGCCGGTCACCACCAAGCCCGGGGGCGGGGATACCCTGATCACCCTGCACAAGGGCGCCCGGGTGTCCTTCATCGGGTTTGAAAAGGGCTACGGCAAGGTGATCTACCACCGGCAGTACGGCTACATCAATTCCCGCCAGCTGGGGGAGGTGACCGCCGTGTACGACAGCCCGGAGGACGCGGGCACCGACGCCCCCATCGCCTCCTATACCTCCTTTTATAAAATCACCACCGATCAATCCAACCTGAACCGGATGACCAACATCGCCGTGGCCTGCGAAAAGCTGGGCCGCCTGCCCCTGGAAACGGGGGTCGATCTGAATTTCAACCGGGACGTGGGGCCTTACCGGGCCTCCAACGGCTATCAGCCCGCCGGCGTGCTGATCGACGGCAAGGTGCAGCAGGGCTACGGCGGCGGCACGTGCCAGGTGTCCTCCACGCTGTACAACGTGGTGCTGCAATTGCCGGGGCTCACGGTGCTGCAGCGCCGGGCCCATGGGGCCAACGGGGCCTCCTACCTGCCCATCGGGGTGGACGCCGCCGTGGGCAATTCCAACCTGAATTTCCGCTTCCGCAATGATTATCCCTTCCCCGTCCGCATTGAGGGCACCTCCCAGGATGGGGCGCTGACCATCGCCATCTACCGGATGCAGTAAAATAAAATCAAATCAAAAAGGACGCCGGAGGATCATTCTCCTCAGGCGTCCTTTTTGAAGGTGGATATGCGCTTCATACTGAGCTGATTTCAGAATTGCGAGAAATACCAGACAACAAACGCTGTCATCCCGACCGAAATGGAGCTGAAGGCGGAATGGAGCGGAGGGATCTGGCGCGGCTTATTCAGCCAACTTTCAGATCCCTCGATTCCGCTTCGCTTCACTCGGGATGACGGAAACCTCCAAACTTATCGTGGATCGTTTTATTTGAGAACGGTATCCGGCTCACCGCACGTCGAAGGTGGATACCAGGTGGGCGATCCGGGGGCCGGCGGACTGGATGGCGTTGAGGGAATAGCTGGTATACAGCTGCAATTCCTTGCTGCCGCTGCGGATCAGGTAGTACTCAAAATACATTTCGCTGTCATACCCGGTGCGCACATGCAGGGCGGCCCCGCCCTCGGTCATATAGATCTGCGTTTCGCTGAGGGACGCGGCGGGCACGCCGTCCTGCGCCGGGCGCTGGGCCAGGTAATCGTCGCCGCTCAGGCCGGTCTTTTCCGGCAATTCCACCGTCAGGAACACCGGCGCGCCTTCCTCTTCCTGACCGTGGATCATCAGTTGGCCCTGCGGGTCATCCAGCGTATCCCACAGCACCGTGAACACGGCGGGGTCATACCAGAAGGAAAAGCCCACGGCGGCGTTTTCGTACTTCATTTCCGTAATGGAAACGGGGGTGCTTTCCACCTCGATCACCGTCTGCCGGCTTTCCGCCAGGGCGGGCACGGCCAGCAGCGTCAGGGCCAGCACCAGGGCGATCACACGAATGTTCATAGCAGGTTCCTCCTCAGATCACTTTTTCCCCGCAGTAGGGGCAGCGGCCCTGGGCGTCCGGCACGGCCACGGCGGTGCAGAAGGGGCAGGCCACGGGGCCGGCTTCCGCGGCGGGGCCAGGTGCCTCCTCCGGCTCTTCCTCCTGCAATTGCAGCAGGGCCCGGCGCATGGATTCCGCCAGGGCGGCGTATTTTTGATAATCTTCGCTGTTGGCCGTATCGGGCTCCAGGGACACGGGCGGCCGCACGGCGGGCACCTTCAGGCCGATGGCCCCGCCCAGCAATTGCACCGCGGGGGAAACCTCCACCGGCAGGCCGGTTTTGATTTCCACGTCGTGCCTGTTGACGCGGAAGCGCATTTCGTCAAACCAGGGATTGTTGACGTGCACCGTCAGGAAAAAGCGATAGCTGTGGGTATGGCGGGGCGGGTCGTAGCTGACGGGCTTGCCCTCCGCGTCCTTGGTTTTTTCTTCCAATTTGGTGTGCTCCACGTCGATGTCGCAGCCCGTCACGTCGCTCAGCGCCAGCACGTCCGGGTTATCGGCCATGGATTGGCCGCCGCGGCGGATCACGAATTGCTGCTTTTCATCGTCGATGGCCAGCAGGTTGCCCTCGCCCAGGGTGCGGCTGGCGGTAAAGGCGGCGGCCCGCCGTTGGTTTTCCTCCCGGTAGGCCAATTGGTCTTTGATATCCTGCACGGTGGAGCGCCGGCGGTCGGAAAACCAGGGGGACAGCTTGCTTTCGCAGTCCTTGCACAGGTTGCCGTCCTCCAGTTTCCGGTTGCCCAGGAAACGGATGCGCTCCCCGCACACGTCGCAGTATTTTTTGTCAAAAAGGCCCATGCGGTATCCTCCTTTTGTTGCTGTGCTCGGTTGCATGAGACGAATCGCTTTCTTGCTTCCATCTTACCAAAAACGCGCTGAATTGGCAAGCCCTTCGGGCGGGGATCAGCCCAGCAGCCTGAGAAAATTGCCGCTGAATATCTTTTGCAGCGCCCGCTCGCTCAGCCCCAGGGACAGCAGGGTGTCGATTTCCGGCTGGGGCGTCCACATGGGGAAATCGGTGCCGAACATCACCCGGTCCTCCCCGTACAGGTCGATCAGCTCCCTGGCCCGCTCCCGGCTCAGGGCGAAAAAGGAGGAGGAGGTATCCACATACACGTTGGTATCGGCCAGGCAGCGGGCGGCCTCGTCCCATTCGCTGTAGCCGCCGAAATGGGCGCAGATCAATTGCAGCCGGGGGTATTTTTTCAGGATGGGCGGGATCAGGGAGGGATTCGAATTGTGATAGCGCTTGTCCCCCGTGTGGTACAGCATGGGGCACACCCCTTCGCAGGCGGCGAACAGCTTTTCCGCGCGCTTTTCGCTCAGGCTGAAATGCTGCATATCGGGGTGCAGCTTGATGCCCTTCATGCCGGCCTTCAGCACCCGCTCCACCTCCCGGCCGGGGTCCTCCATGTCGGGGTGCAGGGTGGCGAAGCCGTACAGAAAATCCTTGTGGGCGTTCACCGATGAAATCAGGAAATCGTTGATGTGCGTCACGTGGGCGGCGTCCACCGCCACGGCCAGGGCCAGGCATTTGCTGATCCCCGCCGCCCGGCTGTTGCGGATCAGGGTGTCCACCGTGCCGTCCAGGCCCATGTCGATATCATAAAAATCCCCGATGCTCTTGACGGCCTTGGCGGCGATTTTTTCGGGATAAATGTGGGTGTGGCAGTCGATAATGGTATATTCCATGCGGCCTCCAAAAATAAAAATCAGATATACAGCTCCACCGCCGTGTTTTCCTTGCCCTTCTTGCTCAGGCTCTGCACGCCTACGTACCGCATGCGCCCGAACCCGCGCACCGACAGCACGTCCCCCGGCTTGGGGGTATAGCCGGGGCTTTCGCACAGCCGGCCGGATACGTAAATTTTCCCCGCCGGGAACAGGGCCTGGGCGTCGCCCCGGCTCATGCCGTACACGTGGGCGATCAGGGCGTCGATGCGCTGGGAGGATAGCTGCACCGTGCGCCGCTGGGTTTCATACAGCGCCCCTTCCGGCAGGCGGTCCACCGCCGCGCAGCGCAGGGACGTATGCTTCGCCTGGGTGAAGCGATCCATCACGTAGGGGGCGATGCGCTCCTCGCAGAACAGGTACGCTTCCTCTTTTTTGACCACGATGTCTCCCAGGATTTCCCGCTCGATGCCCAGGGCCATCAGGGAACCCAGGTAATCCCGGTGGGTCAGGGGCTCGGCGAAGCGGGCGCTCAACGGGCTGATTTTCAGGCACACGATGGGAAAGGGCGCGTCGTAGCCGCACAGTTCTTCGCTGCCAAAACGCAGCATTTGCCTTTCGCAGCCGTCGGCCCCGCCGAAAAGCGTCCACGGCGCGGGGGGCAGGGCGGGCAGCAGGGATTGAAACAGGCTCAGCCCCGCCAGATCCAGGAAGTGGGTGAAGCAATAAACCCCCTGGCTCCAGCTGCGGTTCGCCAATTCCTGCAGGCGCTTCTTTTCCAGGTCGTCGGCCATGTTCCTTCCCTCCCACTTTATTATAGCTTCTTTTTCGGCCCTCCGCAAGGGAGGGCTTTGCTTGCAGAATGTACTTTTTCCTGCTACAATGCTGCCCAGGGGGTGAGCATATGGAAATCTGGGATTTATATGATGAAAACAGGCGCCTGACCGGGGAAACCATGGTGCGGGGCGATCCGGTGCCCAAGGGCCGGTACCACCTGGTGCTGGACGCCCTGTTTTTGAACGGGAAGGGCGAATTGCTGTTTCAGCGCCGGGCCGATGAAAAGGAGCTTTATCCCGGCATGTGGGCAGAAACGGGGGGCTCCGCCCTGCAGGGGGAGGACAGCCGCACCGCCGTGGCGCGGGAGGTGGCCGAGGAATTGGGCTTCCTGCCCGATCTGGAGCACAGCCGGGTGATGCTGACCCAATGGGGGAAGGAAAAGGGCTTCGTGCGGGACGTATACCTGTTCTGGCAGGACGTGCTCCTGTCGGCCATGCGCTTCCAGCCCGAGGAGGTGCAGGACGCCCGGTGGGTGCTGCCCGAGGATATTTATAAGGATGAAAAAATGGCCGGGGATTTGGCCCACATTTCCTATTGGGATCAGCTGTGGCCTTACCTTTGCCTGGAAAGTATGCGGGTGCGCATCCCCGCGGGCACCTACCGCCATTACAAAGGGAACCTGTATCAGGTGGAGGGGCTGTCCCTGCATTCGGAAACCCTGGAGCCCATGGTGAATTACCGGGCGCTGTACGGCATGGGGGAAAGATGGGTGCGGCCCGCCCGGATGTGGCGGGAGGAAATCACCCTGCCCGACGGCCGGCAGGTGCGCCGGTTTCAAATAGAAAAATAATTTCCTGTTATCGTGCATGAATCGCCCGGGTTGATTCGTTGAATCAGCGGAAGAAAGCCGGAAGGGGGGAGCGCATGCAGCTGTTTGGCCGAAAACAGCCGTCCTTTGAAGCGCTGGCCGCGCAGGCGGAGGAGCAGGTGTACAAAACCTGCTATCACATGATGGGCAACCGGGAGGACGCGCTGGACTGCGCCCAGGAGGCCATGCTGCGGGCCTACCGGGCCTATTCGACGTTCCGGCGGGAGGCGGAGTTTTCCACCTGGATCACCCGGATCGCCCTGAACGTGTGCGCCGATCAGCTGCGCAAGCGGCGGGAGATCGTATCGCTGGAGGCGCTGCGGGAAACCCGGGGGTTCGACCCGCCGGACGGCGGCGCCACCGCCCAGGAGCGATTGGAGGCCCGGGAGCGGTCGCGGCTGCTGCAGCAGGCGCTGCAGCAATTGCCCCGGGAGGCCCGGGAATTGATCGTACTGCGGGATTTCCGCAACCTGCCCTACGATCAGATCGCCCAGATCACCGGCCTGCCCCTGGGCACGGTAAAAAGCCGCATCAGCCGGGCCCGGGAAAAATTGTGCGATCTTTTGCGGCAATCATCGGAACTTTTTTCGTCCTTATCCGTCTAATCCAGCGAGAGGAGATCAGAAGCATGAATTGTGAAGAATTTTCCCGTCTCCTCGACGCCTGCATGGACGGCGCGCTGCCTGACGAGACGGCGGCCGAAATGCGGGCCCACGCGGCGGCGTGCGCGTCCTGCGCCGGGCTGCTGCAACTGCGCACGGCATGCCGGCAGGCGGATGAGGAAACCGAGGTACCCGCTTCCTTCTCCGCCGCCTGGCGGCAGCGGATACAGGAGGAAGAAACAATGGAAAACAATCGAGCCAAAAAGAATTGGCGGGGCTGGCTGGCCGCGGCGGCCGCGCTGGTGTTCGTGGTGGGCGGCACCCTGATCACCCGGGAACCCCATACCGGGCAAAGCGCCAACAGCGCCGTTGCCTATGAAACCAACGGTGCAGCCGTCACCAGCCTGGGCCGCTCGTACGCCCCTCAATTCGCCACCGCCTACGATATGGATGACGATATGGATATCGTAGAGGATTACGAAATGGCGATGAAAACGGAGGAGGCGGAGCTGGACGCCGGGGCGGAGGAGGACGCGCGGGAGGAAAAAATCATCCGCACCGCCAGCTTTACCATCCGCACCACCGTCTTTGACAAGGATCTGCAGGCCCTGCAGGATCTGACGGCGGGCATGGGCGGCCGGATCGAATACCTGTCCGTCAGCGGCGATGCGGCCGGCGGCCAAACCCGTTCCGCCTCCCTGACGCTGCGGGTGCCCGCCGCCCGGCTGGATGATTTCCTGGAGGGAGCCCAGGCCATCGGCAGCGTGACCGCCATGACCCAGGAAATGGAGGACGTCAGCGATTCCTATTATGACATCCAAACCCGCCTGGACACCCAGAAAAAGAAGCTGGAGCGGCTGCAGGCCCTGATGGCCGAGGCCGACCAGGTGTCCGATCTGATCGAGATCGAAAGCGCCATTGCCGACGCTCAGTATTCCATCGATCGCTACACCTCCCAGCTCAAGGGCTACGACGGCAAGGTGGATTACAGCACCGTGCGGGTCACCCTGCGGGAGATCCGGGTGGAGGAGGCCGAGGATATTTCTCTGGGTCAGCGGATGGTGTCCGGCCTGAAATCATCCCTGGAGGAGGGCTGGCTGTTCCTTCAGGACGTGTGCATTTTCCTCATGTCGGCGCTGCCCTGGCTCATGGTGATCGCCCTGGCGGGCATCGCCGTTCGGGGGATCGCAAAACGTCATCGGAAAACAAAAAAGGAGTGAGAAATCATGATGAAAAAAACATTGGGTTTGCTGGTGGCTGTGATGCTGCTCTGTTCGATTTGCGCCTGCGCCTTGGCGGAGGATGATCGGGTCCTCCGCGTCAGCGGCAACGCCACGGTTTCCCTGGCGGCGGATCACGCCACGCTGCAGATCGGCGTCAACACCCGGAAGGATTCCGTCACCGAGGCTCAGCAGGAAAACGCCGCGCTGATGCAGGCCGTGCTGAGCGCCATCCAGCAGATGGGCATCGTGGAAAAGGATCTGATCACCAGCCAGTTCAGCGTGTACGGCGGCTTTGATATCTCCTATGATTCCCTGGGCCGGGAGCAGCGGCGGAATTATTACCAGGTGGAAAACATGCTGTCCGTCACCGTGCGGGATCTGAATCAGATCGGCGCTGTGCTGGACGCCGCCATGGCCGCCGGGGCCAATACCACCTACGGCATCACGTTTGCCTCCACCCAGGAAAACGAGGCGTACCAGCTGGCCCTGACCCGGGCGGTGCAGGATGCTATGGCGAAGGCCCAGGTGCTCAGCGACGCCGCCGGCAAGACCCTGGGGGATCTGACCTTGATCGACGCCAGCCAGAACAGTTATCACTACGGCGTCAGCAATGTGTACAGCGCCAAGGAGGCGGCTGGGGATACCGCCATCATTTCCGGCGATGTGTCGGTGACGGCCGACGTGGTGTTGGAATACACCTTCCAATAAGAAGAAATCGTTTCCCATGCGGCGTCTCCGCGCAATCAACGCGGGGACGCCGTTTTACTTGACGAACGATTTTTGGGCGGTTTGATCCTTCAAACGGCACAATGACGAACGATTATTTTTGGGCGTTTTCCAAAAGTTCGGATGAAGAAAAAACTTTTCAAAAAAGGCAAAAAAAGTTGAAAAAAGGTGTTGACAAAGGGGTGGAG
>JAFUXH010000054.1 GCA_017470945.1 Clostridia bacterium | reverse complement strand
GGGCATATGGAGAACTTCGGCAAGGGCTGCACGATCCTCTTTGACCTGACGCTGACCGACCCGCCGGCGGATTCGATGGTGATCGCCACGCCTTTCCCCAACAAGCCCACCGCTTTTTACTACAACCAGAAAATCAACTGCCTGCGGGCCCAGGGCAAGGCGGTGCTGGGCGATCAGGAGTATCTGTTCGCCCCCGCCCACTCCTTCGCCGTGCTGGATTGGGGCCGGGGCGTGTGGACGTACGACAACACCTGGTACTGGGGCTCCGCCTCCGGCCTGGCAGGGGATACGCCCTTCGGCTTCAACGTGGGCTACGGCTTTGGGGATACCTCCGCCGCCACGGAAAATATGATATTTTACGCCGGGAAGGCCCACAAGCTGAGCCAAGTGACCTTTGAGATCCCCATGAAAAACGGGACGGAGGATTATCTGTCCCCCTGGCGCTTTTTCAGCGACGACGGCCGCTTCGAAATGACATTCACGCCCCTGATGGACCGCAGCGCCGCCATCGATTTGAAGCTGCTGTGCTCCATTCAGCACCAGGTGTTCGGCCGGTTCACCGGCAGCGCCGTGCTGGACGACGGTCAAACGATCCGCGTGCAAAACCTGACGGGCTTTGCGGAAAAGGTGCGCAACCGGTGGTGACAATCAAAACGTCCTTTCGCCCCCCAGATCGGAGAACGAAAGGGCGTTCTTTTTATCCCGCCGGTCCTTCGACGGCAGGCCGCTGATGCCAGTCAGGCGCCGATCGGCGGAAGATTTTTCGTTGATAAATGTGTATTTTGGCTTTATAATATCCGTGCAAACGATTGCATAAATATTTCCCGATCATTCGGGTTTTTTCTCGCGCCTGGGCCGCCGGAAAGAAGCCCGTCCTGCGCCTGCATCGGCGGCGGGCTGAGAAAGAAAACCGGATGAAACGACAAAGGAGCACCGTACATGAAGAAAAAATGGCCTGTATGGATCATCCTGGCGGCGGCGGTGGCGTCGCTGTTCCTGCCTGCGGCCGGATTGCACGTGCACGCCCAGCTGGGGGAGGAAACGGCGGCGCTGTTTCCCGCTTCGATCTCCCTGTGGGATGTGATCGCCCAGGGCGAAAGCTGCCTGCCGGTTGCGCAGGTGCCCGCCCTTTCGCTGTTGCAATTGGGCCGGTGGATGATCGCGCTGGGCATGGCGCTGCTGCTGGCGGCGGGCGTGATTTCCTGCCTGAAGCAAAAGGGCATGCCCCAGCTGGCGCTGATATTGAGCTTCGCCGCGGCCGCGCTGCTGGCGGGCGGGGCCCTGCAGTGGATGAACGTGGCGGGCAGCCTGCTGTTCACCGTGCTGTTTACCGTGCAGGCCTGGGCCTACGTGCCGCTGGTGGCGGCGGTGATCCTGGCGCTGATTTGCCTGATTTCCCTCAAGGGGACAAAGCCCCTTATGCCCGACGACCAGAAATTGCGCCGCGTCAGCGCCCTGCTGGCCGCCGCCGCGCTGCTGCTGATGCTGCTGCCGGTGTACGTCATCCACGCGCCCGCCACCCTGACGGACGACCCGGCTGACGCCGCGGCGATCAGCCGCACGGTCAGCATGTACGACGTGCTGCTGGGCAGCGAGCCGAATTTGTATACCGTGGGCCAGGAGCGGCAGGTGTTTTCCAACGTGCTGTCCGGCGATCTGCTGGCGCTGGAGCCCTATTCCGCCGACGGCACCAACATCCGGGGCGTTTTCTTGATCCGCAACAACAGCACGGCGCTGAACGCCCCTGTGCTGGCGGCGGCTGTGCTGCTGGCGCTGACGGTGATCCTTTCCCTGCTGTCAAAGGTGGACCGCTGGTTCCCGCTGACGCTTGGCGCGCTGGCGGCGGTGCTGCTGGCGTCGGGGGCCATCGCCATGATGTCGGTGGGGGCGGGCGATATGTACGCCTCCGCCTCCCGCCAAACGCTGCACCTGGGCGTGGGCGCCATCACGCCGGTGCCCATGCTGGCAGCGCTGACGGCGGCGGCCTCCGCGGTGGTGGCGGCTTTCGGCGTCAAGTACGCCAACGAGCCCTATTTCGTCAATCCCCTGCCCATGGGCTTCCGCATCCGCTTCGTGGCCATCTGCCTGATGGTGCTGGCCCTCGCCTGCACCCTGCTGCCCAACGCGGCGGTTTCCTTCACCAAGCCCAATAAATCCAAGGTGCAAACCACCGTTACCCTCAGCGGCGCGCAGGCCCTTACCTTCTCCGCCGCCCAACAATTGGCCGATCCCGTCGACAGCAAGGGCAAAGCGGTGTACGATGAAGGGGACGGTGAATTTTCCCAGCAGGCGGTCAACCTGGCCACCGCCCGGGCGGCGGGCACTTTCAGCTACCTCACCTGGGCGGCGCTTCTCCTGACGGCGGCGGCCCTGGCCCTGCTGATCGCCAACAAAAACAAAAAATTCATCATCCTGCTGCTGCTCTGCGCCCTGGCCCTGCGGCTGGTGACCTGGCTGACCATCGCCAGGGGCCTGCCCCGGGCGGTGGCCTCCGGCAGCGGCACGCTGTACCTGTACGCTTCCCTGCCCATCCTGGTGTTCGCGGCGTTTTTCACCAACTTCTCCAACTTGGAGGAGCTGCCCAAGAAATACAAGCTGTTCCTGATGATGCTGCCCTTCCTGCTGGCGGTGTTCCTGTTCAGCTATCTGCCGCTGTACGGCTGGAGCTACGCCTTCTACAATTATAAATTCGGCGTTCCCATGGATCAGCAGGAATTCGTGGGGTTCAAGTGGTTCGTGGAAATGTTCACCAACGCGGCCAACCAGGATAACATCGTGCGGGTTCTGAAAAACACCTTCGGCATGAGCGGGCTGAACCTGCTGACCAGCTGGCTGCCCATGATCTTCGCCGTGTTCCTGAACGAAATCACCCGCACCCGGTTCAAGAAATTCGTGCAGATCTTCACCACCCTGCCCAACTTCATTTCCTGGGCGCTGGTATTCTCCTTCGCCATGTGCATGTTCGCGGCGGACACCGGCATTTTCTCCAAATTCATGATGTCCATCGGCATGAACGATCCCGCCAACCCCACCGTGTGGCTCAACAGCAGCCAGCACATCTGGCTGAAGATGTGGGGCTGGAGCACCTGGAAGGGCCTGGGCTGGGGCGCCATCATGTATCTGGCCGCCATCGCCGGCATCGACCAGGAATTGTACGAGGCCGCCCGGGTGGACGGCGCCAACCGCTGGGCCCTGATGCGCCACATCACCCTGCCCAGCCTGCTGCCCACCTTCTTCGTGCTGCTGATGCTGTCCATTTCCAACATCCTGAACAACGGCATGGAGCAATACCTGGTGTTCCAGAACCCCATGAACCGGCAGACCATCGAGGTGCTGGACCTGTATGTGTACAACATCACCATCGCTTCCGGCGGCACGTCGCTGTATTCCTACGCCACGGCCATCGGCATCCTGAAAACGCTGGTCAGCGTGACGCTGCTGTTCTCCGCCAACTTCGTTTCCAAGAAGCTGCGCGGCGAATCGATCATGTAAGGGAGGCGGAAAGCTATGACGGCGATTGACAAGCAGGCGGAAAAACGCATCCGCGATAACCACAAAAAGAATAAGCAAAAGCTTTCCGGCGGCGACGTGACCTTCAATATCATCAACTACGCCGTGTTCATCCTGATCACGCTGGCCTGCATTTTCCCCTTCTATTACCTGCTGATCAACACCATTTCCGATAACGAATTGGTGCGTTTGGGCAAGATCCAGCTCTACCCCCAGGGGATCCACTTCGAAAACTACGTGCAGGTGATGAAGATCCCCGGCATCCTGGACGCGCTGTTCGTTTCGGTGGCCCGCACGGTGCTGGGCACCGTATGGACGGTGGGCGGCTGCGCCTTCCTGGGCTATCTGTGCACCAAGCAGGAAATGTGGCTGCGCAAGGTGTGGTACCGGCTGATCATCATCACCATGTATTTCTCCGCCGGCCTGATCCCCTGGTACATGAACCTGCGGATGCTGGGCTTCCTGGATAATTTCTGGGTGTATGTGATCCCCGGGCTGGTATCGCCCTATAACGTGATCCTGGTGAAAACCTTTATCGAGGCCCTGCCCCCTTCCCTGGAGGAAAGCGCCACCCTGGACGGCGCGGGCTACACCCGGGTGTTCGCCTCCATCATCATGCCCCTGATCACCCCCATCCTGGCCACGCTGTGCATTTTCTCCGCCGTGGGCCAGTGGAACAGCTTCACCGATACCATGATGCTGATGCCCTCCGGCAAGAATTACACCCTGCAATTCCTGCTGTATAAGTATCAGAACGAAGCCTCCTCCCTGGCGGCCCTGGTGCGCAACACCCAGGATTCCAGCTCCCTGGCCAACGTGGCCACCAAGCAAACCGCCCTGTCGGTGCGCATGACGGTGGCCATGGTGGTCACCCTGCCCATCCTGTGCGTGTATCCCTTCTTCCAGCGCTATTTCGTCAAGGGCATCATGATCGGCGCGGTCAAAGGATAAGGGGTATCGTGTTCTCCCCCACGTTCGTGCTTTCTCCCGTATCGTTTACGGGTCGGCAAATAATTCATTCTGCAAGGAGGAACCCAAGCATGAAGAAAATCCTGTCTCTTGTTCTCACCCTGACGATGCTGGCGTCCTTCGCCGCCATCCCCGCGATGGCCGAGGATACCTATCGCGAGCCCATCACCCTGACCATGTTCTCCGAATTGGCCAACTATGCCGGCGAACAGCAGGGCTGGTTCGGCAAAGAGCTGAAGGATCGCTTCAACGTGACCCTCAAGTACGTATCCAGCAACGTGGACAGCAACGCCTGGACCGCCGCCGTTTCCGCCGGCGAATTGGGCGACATCGTGTGCCTGGGCGATATGGGCGAGCACTTCACCACCGCCCTGAACGCCGATCTGCTGCTGGATTGGGACGACGTGGACCTGACCCCCTATGAAAACATCAACGCTTCCCTGGGCAACGCCATGAAGAAGGTTGCCGATTTCGCGGCGGAAGCGGGCCACGAAGGCAACTACGGCTTCTCCTACGCCGTGGCCATGGAAGATGGCGCCTGGGCCGAACTGACCGACCCCACCTACGCCCTGCAGGTGCGTTTTGACGCTTGGGAAAAGGCCGGCAAGCCCGCCCTGACCACCCTGGAAGACCTGCCCACCTTCCTGAAGGCCCTGCAGGACGCCGTGCCCGCCTCCGCCAGCGGCGAAAAGGTGTACGCTTACGGCGGCTTCCCGGATTGGGAAGACTGCGTGATGAAATTCACCTGGGACCTGATGACCTTCTACGGCTATCAGGAATATGACTTCATGGGCGTCAATTACGACACCCGCGACGTGGTGAACCCCCTGGAGGAAGGCAGCCTGTACTACCGCGCCCTGAAGGTGAACAACCAGCTGTACCGCGAAGGCCTGTTCGATCCGGAATCCACCTCCCAGAACTTCGATACCTATTCCCAGAAGCTGTCCAGCGGCCGCTACCTGGTGGCGCTGTGGGGCTGGATCATCGGCAACTACAACAGCGCTGAAAAGGCCGCCAACAAGGATGGCTTCGTCACCTTCCTGATCGAAGACTCCGCCCCCGCCATGCAGACCCTGTCCACCTCCGGCTCCAACCGCATGTGGGCCCTGGGCGCCAACACCGAATACGCCGACCGCGCCCTGGAAATCATCGACTGGCTGTGCTCTGAAGAGGGCATGATCGTGCAGAACTACGGCCCCAAGGGCCTGACCTGGGATTACGGCGAGGACGGCGTGCCCTACATGACTGACTTCGGCTGGCAGTGCCAGGAAGATAAGCAGAACACCCAGATGCCCACCGAATACGGCGGCGGCACCTTCCAGGATGGCGAAAGCAAGATCAACCACGAAACCATCAAGCTGGAGCAGATGATCCCCGGCAAGACCTATTCCTTCTCCTATAAGGGCTGGCCCTGCTACGCCGAGCACTACGCCACCGAGCTGAGCAAGGCCTGGAGCGAAGAATACGCGGGCGGCGCCACCTCCGGCGTGGATCTCTACCGCAAGACCGGCAAAGCCTCCGTGCAGAGCCCCGCTGCCATCGCTTACAGCAAGGCTTCCCTGTCCGAGGAAGGCCAGCAGAAGCGCGCCCAGTTCGCCCCCATCATGAAGGAATACAGCTGGAAGTGCGTCTATTCCGCCGATGACGCCGAATTCGACGCCAACTGGAAGTACATGGTGGAAACCTGCAAGAGCTACGGCTACGACGACGTGGTGGCTGAAAAGCTGGCGGACATCCAGAACTGCTTCGCCTACATGGACGCCAACGACTGATCCCCTTCGTTGACCGGAACCTGAATCGACCCATTCGGGGGCTGTTCCTGAACAGGGAACAGCCCCTTTCTTTCAGATACGTCCCCTCTCCCCCATCCCGAAAAATCATCCCATGAAGGCGGTGATCCCATGGTCACGTTAAAGGATATCGCGGCGGCGTGCGGCGTATCCGCTTCCACCGTATCCCGGGCGCTGAACGGCGTTGAAACCATCAAGCCCGATCGGGCGAACATGATCCGGGCGGCGGCGCAGCACATGGGATACACCCCCAACGCGGTGGCCCGCGCCTTGAAAACCAACCGCTCCTGGATGATCGGCGTCCTGTATGAGGGGCGCATCACCCACCCCTATTTTTCCCTGCTCATCGACGCCATCCGCAGCAGCGCGGAGGAGGAAGGATTTGATTTGATTTTCCTCTCCCGCTCCCAGCAAAACGGCGGCATGGATTATCCCAACCACGCCCTGTGCCGGCACATGGACGGCGTGGTGATCCTGTACGCCAACGTGGATGCCGACGGGGTGCAGCGGCTGCTGAACGGCAGCATCCCGGTCGTTTCGGTGGACGATTGCGACCGGGACTGCGACGTGGTAATGAGCGATTACCGGCTGGGCACCCGGGCGCTGGTGCGGTCGGCGGTGGAAAAAGGCCACCGGCGCATCGCCTTCGTGCATGGGCAAATGGGGTATATGACCCGGCAGCGCCTGATCGGCTTCCGGGAAGAAATGGCGGCAAACGGGCTGGCCGTGCCGGAGGATTTCGTGCGCGCCGCGGAATTCGTCAACGGGGAAAGGAGCGCCGAAGCGGTCCGGCGCCTGCTTGCCCTGCCCCACCCCCCCACCTGCGTTTTACTGCCGGACGATCTGTCGCTGCTCAGCGCAATGCGCATCCTGCGCAGCGAGGGCATCCGCGTGCCGCAGGACGTCAGCTGCATCGGCTATGACGGCATCCCGCTGGGCCAGGCCGCGTCCCCGCGTTTGACCACCTACCAGCAGGACGTGCAGGCGCTGGGGGAAGCCGTGATCCAAACCATTTTGAACGCCATCAACGACGGCGCCGCCCACCAAACCGCCGCCCGCCTGATCCGGGGGCGGCTGATCCCGGGCGAAACGCTGGGAAACCCGCCCATCATTTAACGAGGAAGGCAGGAATCGATCATGGGTCATTACCGCAATTTTACGCTGGCCACCTATTTCGTCGCCCACGCCGCCGCCCGCATCACCCAGGAGCAATTGGAGCGGCAGCTGCAATTTATGGAAAAGCATATGCGGCTGGACAAGGTGTATCTGGAGCCATGGCGGGGCGAATTGGCTTCCCCTGAGCAAATCGATATGATCCGCCGGGTCTTTCAGCGCCACGATGTGCAGGTGGCCGGCGGGCTGACCACCGTGATCCCCACCCCCGAAGGGGAAACGCCCAAGCCCCGCATGTTCGACACCATCTGCTATACCGACGAGCGCATGCGGGCCAAGCTGCGGGAGGTCAGCGCCCTGATCGCCCGGCAGTTCGATGAATTCATCATCGACGATTTTTTCTTTACCGACTGCGCCTGCCCCTCCTGCATCGCGGCCCGGGACGCGTACAACAAAAAAATGGGCACGAAGGGCTGGCAGGCGTTCCGGCTGGATCTGATGCGCCGCGTCAGCCAGGAGGATGTGATTGCCCCGGCAAAAGCGGCCAACCCCCGCTGCCAAATCACCATCAAATACCCCAACTGGGCGGAAAGCTATCAGGAAACAGGCTACAACCCGGCGGCCCAGCGGCATCTGTTTGACCAGGTATATACCGGCACCGAAACCCGGGATCCCGTCGCCACCGACCAGCATCTGCCCCGGTACCTCAGCTTTTCCCTGATGACCTATTTTGAAAGCATGTGGCCCCGGCACAACGGCGGCGGCTGGTTTGACACCTTCGATACCCACGTCACCGAGCATTACCTGGAGCAGGCGTACCTGACGGCCTTTTCCAAGCCCCAGGAGCTGATGCTGTTCTGCTTCCAATCCCTGCAGGACAACATGTATACCCCCGCCCTGGGCTTCCAGCTGGACCGATTGGATGCCGTGCTGGACCACGCCGGCGCGCCGGTGGGCATCGCCTGCTACCTGCCGGACGACTGCCAGGGGGAGGACAACGTGCAGGATTTCCTGGGCATGGTGGGCCTGCCCATCGTGCGCACCCCCTTCTTCCCCCAGGAAAGCGGGCAGATCCTGCTCACCCGTTCTTCCGCCTGCGATCCTGCAATCGTGGACAAGCTGAAGGCCTATCTGAACGCCCCGGGGCATACCGCCGTCGTTACCTCCGGCTTCTGGGACGCGGTGAAGGATCGGGGCTATGAGGACCTGACCTCCATTCGCCTGCGGGGCCGTCGGGTCAGCGCCAGCGCCTACCGGGTGGAGGAACAATCCCCCGCCGGCTGGCCCGCCTGCACCTTCCCCACCGGCGACCGGCCCATTTCGATCCCCGTGGCGGAATTCCGCAACAACGCCACCTGGGCGGTGGTGAAGGCCGTGCACGGCGAGGAAAGCTACGGCCTGCTGCTGCGGGATGATCAGGGCCTGGGCCGCCTGTACACCCTGGTGATCCCCGACGCCTTCCCCGATTTGTATCGCCTGCCCGCCCCGGTCCTGAGCCGCATCCGCCAGGCCCTGCCGGTGCATGGCGCGTGGCTGGAAGGCCCCGCCCGCATCAGCCTGTTCGTGTATGACAACGACAGCCTGATCGTGTATCCTTACGTGATGGATGGGGCCCAGCGGCAGATCGTTCGCCTGCACGTGGCAGGGGCCACCGCCCTGCGCGCCTTGCCCCGGGATACGCGCATCGAGCCCCTGTACTGCCGGCAGGGAGAAGCGGTGTTTGAATTGCCCGCCCTGCCGGGCCGCTATACACTGTACAAAATCGAGCGGTGACGGCTTTTCTCCCTCCGCCCGCCTTATTCGGAAAAAAAATTCCCAAATTTGATAAAAATGTGTTGACAAATCGATTCCGATCTGCTATGATATAGACGAACAGAAGAGAGGAAAGAAAAAGAAAGCGCAGAAACTTCCCAACCGGCATCGGTTCCCAGCAGAAAGGGCCGAAGCCAATGAAGGAGGAGAGTCCCATGGATCATCAGCTCCCGCGGCGGGGGCCCGGGAAAAAAGGCAATCGGATTCTGGTGAAACGCGCATAACGGCTGCATCAACACAGGCTTTCCAAGAAAAGCAACGAATAAAACGAATTTGATCATGCAGCGAAGCGCAAACCCCACGGAGATACAGGTACGTTGCCTCCGCCGCAATAACCCAGGATGGAAACCCAAGTGAAAACCTTCCTCAGGAAATCAGCCTTGGAATTGAAACGATGAAGGCGCTCCGTTTTTATCATGAGTTGGTTACTCCATGAAAATGCCTTCATCCCCTTCCCCATCATGGGTTCACGATAAAACAAAATATCTCTGGATTGCAAGTCAGGGGCCTGAAAAAATCAGGCCCCTTCCTTTTTGCAAAAACATGCGGTAGTTTTTTCTTCCCGCCCGGCTGCGCGTTCCGGCGCTATGAGCGGCCCTCCCGGATCAGCCGCCATCGGCGGCGGGTGGCCAGGCCGCCCCGGATGTGACGCACGGCGTGATGATATGCCAACACCTGGCTGACCTCCTGATACAGGCCGGGATGCACCGTGCGCAGCCGTTCGTGCACATCCTTATGCACCGAGCTTTTGCTCATGCCGAAATGGGCCGCCGCCTGCCGCACGGTGGCCCCGGTGCGCAGGATATACCGCGCCAGGGAAACGCACCTGACTTCAATGGTCTGCCGCATCCTCCCCGCCTCCCTTCGGTGCAGGGTATGCGGCCGGCGATGAAAAAATGCCCGATCGGATGCGCCTGTGCGTTTTCCGACCGGTCGCCTCACCGGCCCACGAATGCGGCCCGGGCAAAAGAACATCGAATTACCTATTGACTTACTGGGTTGATTATGGTAAGATGGCTGCGATATCCTATGCCCGGGCGCCCGGAATGGGATGCTTTCCCGGCAAAGCCGGAGAAAAAAAGGAGGAACTTTTGATGAAGAAATGGCTTGCTCTTTTGCTGGCCCTGCTGCTGACCACCGCCCTGTGCGCATTTGCCGCGGCGGAAGCAGACGCCCAGCCCGACCTGCTCGCCCGCATTCAGGCGCGCGGCACCCTCATTATCGCCACTGAAGGCAACTGGAGCCCCTGGACCTACCACGACGAAAACGACGCGCTGGTGGGCCTGGACGTGGAAATCGGCACGCTGATCGCCCACGGCCTGGGCGTGGAGCCCGAATTCCAGGAAACCGACTGGGACGCCATCCTGGCCGGCGTGGATTCCGGCCGCTTTGACGTCGCCTGCAACGGCGTTGGCTACACCGCGGCGCGGGCGGAGAAATACAGCTTCTCCACCCCCTATGTGTACACCCACAAGGTGCTGGTGGTGCGGGGCGATAACCAGGACATCCAAACGGTGGAGGATCTGGCCGGCAAAACCACCGCCAATTCCGCCTCCAGCACCTACGCTGCCCTGGCGGAGCAGTACGGAGCCACGGTGTCCTACGTGAACACCCTGGGTGAAACCATCACCGTGCTGGAGCAGGGCCGGGTGGACGCCACCATCAACGCCCAGGTATCCATCGAGGATTATTTGAAGGAGCACCCCAACGCCAACATCAAGGTCGCGCAGGTGCTGGACGGCGACCCGGTGGCCTATCCCGTGCGCAAGAGCGCCGACACCGATACCCTGGTGGCGGCCATCGACGAGATTTTGGAGACCGCCCGGCAGGACGGCACCTTGGCGGAAATCTCCCTCAAATACTTTGGCCTGGATCTGACGAAGCCCGACTGAGCGGGCGTTCAACCAAAAATCCTTTGCCACAGAGGCCGTTTTTTCCTTGCCTCTGTGGCTTTCCTATGTTATGATAGCAGGGCGTCCCGGCTGACGGTCGGGGCCCGGCGCCTCCCGTTCAGGGAAGTCATTTAACTTTCAAAAGCCTGGAGTGGAATGCATGAACGAACGCCTATGGAACATCCTGCTGGACGCATTGCCCAAGCTGCTGCGCTACGGCGCGCAGGTCACCCTGCCGCTGACGGCGCTTTCTTTTCTGCTGGCCCTGATCATCGCCGTCGCCGTGGCGCTGATCCAGTACGCCAACGTGAAGGTACTGCGGCAGATTTGCCGGTTTTATATCTGGATCATCCGGGGCACGCCTCTGCTGGTGCAATTGTATCTGGTGTTTTACGGCCTGCCCAGCGTGGGCGTTATGCTGGACGCCTTTCCGGCGGCGGTGCTGGTGTTTGGCTTCAACGAAGGGGCCTACATGGCGGAAACCATGCGCGGGTCGCTGGAAAGCGTGAGCCGGGGGCAAATGGAGGCCGGCTACTGCGTGGGCATGAATTATTTACAGATCATGGTCCACGTGGTGCTGCCCCAGGCGTTCCGCACCGCCTTCCCCGCCCTGAGCAATTCCCTGATTTCCATGCTGAAGGGCACCTCGATGGCCTCCACCATCACGGTGATGGAAATGTTCCGCCAGGCGCAGGTGATCAACGGGCGGGTGTATGAATCCCTGGGGCTGTACAGCGAGGTGGCGCTGATTTACCTGCTGTTCTGCACGCTGCTGACCTGGCTGCAGCGCCTGGGCGAAAAGCGATTGGCAAGCTATGGAGGTGCCCGCTGATGATGCTGGAAGCAAAAAACGTGCGCAAGCAATTTGACGGCCAGGACGTATTGAAGGGCATTGATCTGACCGTCGATAAGGGTGACGTGGTGGCCATCCTGGGCCCCAGCGGCTCGGGCAAAACCACCTTCCTGCGCTGCCTGAATTTCCTGGAAAGGGCCGATCAAGGCCAATTGACGTTCGACGGCGAGGCCTTCGATCTGCACGCCGCCACCCGGTCGGATATCGCCCGGCTGCGGAAAAAAACGGCCTTCGTGTTCCAGAATTACAATCTGTTCCTGAATAAAACCGTGCTGCAGAACGTGACATTGGGCCTGACCGTCGGCGCGAAAATGAAAAAGCGGGAGGCGGAGGAAATCGCCGTGCACGCCCTGGAGCGGGTGGGCATGGCGGATCGGCTGGGCAGCTACCCCACCCAGCTGAGCGGCGGCCAGCAGCAGCGGGTGGCCATCGCCCGGGGGCTGGCCTCCAGCCCGGAAATCATCTATTTCGACGAGCCCACCTCCGCCCTGGACCCGGAATTGATCGGCGAGGTGCTGGCGGTGATGCGGCAATTGGCCGAGGATGGCATGACCATGCTGGTGGTGACCCACGAAATGGATTTTGCCCGCAACGTATCCAGCAAGGTGCTGTTCATGGAGGGGGGACGGGTGATCGAAGCCGGCCCATCCGGGGAATTCTTCCTCCATCCCCGGCAGGATCGGTCGCGGGAATTTATCCGCTCCATCCTGGAAGCGAGGCAATAGCCATCCCCCGCCGGCATAAGCCCCGGGAAACAAGCTTTGGAAAAAAGTTTGACGATCCTTGGGGAAATATAGTATAATAACATGTTTTCGTGTTCAAACGCGAAAATGGGAAAGGAGGCGCGGCTGTGGAGCAGGAAGTATTCGCCCGGGTGGAAAAAAAGTACATGCTCACCGAGGCCCAGGCCCAGGCGATGACCGACGCCCTTCGCCAGCGCGCCTTCTATATGCTGGATTTCGGCGATCCCGCCGTGCAGAGCCTGTATTACGACACGCCGGATTATCTGCTGATCCGCCGCTCCCTGGAGCGCCCCAACTACAAGGAAAAGCTGCGGCTGCGGGCCTACGCCCAGCCGACGCCGGACGGGCGCGCCTTCGCGGAAATCAAAAAGAAATATCGGGGCGTGGTGTATAAGCGCAGGATCGAATTATCGCTGCGATCCGCCGTGCAGGGGCTGCAGCGGGGCCATATGCCGGAAACCGGCGGCCAGATCGGCCGGGAGATCGACCGGTGCGTAGCCCTGTACCGCCTGGAGCCCAAATGCGTGATCCTTTACGACCGGGACGCCTGGACCAGCGATACCGATATGGACGTGCGCATCACCTTTGACCGGCGCATCCGCTGCCGCTTTGATCACCTGGACCTGACCTGGAAGCAGGAGGGCGACACCCTGGTGCCGGATGGGCAGGTGCTGATGGAGGTCAAAACCAACGGCACCTATCCCCTGTGGCTGGTGCGGCTGCTGGAAAGCGTCGGCGCCAAGCGCATTCATTTTTCCAAGTACGGCACAGCCTACACCCGGTTCATTTTCCAGAACACCGGGGCCGAACCATCGAAGGAGGAATATACCATTGCTTAATTCCCTGTTCATCCGGGGCAGCGTCAGCCTGCCTTCCCTGCTTCTGTGCCTGGGGGCCGCCATCGTGCTGGGGGTGCTATCCGCCCTGCTGTACAGCAAAAAGAACCCCTGCACCTCCTCCTTCGCCACCACCCTGGCCCTGCTGCCCATGATTTCCTCCGCCGTGATCCTGGTGGTCAACGGCAATTTAGGGGCCGGCATCGCCGTAGCCGGGGCCTTCAGCCTGGTGCGGTTCCGCTCGGTGCAGGGCAGCGCCCGGGAAATTTTGGCGGTGTTCCTGGCGGTGGTGCTGGGCATGTGCCTGGGGGCCGGCTATCTGGGCGTCGCGGCGCTGGTGTTTGCGCTGTACGCGCTGATGATCCTGCTGCTGGACGCGGTGCATTTCGGCCGGGAAAGTGAAATGCGCCGGGAATTGAAGATCAGCGTGCCGGAATCGCTGGATTACGACGGGCTGTTCGACGACCTGTTGAACGCCCACGCCAAGGAATGGAGCCTGGAGCGGGTGCGCACCGCGGAAATGGGCAGCGTGTATCAATTGACGTTCCACGTCACCCTGCCGCAGAATTTCCAGTCCCGCCCGCTGCTGGAAGAAATCCGCACCCGGAACGGCAATTTGCCGGTTTCCCTGGGCCGGATCACATCCACCAACGAAATGTAACGGCGGCTAAACCATAGAAATATTTGAGAGCCCGTCCTCGTTTGCAGGACGGGCTCTTTCATGTAGTGGAAATGAAACGGTGATGAAGAGACGCATCATAAGCGCTTTCCTTTTCTTGACGGTCCCTTTCACGAAATAACCCCGGGAAGGCCGCTGCCAGCCTGCCCGGGGCGGGATCACGGCTTACGCCGCGGGTTCCTCCGCCGCGTCGCCGTACACGAATTCATATATGGTTTCGGCGGCGTCCTGCAGCCGGGGGCCGGGACGGGAAATCTCGTTGGAATCGGCGTTCAGGATATCGTCGTTCACCACGGCCTTCAGGCTTTCCCAGCCGGCGCGGCCCTTGATTTCCTCCACGGGGGTGGGGCCTTCGCCGTAATACATGCTGATGGTCACGATGTAATCCGGGTCGCGCTCCAGCACCTGCTCCTCGGAAATCTGGCCCCAGCCATCCACGTCGGCAAAGGCGTTGGTCAGGCCGCACATGGTGGCCAGTTCATCCATGAAGGTGCCCTTGCCGGCAGCCCACAGGCCCCACTGCAGGGGGGATACTTCGAAATACACCGTTTTGCCGGTGTTCTCGCTCTTGGCCTCGATGGCGGCAAAGGTATCCTGCATGCCGGAAATCAGGGCTTCCGCTTCCGCGTCCTTGCCCATCAAGGCGCCGATCAGGCGGATGGCGGTATAGGTGCCTTCGATGTCCTGGGCGTCGCTGATCACGGTTTGGATGCCGGCGGCAGCCAAGGCGTCGGCCTGTTCGGCGGTCTGGGCCATGGTGCCCATCAGCACCACCTGGGGCTGCAGGGCCACGATTTCCTCGATGTTGGTTTCATAGCCGGACTGCACAGAGGGCTTTTCCAGCACGGACGGGGGATAATCGCAGTACTCGCCGCGGCCCACCAGCACATCCTCGCAGCCCAAGGCGCACAGGATCTCGCAATCGGCGGCGGTCAGGGCCACGATGCGCGTGGCGGGGGCGGCCAGCATGATACTCCGGCCCATCATGTCGGTCACCGTCACGCCGGCGTTCTCCGCCAAAGCGCCGCCCATGGGCAGCGCCAGCAGCAGGGCCAGCAACAGGGCAACAAGCTTCTTGGTCATAGTGTTCCTCCTCGAAAAGACGTGATCAAATGAATCAGCGAGGGCGCGTAAATGCGCGTCCCTCCCCGGAGGAACACCAATCAGACCGGACATCGCCCGGCCAGCATAGCGTTTCCCATCCCCAGGGGCAACTTTCGATGTAAACAGGTCTCCCGGCTTGGCCTCATCCTACTTGCGCACCTTCCCACAGGCCGCATCATGCCGCCCGCAGTGGCATCATCGCGCGTTCGTCCGCTTCACGGTTACTGGGATAGCCCGGAAATCTCATCCGCGTTCCCATGGCGGCGAAGGGCAGCCCGGCAGCAGGCCGCGTTTCGCCGTCGCGCATTGCTGCGCAGATACACCGGCTATTCATTTGTCACCGAAATTATACTATCTTTGCCCCGCCAACGCAAGATCCATTGGGCAGCCCGGCGGTACGGCCGCTCTTTTCTAAATCGAGTATTGAAAAAAAGTCAAAATCGGGATATAATCAGGATGTTGGGAAATAGGATCCTCCGCGCAGGGCGGCCGGCAGGCGCGCCGCGCGTTCAATCGCCGACGAACGAAGCCCCGTTTTTTCATCGTTTGATCAACGGTTTTGGTTTTCATCCAATTTCCGAAACGTTTCGTTTTCACGACGTTCAAGAAAGGAATGCCGTTCATGATGCACTCAAAGCGCAAAGGCATGAAATTGCTGCGCAGTTACTTCCTCACCTACGCGGCCGTGCTGCTGATTCCCCTCGCGGCGTTTATCATTTGCTATGGAGAAGCGGCCAAAACCATCCGCCTGGACATTGAAAACGAAAACCAGGCGCTGCTGCGGCAGGCGGCGGATATTTTGGATGTGCAAATGCGGGAGCTGAATGAATTCGGGGCGCAGATGGCCAACGATCCGGTCATCAGCAGCCTGCGATCCGTGGAAGAGCCCCTGGCGTACCCCGGCATCCAATCCTGCATCCGGGTGCAGAACGTTCTGCCCACCCGGGCGGCGCTGAGCAATTTTCTGTTCGATTATTTCATCTTCTTCAACCGGGGCCAATTGGCGCTGAACGACCGTTTCGTGTATTCCTACGACGATTTTTACGCGTTATACATGCACGCCGCCCAAAGCCCGGCGGAATGGAAGGCGGGTATCCTGGAAACGCCCCTGTCCAGCGGCGAAGAGGCCGTGCAGCACGTCACATACCTCAACGGCGGCGCGCCGGAGGAAAAAGCGCTGATCACCCTGACCTTTTCCTTCCTGCCCTTCGCCAGCAGCGACGGGCAAATCGTGCTGTACGTCGATCAGCGGGAATTCCTGGATCTGCTGGCCGCCTTCCACCTGGAAACGGGGGATATCGCTTACATTGAAAGCAAGAACGGCGTCGTTCTTGCCGCCGTTTCGCCGGACGATCAGGCCGTCGCGGGCCTGCAGGCGTATTTCCAGGATCAGCCTACGCACCCCGATCTGATCCGGGCCCGGATCGGCCGGCAGGATATGCTCATTTCTCATTACAGCTCGGAAAAAACGGGGCTGGGCGTCACCATCGCCCGCTCGGCGGATCGGGCGTACGCCAGGCTGAACAACATCCGCTGGATCATCGCCGTTTCGCTGCTGATTTCCGTGCTGCTGGGGGTGCTGTTCAGCTATCTGTTTTCCCGGCGCAGCAGCGCGTTCCTGCGCCGGCTGGCCTTCGGCAGCGCCGCCCAGAAGCTGAGCGGCATGAGCTACAGCGAGGCGTTCCAAAGCCTGCGCAAATCCTTCGAGGATATCCAGATCGCCAACGACGCCATGGAAAAGACCCTGGCCAGCCAGCAGCCGTATCTGCAAAAATCCTTCCTGACGCAATTGCTCAACGGCGACTTCGCCAACGAGGAAAACGCCCGGGCCATCGCCCGGAACATCCCCTCCTTCCGCCCGGACAGCCCCATGCGGGTGCTGCTGCTGCACTTTTCCGGCGACAGCGCATTTTCCAGCAACCCCATGGATCTGCAATTGTCCGTCAACTGCAAGGCGGTGATCCGGCTGTCCATCGATTCGCTGGAGCGGGATTGCCTGTGCATGAGCCAATCCGAAAGCGACTATGTGCTCCTGCTGTGCGGCAGCCGCCTGGAGGAGCGCATCGAGGCGTTGGTACGGCTGATCCGATCCAACCTGCCCGAAGCCATCAGCGCGTGCCTGTTCGCTTACGCGGGCAACGCGGTGGAGAAGCTGACCGACGTGGTGCGCAGCTGGGACAACGCGTCCTCCATGATCTACATTCAGCCCTCCCCCGCCGAGGTGCCCGTGCAGTATTATCGGGAAAATGAAACCGCCAGGTACGATGTGTTCTATCCCCAGGATCTGCAGCGGCGGCTGATCAACAGCATGATGAACGCCGAGGAGCAAAGCGTGCAGGAAATTTTGAACCTGCTCAAGGAAAAGAACCGGCAGGGGGCGGTGATCCCCGCCTATATCGCCCAATTGCTGATCGACAGCCTGCTGAGCACCCTGCTGCAGATCAACACCATGTCCGGCCTGCCCGCCGAACGGTCGGAAAGCATCCTGAACAGCGTCAAATCCCTGATGGCGCTGCCCACCAGCGCTCAATTGGATATGATCAACACCCTGTACAGCTCCCTGTGCGGCGCCATTCACCAGCTGAAAAGCGAGGGCGGCAAGCAGCAGATCATGGACGAAATTTCCGCTTACATCCAGGAGCACTACATGGAGGTGGATATGTCCCTCACCAGCGTGGCTGATCAATTCCACGTGTCGGAATCCTATCTTTCCTTCACCTTCAAGGCCCAAATGGGCACCAATTTCTTCAGCTTTGTGGAGAACCTGCGTATCGCCCACGCCAAGGCGCTGCTGCGGCAAACCAACCTGAAAATCAGCGAAATCGCCGAGCAGTCGGGCTATGCCTCCGCCAATTCCTTCTGCCGCGCCTTCAAGCGCAACACCGGCGAAAGCGCCTCCAACTACCGCAACGGCGCGGAGGAAGGATAAGTTTCACCTGATGAACCCGGCGGAAAGGCCCGTCCTCGTTTATCCGATTCGGCGGAAAATATCGGCAAGGCTTTGTTCAGAATGAAAGTTGATTTTTCCCGATGATCCGTCATTCATATTGAACTCATTTCAGAATCGCAAGGAATACCAGATGACAAACGCTGTCATCCCGGTCGAAGTGGAGCGGAAGGTGGAATGGAGTGGAGAACTCTGGCGTGACTTATTCAACCAGCTTTCAGATCCCTCGATTCCGCTTCGCTCCGCTCGGGATGACGGCAACCTTCAAATTGATCGTGAATCATTTTCCTTGCGAATAGGATAAGGCGCACTTTTCACCATCCAGCAGGTGGTGAATCAGTGCGCCTTTCATTGAATTTATCTGTTCATGAACCAATAGTCCTTATAGGCATAACCATCGTTTGTCCCAACTAACAGCCTGTCCGTTTTATGAAAACCAATTTCCTGAACCGCTTTCATCCTTTCGACCGCGTAGATTGGAACCTTCGTAATCATTTCTTCGCAATAAAACAGTTCAAATGCATCCGGGACGATCATGCGCAAGATCGCAGCAATGCAGTCAGCAGTTTCAAATTCACTTTTCACATCAAGCCTTAGCACGCCTGCATCATTGAATTCGTCAGCGGCTTCCCGATGAAACAATTCGATTGACCCGATTGCTTTCTGGATTCTTTTGCTATAGATTGTCCATCGGACAAACCATTTTGACGCATAAGAGCTTTGCCAAAACGCTATGGCCTTTTCCATGCTTTCCTCATCTGGATAATAGAAATTATCTCCATGACAATTATCGCTATTAAAAAATGGCAATGCGTTCTTATCGCTATATACATCCACCAAGTCTGCTGCATCTTCCAGGGCAGATAAACGTAGCAGGTACTCGTCGTTTTCAAAAACAGGACAACTTTCATAAACGTTTGTCATATTGCCGTTCCTCCAAAGTCCAGTTTATCGTTCCAATCATAACATAAAACAATGCCAAAAACAATGACGCGCTTATCCATCGGTCGGATGAAGCAGCGTCATTGCATGTTTTGTATGATTGGGGCGTTTATTGTTCTTTTCCGCCG
>JAFUXH010000053.1 GCA_017470945.1 Clostridia bacterium | reverse complement strand
CGCACCGGGAAAACGAAGAAAACGGTCAGAAGAAAGCGAGCTTTCCTTCTGACCGTTTCTTTCGTGTCCTTGCCCCCGGCAGCTTGCTGGGCGTGCCCTGCGCTGCTCGCGGATAGCGTTTGTTTTTTCGTCCACTTCCATCGCGGGGTGGGGGTGCAGGGGAATCATTCCCCTGCCGCGGGGCGCGGGGCCGCGAAGGCCCCGCCGTTCTTTCCCTCTGCACTGAACCATCAATCATCATCATACTGATCCAGGAAAGAAATCTCCTTGCCCTTGTATTTCCAGCCCACCATGGTATCCAATTGCAGGGTGTGGATGCTGGCGAAGATGTTCCGCTCGATGTTGGGGTTATCCTTTTTCAGGCGCTTGATCAGATTTTTGATTTCCTGGCGCTTGCTGCCGCCCTGCCCGTTATCGCACAGGGTGCAATTTTCGGTAAACCGGCAGGCGCACTGGATGAAGGAAAGATTGTTGGCGTTTTTCCAGGCGATGATATCCTCCTCGTGCACCATATACAGGGGGCGGATCAATTCCATACCCGGGAAATTCTTGGCCTTCAGCTTGGGGATCATGGCCTGCAGCTGCCCGCCGTAGAACATGCCCAGCACGGTGGTGCCGATCACGTCGTCAAAGTGATGGCCCAGGGCGATTTTATTGCACCCCAGTTCCTGGGCCTTGCCGTACAGGCAGCCCCGGCGCATCCGGGCGCACAAAAAGCAGGGGTTCTTATCCTGCGCGTTGGCCACCTCGAAAATATCGCTTTCAAACAGGGTGTATGGGATCTCCAGGAATTGGGCGTTGCTTTCCACCTTCCGGCGATTGATTTCGTTATAGCCTGGGTCCATGATCAGGTACACCACGTCGAAGGGGATAACGGAATGCCGATGCAGCATCTGCATCATTTTGGCCATCAGCATGGAATCCTTGCCGCCCGAAATACACACGGCAATCTTATCCCCCGGTTGGATCAACTGATATTTTTTGATCGCCTTGCAAAAGGGGCTCCACAATTCCTCATGATAGCGGCGCACGATACTCTGCTCCACCAGTTGGCAGGGGGTAAATTCCCGGCTCATGAACGCATCTCCTCGCAAACGGCATCCAGGATGCCCAAAAATTCATCGATTTCCGCCCGGGTCGTATGGTGGCTCAGGCTGAGCCGCCAGCTTTCCAGGGCTTGCCTGCGGTTTTTCGTTACGGCGAACACCGCCCGGGAGGGGGTGTTTTCCACCGAGCAGGCGGATTTTACCGACAGGCACACCCCGTGGCGGTCCATCGCGTCCCGAAAGGCGGCGCCCTTGATCCCGTCGATACCGGCGTTCAGGATGTGGGGCACGGCGTTTTCCGGGCTGTGCACCCGCACGCCCCGGCGCAAAAGCCCCTGACGCAGAGCGTCGTTCAGCGCTTGCACCTGGGCAAACCGCGTGGGCTGCTGCGCCACGGCGTTTTCCAGCGCCGTGACCAGGCCGGCGGCCAGCCCCACCGCCGGGGTGCCGCTGCGATACAGGGTGGTGCTGACGCCGCCGTGAATCAGCGGCTCCATATCGACGCCCCGCTTTTTGTACAGCAGCCCGCTGCCGGCGACGCCGCCGAACTTGTGGCCCGACAGGCTGACCGTATCAGCCAGGGAAAAATCAAAGGGGATCTTGCCTACGGCCTGGGTGGCGTCCACATGCAGGCGGCAGCGGGGATACGCCCGGATCAGCTCCGCCGCCGCTTCGATGGGCTGCACGGCCCCCAGTTCGCTGTCCACCGCGCTCAGGGTCACCAGCACGGTATCGGGCCGCAGCAATTCCTGCAATTCCGCCAGGTCGATCCGGCCCTGCCGATCGATACGCAACACGTCGATTTGCCATCCCCGCTCCTGCAGGGCGGTCAGGCAGCCGCTGACGGAGGGATGTTCCAGGGGCGTGGTGATCATATGCCGGCCAAACAGGCGGCCGGCGTGGGCGATGCCCTGAATGGCGGTATTGTTGCTTTCGCTGGCGCCGGAGGTGAATATCAATTCCTCCGCCTCCACGCCCAGGCACGCCGCGGCCCGCCGGGCAAAATCGGCCATGGCCGCCCCGGCGGCAAAGCCCGCCTGGTGATGGGCGTTGGGGTTGCCCGCGTACGCCCGTTCCGCCCGGCAGAAAGCTTCCAGCGCCGCTTCCTCCGGGGGCATATGGGCGGTATAATCCAGATAGATCACAGTTTTTCCTTTCTCACGCGGGCGTTTCCGTGCCCAGGTACCGCTTCAATTCGGCCACGTATCTTTCCCCCATCGCGCTGAGCACGTGGTTTTTCCGGGTGATCAGGCCCAGCTCCATGGCGTTGTCGGGGCTGGCGTCCTCATCGGCATAGGGCACGGCGATATAGTCGCCGCCGTTCAATTCTTCGCAAATAATATCGGAGCAGATGGTGTAGCCGTTCAGGCCCACCATCAGGTTCAGCACCGTGGCCCGGTCGCAGCATTTGATCAGGCGGGGGTATTCGTTGGTGGACAGCAATTCCTCAGCCAAGTAAAAATTGCTGTTGTCCCCCTGCTCAAAGGACAGGCAGGGGAAGGGGGCCAGATCGTCGAAGGCGATGGCCTGCCGCCCCGCCAGGGGGTGGCCCTTCCACAGATACACGTAGGGCCTGCAGGCGATCAGCGGCGTGAACTGCAATTGATTGGTGGACAGGATTTTCAAAATGGCCTTCCGGTTGAAATCATTCAGGTACAAAATGCCGATCTCGCTGCGGCTGGACGCCACATCGTCGATCACGTTCCGGGTGCGGGTTTCCCGGATGGCGAATTCGTATTCCGCCACGTCGAAGGCCTTGGTCATTTCCACGAACGCCTTGACGGCGAAGGAATAATGCTGGGTGGATACGGCGAACTGCTGCCGCCGGGCCCCGGCCTTTCCGTACGCCTCCAGCAGGTTCTGGTATTGGCTGTACACCTGCCGGGCGTAGGGCAGGAAATTCATGCCGTCGGCCGTCAGCGTCACGCCCCGGCCGGTGCGGTTGAAAACGGTGATGCCGATTTCCTTTTCCAGCTCCTTGACGGCGTTGGTCAGCGACGGCTGCGCCACAAACAGCTGCTCCGCCGCCTTGTTGAAGGAGCCCGTTTCAGAAATCCGGATCACGTAAAGCAGCTGCTGCAGCGTCACAGGCCGCACCTCCCTAATAACCCACATGGTCAATCGTTAATTATAATGCATCTTTCCATTCTGTCAAGATACACGGGAAAAGTTCGCGGCGTTCCAGGGCTTCCCATCGCCGTTTTTTCTTTGTTTCCCCGTATGCCAAACAGGGCGCCGAAGCCGCTTCGACGCCCTGCCGTTCCTGCTATATTTATTCTTTTTTCCGTTCGGTGATCCTGGCGCACAGCACCGTCATATCATCCGGGGGCAAGCCGTCCTTCCGCATGACGGCCTCCCGCAGCAGGGCGTCGGCCAGGTGCTGGGCCGTATCGGCCCGGTACTGCTTCACGATGGACAGGATGTCCTCCTCGGCGGGGAACGCGTCGGTGATCCCGTCGCTCATCAACAGCAGCAGGTCCCCCTCCCCCAGGGTAAAGTGGTGTTCCATGGGCGTCACGCGCTCAATGATGCCCAGGGGCAGGGCCTCCCCCTCGATCCACTGGCTTTTCTGGCCCTGCACCAGGATAGAAGCGCAGGCCCCCATTTTGTTCAGGGCGGCTTCCCCCGTCCACAGGTCGATCAGGCACAAATCGACGGTGGCGAATTTTTCCCCGCCGGTGGCCGACAGCATGGCCCCGTTCACGGCAGTCATGGCCTGGGCGCGGGTATAGCCCGCCTCCAGGCACAGCGACAGCATTTCCAGTGTTTTTCGGCTTTCATCCTGGGCCCCGGCCCCATGGCCCATGCCGTCGCTGAGGGCCAGCACCATTTTGCCCCCGCTGAGGGGCTCCACCAGTACGGCGTCGCCGTTATCGGGCGTTTGACCGGGGGTGTTCTTCCTGTCCAGCGTCACGGCGCAGGCGGTGGCCATGCCGGTGAGCACCTTGAGGGGCGGCCTCTCCTCCAGGATCACCCGGCTGCTTTGCCGCTCGGTCACCTCCAAATCCACGTTCAGGTAGGTGCCCACCTGCTTGGCCAGCGTCATGCCCGTCAGTGGCCGCAGGGCCAGGGAATCGCACTTCAGGCACACCGTCATCCTGCCGTCGACGCGCTTGACGAAAGCCGTTTTGCCGGGAAAGCGCACGGCCTCCAGCGCTTCGTCGGCCTGGGACATCCAGAAGCTTTCCTCCTCATCCGCCTGGCCGCCCTCCAGGCTGATGCGCTGAGCGGCCTGGGATAGGGCGGTCAGATGGGTTTGCAGCATTTCCCGCTCGTAATCGGCGCACATCGCCCGATGGTCCCGGCTCTGCCGGTCGTCGTGGAGCCGATTCAGCAGCGGCGGAATGCGAGAGATGCGGGGGCAGGCGGAAAAGAATTGATTGATGACCGCCAGGTCGTTTTCCATATCCTCCCCCCGCCCGGCCAGGGCCAGCATTCCCTGACGGGTCTGGTCAAATTGATCGTGCCAGCAGATGGGCAGCCGGTCGCACCCGGCGCAGAGGGCTTCCGTCAGGCCCTCGCTCTCCTCCTCCCGGGTGGGCGCTTCCATGCGGGGATGGGGCAGCGCCTCGGCCATCCGGTCGATGGCCCGCACCCAGCGCTGCATTTTCAGCCGGGTATAGGCGTTTTCCCTGGGCTGGTTCCAGCGGATCATGCGCACCCACGCCGTCATGCGGCGCAGCCATTTGCCAGGCAGCATCAGGAAAACCGCCCCGCCCGCCACCGCCGGGAAAAACGCGGCCCGCTGGAAGGAAAAGGCGATCAGATAAGTGAAGGTCAATGCCGACAGCAGGAACACGCCCACCGGCAGCAGCCGGTTTTTTCCCTGAAACATCCCCGCCGTCAGCCCGCCGAAGGCCAGGATCACCAGCGGCAGCGTGCCCAGCCCCGACAAAAGCAGGGCCAGCCCGCAGCCCAGCCCCACGCACACCCCCGCCGCGCCGCCGGCCAGCCACGCCAGCGTCAACGCCCCGGCAGACGCCGCCATACAGCCCAGGTTCACCGAAAACGCGCTGAGTCGGGCCGCCCCGGCGATCAGCAGCACGGCGGGCAGCAGCAGGCACATCCCATCGTCCTCTGTCCACTCCCTGGGCTTCCGGCGGATCAGCTGCGCGCATCGGGTCAGGCCCGGCATCACGGCCAGGCCCAGGGCCGCCCCCACCCCCGCCAGCAGCATGGTTTGGGCGTCCGGCGCGCCGATCAAAAGGGGCACGGAGCGCAGCACCAGCAGCCCCGCCGTCAGCAAATACAGCCGCGGGCCGGCATCCTGCGGGGCGCGAATCAGCAGCAGCGCCAAACCGCAGGCCAGCAGCAGCCCGATATCCAGCATTTGACCCCATGCCGCCCGAAAAATCAGCCCTGCCGCCAACCCCGCCGCCGCCCCGGGGCAGGGCAGCCCCGCTGCTCGCAGCGCCACCAGGCAACTGACCGCGAAGGGCGATGGCACCGTGAGGCTTTGGGCCAGGCTGAATAGAAAAAAGGCGAAGCCCCACGGCGCATGCGCCTTGATCCTGGCCGCGGCCTCCTTCAGGCCGATCGCCCGCGCCTGCTTCCCGCTCTTCCAGGGGCGCAGCATTTCAACGCCGTGCATGCTCATTCCTCCATCTGTCAACCACGTATGGGATCATCATAGCGTAATGGAGAGGATTCCCGCGTCGATCGGGGGTGAAAAGATTGTCGTTTGACCCCGTTTCTGCGCAAATCATCGCGGGCAGATGGAATTTTCTTCTTTCCACGCACCGCAAAATATGGTATACTATGAAAAATATCATCCACAAAAGGGGCGGGAAGCATGCACATTTCCGAATTGCCGCGGGAGCAGTTTGAGGGGTTTGAACTGTTTTTTTCCTACGAAAGCAAGGCGTACTTCGACCTGCGATTGCGCACCAGCGAGAACGTATTCGCCGTGGAATTGGTACGCACCCCCTGCGCCCCCATCCGCAAGGAATTCACCGACAAGCTGTTCGCCCCCCATTGGGACGACCCCAAGGCCTTCGGCCTGTGGGACGGCAAGGAAATGCGGGCCATTCTGGAGGTGACGCCGGAGGAATGGAACAACCGCCTGCGCATCACCAACCTGTGCGTGCAGGAGGGCTACCGCCGCCGGGGCTTCGGCACCCTGCTGATGACCCGCGCCCGGGAAATCGCCCGGGCCCAGCACCGGCGGGCGCTGATCCTGGAAACCCAAAGCTGCAACACGGCGGCCATCTCCTTTTACATGGCCCAGGGCCTGTCCTTCATGGGCTTCAACGCCTGCGAATACACCAACGAGGACGCGCCCCGGCACGAGGTGCGCATCGAAATGGGCTGCTATCTGTAACGCTGGGAAAAGAGGATCGAAATATGGAATTTTTCGCCACCGCCGCCTTCGGCCTGGAGGGCCTGGTTCGGAAGGAATTGCAGCATTTGGGCATCGATAACGCCAGGGGCGAGCAGGGCGGCGCCCGCTTCGAGGCCGATCCTGCCCGGGCGTTTCAGGCCAATCTGTGGCTGCGCACGGCGGATCGGGTGCTTTTGATCGTGGGGGAGCAAAAGGCCGTCACCTTCGAGGAATTGTTTCAGTTCGTTTTCTCCCTGCCGTGGGAGGATTACCTGCCCCCGAACGCCCGCTTTCCCGTCAGCGGCAAATGCGCCCGCAGCCAATTGATGAGCGTTCGGGATTGCCAGGCCATCACCAAAAAAGCCATCGTGGAGCGGCTGAAAAAGCGCTACCGCACCTCCTGGTTCGATGAATCGGGCCCCACGTATCCCATCGACGTGGCCCTGCACGGCGACGTGGCCCGCCTGACTATCGATACCAGCGGCGACGCCCTGAACAAGCGGGGCTACCGTACCTGGAACGGGGAAGCCCCCATCCGGGAAACGCTGGCCGCCGCCCTGGTGCTGCTGGCCCCGCGGGGAGAGCGCATTCTGTACGACCCCTGCTGCGGCACCGGCACCCTGCTGATCGAAGCAGCGTTCATCAAGGCCCGCCGGGCCCCGGGGCTGAAGCGAAGCTTCGCCTGCGAAAGCTGGCCCCTTTTCCCAAAGGATGCCATGCAGCGCCTGCGCCGGGAGGCGGAGGAGCAATTCGATCCCGCCCGGATCGGCGCGGTCGCCGGCAGCGATATCGACGGCCAGGCCATCGCCCTGTGCAAGCGCCACATTCAGCAGGCCGGCCTGGGCGGGCGCATCACGGTGACGGAAAAGGATCTGCGCCAGGTGCAATTGGATACCCCGTCGCCCCTGTTTCTGCTCAACCCGCCCTACGGCGAGCGCCTCAGCGACCGGAAGGCGTGCGAGCAATTGTACCGGGACATCCGGGCGCTAAAGGACCGCCACCCCGACAGCCGCATGGGCGTGATCACCGCCCATACCGGCTTCGAGCGCTGCTTTGGCCGGCGCGCCGCGCAAAAAAGGCGGCTTTACAACGGCCGCCTGGAATGCGAATACCTGATGTACTGATTTTGGATCGCGGCCCGGCCGCGGGGAGGAGCCTATGCTGCCCACGAGAGCGGAAGCGGAACGATTGCTAACGGAAGCGGAGCAATGCAACCCCGGGCCGTGGGGCAACCACAGCCGGGTCGCCGCCCACTGCGCCGAAAGGATCGCCGCCTGCTGCCAAGGCATGGACCCGGATAAAGCGTACATCCTGGGCCTTTTGCACGATATCGGGCGGAAATTCGGCGTCCGGCATCTGGGCCACGTGTCAGACGGATATTCCTATATGCTGTCGCTGGGCTATGACGAAGCCGCCAAGGTGTGCCTGACCCATTCGTTCCACCGCCCGTGCCTGGATGATTACATCGGTCGCTTCGATACCACGGCGGAGGAGCTGGAATTGATCCGGGAGCAGCTGGCAAAAACCCAGCTGGATGATTACGACAGGCTGATCCAATTGTGCGACGCGCTGGCCGGCAGCGAAGGCGTGCTGGATATCGAGGAAAGGATGAACGACGTAAAACGAAGATACGGCACCTACCCGCAGCGAAAATGGGATGACAACATTCGGCTGAAAGCGTATTTTGAAGCTAACGCCCACCGGGATATCTACGCGGTGGTGGAAAAAGATACGTTTTCATTGGAATAATATAACGTTTCACGATCAATGTACAAGTTTCCGTCATCCCGAGTGGAGCGGAGCCAGAAAAGCGGAATCGAGGGATCTGAAAGCTGGCTTATCAGCCGCGCCAGATCCCTCCGTTTCTTTCCGCCTCCGGCTTCCTTTCGGTAGGTATGCCAATATTTGCCGCCCAGTCAATTCTTGCGATTCTTCCGGCAATTCAATATCACCACATTTTTTCCACCGTCACATTGCGGAAGTAATAGGTGACGATCTCCTCCGCCGTTTTTCCATCCTCCGCCAGGGCGTAGGCGCCCCACTGGGGCATGCCCACCCCGTGGCCGTAGCCCTTGCCCGCCATGACGACGCGGCCGTTTTCCAGCTTCAGGCTGGTCAGCAGGGTGGATCGCATCTGGGAGGAGCCCAGCGCCAAACGCAATTCCGGCGCCGACACCGGCTGCCCGTTGATCAGAATGGTAACGGCCCGGCCGCTTTCCCCCCGATCCCCCACGGAGATGGAAGTGAGGGCATCGACGCCGCTCAAGCCCGCCTCCCGGGCGGCGGACAGCACCTGCTCCGTGGAAAAATCCGCCTGCCACGCTTGGGCGTCGGCGGGGGCGTCGTCACTCTCCAGCCCCGGAACCACCTGGGTGTAGTCAGGCTCCGCCTTTTCGTAATTCAGCCCCTCCCGGGCCAGGGCGGTCATGCCCCCGGAATGGGCGTGGAACCAGGCGTAGGGCAGCTGCCCGCCGCTGCTGAGCACCAGGCCCCGGGTATCCTGCACCACCTGCTCGATGCGGTCGTTGACGCCGGTTTCATCGTACGCCTGGGCCTCCTCGATATCGGTGGAAATATCGGCGTCGGGATACTTGCTTTCCTTTTCGGCGCAGAATTTCAGCACGAAGGTGCGGGCCAGGATGGCCTGGGCCTTCAGGGCCTCGATGGGCCAATCGTTCTTCATTTCCCCCGCCAGCACGCCCAACAGGTAGCTTTCGATATCCATCCGCGCGCTTTCCTCTTCATCCACCTGATACACCCGCAATTCCGGCACGCCGTCGGCATTGCGGGTCAATTTGTCCGGAAGCGCAGGCTTTTGCCCCGCCTGAGCGTCGCCCTCCAGCTTTTCCCCGTCCTGCCCGTTGTTTTCCTCGGCCCCCCGGGCGGCGCAGCCGGTCAGCAGCGCGGCGCACAGCAGCAGCGCCAGCAGACCGCAAGCGATCTTTTTCATCAAAAATTCCCCCTTCACGGCTTATATCATGGCCCGATCGGGCCTGCGCCATGCAGGGGGAAATTTCGTTATTTTTTTGTTTGCCCGGGTTCGGCGCGGTCAGGGATCGTCAGCCCTCGGCGTCGATATCCTGGGCGTAGTATTCCGTGCCCAGTTCCATCTGCAGCCGGGCCAGGGTGATGCTGCCCACGACGCCATCCACCTTGATGCCCTGATCCCGCTGGAAGTTCATCACGGCTTCCGCGGTGGCGGGGCCGAATTTGCCGTCGTCCCCGCCGTAGGCCAGGTAACCCAGCTCGATCAGCCGCTGCTGCAGCTT
>JAFUXH010000052.1 GCA_017470945.1 Clostridia bacterium | reverse complement strand
TGATGGCCCGGGTCAAAATGCGGGCGGCGCTGGTTTTGCCCGTGCCCCGGCTGCCGCAGAACAGATAGGCGTGGGCGATGCGGCCGGACATGACCTGGTGCCGCAGCGTGCGCACGATGGCCTCCTGGCCCACCATATCGGAAAAGGTTTTGGGCCGCCAGACCCGGTACAATGCCTGATACACCTTTGATTCCCTCCACCGTCAGCGAAAATGGCCCGCTATGGCCGCGCGTACATCCGCTTTATTTCAGCTTTTCCATCCGCCGCTTCAGCACGTCCGGCGCGGCCACGGAATAGCCGAAGAAGCCCAGCGCCCGGCCCAACTGATAATAGGTGCCGTGGTTGTAGGCCACCAGCCTGGCCTTGGAAAAATCGATGCCGCCATCCGCGCTCATCAATTCTTCCTTCACGCCGACCCGCTGGATTTCCCCCAGGAACAAATCGTGGCTGCCCAATTCCTGCACGCTTTTCACCCGGCAGGCCAGATACAGGGGGCTTTCCCCCACGGCTGGCGCGGCAAAGCCTTCCACCGCCGCCGGGGTCAGGCCGCAGGCGGAAAACTTATCCACATCCCGCCCGGATTTGACGCCGCAGAAATCGGTGGCCTGCAGCAAATCCTCGCCGCACAGGTTGATGATGAATTCCCCGGTGTCCCGGATGATATCGTGGGAATACCGGGATTTGCGGATAGACACCGAGCACATGGGAGGATCGGAATTGACCGTACCTGCCCAGGCGATGGTGACGATATTGGGCTTTTCCCCCGCCCGGCCGCAGGATACCATTACCGCCGGCACGGGGGCCAGCAGGGTGCCGGGCTTCAGCGAAACAAACGCTTGCGTCATAATTGCTTCCTCACTTTCCATCATCGCGCCTTGGCCGCGTGCTCCCCGGCGATCAGGCCGGAGGCGAAGGCAAACTGCAGGTTATACCCCCCGCAGTCCCCATCCACATCCAGCAATTCGCCGGCGGCGAACAGGCCGGGGTGCAGCCTGGATTCCAGGGTGTCGGCGCTGAATTCCGCCGTCGAAACGCCCCCGGCGGTGACCTGGGCGTATTCGAACCCCCGCACCCCCGCCAGCGGCACCGGGAAAGCCGCCAGGCACCGTGCCAGTGAAGGGATCGAAAGGCCCTTCAGCCTCTCCGCCAGCAGCCGGGGGGCCAGGCCCTGCAGCACGGCGCTCTCCGGCATCCTATGCAGGCGGTCAACCAGGCATGCCTCCACGGCTTTTACGTTCTGATCCGCCGGCCCGCCGTTCAGCCAGCCAAATTGCCGGGGGATCAAGCCCAGCATGGGCGAAAAGTCAATGTACAAAACGGGCCATTTCCCCGTTTTTCGCTGTTCCTCCCCCGCCTTGCGGGCCAGCTCCATGGCGCACACGCCGCTGACCCCGTAATCGGTAAACAGCACCTCCCCCTGGCAGGGGCGGCTGATCAGCGGGTCCGCCGACGGATCACCCTTTTGACGGCGGCACAGATACAGCACGGCTGGCAGCCGCAGGCCGGACAGCCCCTTCACCGCCCCTTTTTCCGAAACGAGAGGCGTCAAGGCCGGAAAGAGGGGCGTCAGCGTGTGCCCCAGGTCCGTCAGCAGCCGGTAGGGGCCGCCATCGTGGCCCAATTTGCCGCCGGCCATGCCGCCGAAGGCCGCCACCACCGCCGGAGCGGTGAAAGTCCCCGCCGGCGTTGACACCCGATAGCCGCCGCCGACCGGCGCGATGGCCGTCGCCGGCGCGTCGCACAGGACACGGATGCCCCGGCGCTCCGCCGCGCTTCGCAGCACATCCAGCACCGCGGCGGCCTGGCCGCAGCCGGGGTATATCCGGCCGCCCTCCTCCTCCACCGTTACCAGGCCCAGATCACGGAAAAACCGCAGCACCTGCTTTGTCGGGCACTTTTTCAGCACGGTGTCGGCGAATTCGGGACTTCCCATATACTTTTCAGCGCGGGCGTTGGCCAAGTTGCACCGGCCGTTGCCGCTGGCCAGGATCTTCCGCCCCACCCGTGGCGCGCCCTCCAGCACGGCCACCCGATGCGCGCCATGCCCGGATGCGGAAAGCGCAGCGGACAAACCCGCTGCGCCTCCGCCGATGATGATGACATCGTATTGCATGTTATTTGGTACCGCTGATGGAATGGGTGTACGCGTACTGAATGGCGCTCTGATGGCCAAAGTTTCCGTTCTGGGAGTTATCCGTATCCACGCGGTTGGTTTCGTGGGTCCTGCTGTTGACGAAGTGGACGCAGAACTGGCCGTTGAAGTTGTTATCGGCAATGCGGTCGCCGCTGTAGTTATGCGGCACGCCGTACATGGAGGCGGCGAAGGTGCGCCCACCCACGGTGACCCACAGGGGCCGGCGGCGCCAGGACTGCAATTCACTCATCCGGTCGGAGATTTCCTGAGCGTTATTGACGCCGTAAATCTGGCAGTAGGCGGTGGTATCCTCGGTGGTCAGCGGCTCGCAGTCGGCGTGGTTGCCGCCGTAGAGGCGCTGGGCCCTGAAGGAAATGCCGGTATACACGTCGGTGACCACGGCGTTGACGCCGATGGCCCACACAGTCTGGATATCGCCGGTGAACCAATCCACCTTCTCCACCGGGTACAGGACGGGATCCACCGTGCTGTTATCATAGGTGCCCACGGGCACGGTGCCAAACAGGGCGTGCTGGGTCTTTTCGCCGGCGATGCCATCCTGGGTCAGCTTGTTATCCTTCTGGAAGGCGATGACGGCTTTTTCGGTAGCGGTGGTGTATTTGCCGGTCACGTCGCTCTGCTTCAGGTAACCCTTTTCCACCAGCTTCTGCTGCAGGGCCGTCACGGCGTCGCCCTCATCGCCCTTCTTCAGGGTGGTGTAGGTGGCTTCCGCCGGGGCGTTGGGATCGCCGGTGAGCAGATACACCTTCTTTTCATCCGGCGTCAGGACGCGCAGATAATCGCCCCGCATCCAGCCGGTCACCTTGCCGTATTCGACGTTGTACCACACGTAGGTGGTGCCGGGCTTCGAGGTTTTATCCTCGGCATACTTGCCCAGGTAGGTCAGCCTGGTGCCGGCCTTGGCCACACTGCCCAGCTGCTTGGCGCTCATGGAAGCGCTCTTGCGGATGAACACCCTGTTGGCGGTGGTCAGGGCCACGTCGCTCAGGCCGGCCGCGCTGGGAACGGGGGTGGTGTAGCCGGTGCTGGGCTTCGGGGTGGCGGTGGCTTTGGTGGTGCCGCCGTTATCCCGCACGAAGTTGCCGTGCAGCCAGCCGGTTTTGCCGTTGTAAGTGACCTTGTACCAGGTCACGCCGCCGGCCGTTTCGGTGGCGGAGTAGCTCAGGTTCACGCCGGATTTGGGGATCTGCACCAGCACGGTGGCCTGCAGGCTGGGGGTCTTGCGCAGGTTCAGCTTATCGGCGATGGTCGTCAGGGTACCGACAGAGGAGGTGCCGCCGCCGGGCTTGGGGGTGGCGGTCACGGTGGGCTTCACCGTGCTGCCGCTGGTCACCTTCGCCAGGCTGCCCAGCACGTAGCCGTAATTGCCGATGGCGGAGGAATACACGTAATACCACAGCACGCCGTTGACGGTGCGGGTATTATAGTAGGTCATCTTGGTGTTCTTGGGCAGCCGGCCCAGGATCATGCCGCCGGGGGTCTCGCGGAAATTGACGCCGCCGGTGGTCAAAGTCACGGTGCCCAGGCCGTCCCCCACATCAGGCGCAGCGGTGGGCGACACAGTGCTGCCGCCGTTGCCGTTTTCATCGGTGAACACCCAGCAGTCGCTGCGGATGTAGCCGGTGATGCCCCGGTAGCTGACCCGCACCCAATCGTAGCCGTTGGCGGAAGTGGGGCCGGCGTTGTAGGCCAGCACGGTGCCGATGGGGATCTTATCCTCATTCTTGCCGGTCAGCACGGTGCCGCCGGGGGTCTTGCGGATATTCACGCCGGTTTTCACCGTGCGCACGTACTGGCCGCTGGACGTCGTATCGCCGTCGCCGGAATCAGAGGAAGAGGGCTTGGGCGTAGCGGTAGCGCCGGGCTTGGGCGTAGCGGTGGCCGCGCCGGCGGCAGTGAAATAATCGCTGTGGATATAGCCGGTGTAGGTGCGGTCGGGCCACTTGGTGGTGCCGCCCTGCACCTTGTACCACAGGATCGCGCTCTTGCCCTTGCCGGTGGTGGTGGTGCCCAGCACCTTCAATCGCCAGCCCTTGGGCAAACGATCCCAGAAATCGCCGCTGGTGCTGGCGGTTTTCCGGAAGAACACGTTGTCGGTGGTCACTTCGCCGTAATCGCCCTTTTTCAGGGTAGCCCCGGCGGCAGTGGCGGAGGCGGAGGCGGCGCCGCTCAGCAGATTGCCCTCCACGTCGCTCAAGGCGTAGCAATCGGAATCGATGTAGCCGGTCACGCCGTCATAGCGGATCAGCGCCCATTCGTGGCCGCTGCTGCTTTCCAGGCCGTACACCAGCAACACCGACCCCAGAGGGATCTGGCTGTTTTCATTCAGCACTTTGCCAGCGGGGGTTTCCCGGATATTCACGCTGTCCTTGATGGTGCGGACGTACGAATCCTCCGCATACGCGGCGGGCGCGCACAGCGACAGCACCATCACCGCCAGCAGCGCCAAGGAGATTACCCGGTTCAGCATTCCTGTTTCCTTCATAGAGACCGACACCCCATCCACGATTTATAGGTTTACGGCAATGTACCGGACAGTACATAAAAGCGTAGCCAAAAAGAAGAATACATTCTTTCTCATGCATTATATTACATTTTTGTTACACGGTCAATAGAATTTCGCAAAATATTTACAATATTTTTTAACCAAAGGCGCATTCCTCGCTTTACGCCGCAAAAGAAATGTGATATACTATCATTGGATGATTATTTATAAGGAAAGGATTTCCCTTGATGGATATTGTCAGCATCATCGAAGACAAGAAAAACCGCCGTGCCCTGAGCAAGGAGCAAATCGCCTTTTTCGCCCGGGGCGCAGCCGATCATTCCATTCCCGATTATCAATTGGCCGCCCTGCTGATGGCCATTCGCCTGAACGGGATGGACGCCCGGGAAACGGCTGACCTGACCATGGCCATGGCTGAATCCGGCGATATGCTGAAGCCCGACGTTCAGGGCGTGCCGGTGGATAAGCATTCCACCGGCGGCGTGGGCGATACCACCACCCTGGTGCTGGCCCCCCTGGTGGCCGCCTGCGGCGGCAAGGTGCTGAAAATGAGCGGCCGGGGCCTGGGCCACACCGGCGGCACGCTGGATAAGCTGGAAAGCATTCCCGGCATGCGGGTGGCCCTGCCGGAGGAGGAATTCATCCAGGCGGTGCGCACCGTGGGCTGCGCGGTGGTGAGCCAGAGCGGCCAATTGGCCCCGGCTGATAAAACCCTTTACGCCCTGCGGGATGTGACCGCCACCGTGGATTCCATCCCCCTGATCGTATCCAGCATCCTGAGCAAAAAATTCGCCGCCGGGGCAAAGGCCATCGTGCTGGATGTCAAAACAGGCTCCGGCGCCCTGATGCCCACGCTGGATGATTCGATCGCCCTGGCCCAGGCCATGGTGGATATCGGCGCCCACGCCGGGCGCAGCATCGTGGCGGTGGTGTCCGGCATGGAGGAGCCCCTGGGTAGCCACGTGGGCAACGCCCTGGAGGTCAAAGAAGCCATCGATATCCTGGCCGGCCGATCCGGCGGGCCTCTCAAAGCCGTTTCCCTGTTCCTGGGGGCGCAGATGCTGATCGCCAGCGGCCTGGCGGGCACGGAGGATCAGGCCCGTTCCCTGCTGACGGACGCCCTCGACAGCGGCAGGGGCCTGCTCAAGCTCAAGGAAATGATTGCCGCCCAGGGCGGGGATGCCCGCGTCTGCGACGACGTGACGCTGCTGCCCCAGGCCCCGGTGATCCGGCCCATGCTTGCCCGGGAGGAAGGCTACCTGGCCCACGTGGACGGCACAGCCCTGGGCCTGGCCGCCCAGCGGATGGGCGCGGGCCGTATCGCGAAGGACGACGTGATCGACCCCGCCGTGGGCTTCGTGATGCAAAAGCGCATCGGCGATTTCATCCGCCGGGGCGATACGATCTGCACCCTGCACGCTAAAAACGAAGCGTCCGCCGCGGAAGCGGAAGGCCGCATCGCCGCCGCCCTCGCCCTCTCCCCCGCGCCCGCGCCCCGGGCCCGGCTGCTTTACGCCCTCGTAACGCCCCAGGGCGTGCAAACCCTCAACGCGTAACAATCAAAAAAGGAGATTTCCCATGAAAAAGCTGATGTCGCTGCTCGTGGCCCTGCTGATGCTGATCAACTGCGCCGCCCTGGCCGAGGAATGGACCGATGAACAGGTGCTGGCGGAAGAAAACGCCTTCCTGACCCAGGAAGAGCTGGAATTGTATTTGAACGTTTTGACCGGCGACGCCCTGGCTTTCGGGGTCGATCACGCCGAAACCGACCCGGAAACCGGGGTGACCGCCATCACCTACGCCGGGAACGCCCGGCTGCTCATCGCCGACGAGGAATTGAGCGAAACCAGCGCCGTGCTGGGCGCCACCCTCAATGAAATGCAGGAGGACCTGCGGGGCATCCACCTGGGCGAAAGCCTGGCGGACGTGCTGAGCGTGTATCCCAACGATAACCCCGACCTGTACGGCACCCGCTACGACGCCGCCCTGTATGTGAACGACGAGCGGCCGGAGGCCACCGTGGGCTACATCCTGCGGGACGGCCAGCGGGTCAGCGAGGTGACCCACCTGATCTTCACCTGGGAGGACGACCGGGTGATCCGCAGCGGCGTTACCTATACCTTCGATCAGGACATGGTGTCCGGCATCGAGATTTTCGGCCTGGACGCCGCGGTGGAGGAAAGCGCCGCCCTGGAGGAAATCGGCAACGTGGCCATCATGCAGGAAAACACCGAGTATTCCGCCTATCCCGTCAGCGTGTACGGCGGCGATCTGACCGCCTTTGACGAAAGCGACCTGACGTTCGGCGGCCTGGATTTCCTGCAATTGACCCCCGAAAGCGCGGCGGCCGTGCTGGGCCAGCCCCAGGTGGACGATTGGATGGAGGACAGTACCGGCGAATACCTGCGCACCCAGGAATGGGAAGCGGTCAGCATCGTGTTCCTCTACAACGGCCAGCGCAAATTCCAGCAGGTGGACAGCCTGACCGTGTATGACGACGTGATCGAGGGCCCCCGGGCCGTGCGGATCGACGATACCATGGACAGCGTGATGAACCGCTTCCTGCACGGGCAGAACACCCAGCTGGAAAACGGCATCGCCCTCTATGGCGACGGGGTGACCGCCCCTTACGGCGTGCTTGCGTACGCCGAGGTGACCGCCACCGTCACCTACGCCCTGACCACGCAGGTGGGCAGCACCGTGATCTGGCAGCTCACCTTCCAGGACGGCACGCTGCTCAACTACCGGATGCTGCTCAGATAACCCAGCGATATTCGCTGATCATGCTACTGTCGTCGGAGGCGCTTGCTCCATGCGGATTGATCTGACCTGCCCTATCGAATTATGGCATTGCAAAATGCCCACCGCGGATAACCCCATTTTGGCCATGCAGATTTATAACCTTTCGGATCTGGAGGTGAACAGCATCCAGGTTTGCGTGCTGTGCTACGATCCGGAGGGGGAGCTGTTCGCCCGCCACGTGGAGCGGCTGCAAGGCATCGAAATCCCCGCCCGCCACGCCTATGAGATCACATTGGCGGTGGAGGAAGCCGTGACGGCCCAGGACCTGGAGGTCATCATCGAAAAGGCCTGGTTTGTGGATGGCACGGTGTGGCGCAGGGGCAACACCCCGTCCCTGGAATACAAACCCTCCCCCGCCCTGCGTGGCGCGCAATTGCGGGTCATGCAGGAATTGGCCGGCCCCGACGCCACCTGCTACCCCAGCGACCAGGGGGCCGTGTGGGTCTGCGTGTGCGGCCGGGCCAACGCCGCCAAGGACGATGACTGCCGCCGCTGCCGCCGGGACAAGCACGAATTATTCACCAAGCTGAACGAGGCGGCCATCGAAAAAATCATTTTCACCCGCCAAAGCTTTATGGAGGAGGAGCAGCGCCGCCAGCGGGAAACCGCCCGGCGCATCGCCCAGGAGGCGGAAGCCGCCCAGCGCAGAAAGCGCCGCGTTCGGCGGATCGTCATTTCCTCCCTCGTGACGGTGGCACTGCTGGCCGGCGGGGCCTACGCCGTGTATTTCCACGGCATCCCCTATTACCGCTACTACCAGGCCAGCCGCACCCTGGAAAGCAGCCAGTACGACGCCGCCAAGGAGCAATTCCTGGCCCTTGCCGATTATCGCGACAGCGCCGATATGGCGTTGGAATGCGATTACCGGGCGGCCCTGTCCGCCCTGAACGGCGGCACCTACACCTCCCTGCGGGCGGCGTGGAACGGCTTTGACGCCCTGGCGGATTATAAGGACAGCGAAACCCGCGCCCAGGAGGCCCGGTATATATACGCCGAAAAGCTGCTGGCCGCCGGCAACTGGGAGGAAGCCATCGAATTGTACGAGCAGGTGCCCTCCTACAGCGACGCCCGCATGAAGCGCAATCAGGCGGAATACGAATGGGCCAACGATCTGATGGCCAAGGGTGATTACGCCGCCGCCCGGGAAAAATACCTGGCCCTGGGGGATTACCAGAACGCCGCCGTCAACGCCCAGGACTGCCTGTATCAGCCCGCCGTGCTGGCCATGGAAAGCGATCCTCTGACCGCCATCGAGTATTTCAAGCTGCTGGGGGATTACCGGGACAGCGAATTGAAGCTGCAGGCCGCCTATTACGCCGCCGGCGTGGTGTATTACAATCAGCAGGATTACGATGCCGCCGCCGAATACTTCCTGTTGGCGGGGGATTACAGCGACGCCTACCGCCGGGCGGCGGGCTGCCTGTACGCCCCGGCCGTCAACGCCATGAACAGCGGCGATTACGCCAAGGCGGCGGAAATGCTGGAAAAGATCACCGGTTATGAGGATTCCCGGGCCCTTTTGTCCCAGTGCTATTATCAGCTTGGGCAAAAAATGATGGCCGAGGAAGCCTACGACGCCGCCCGGGATTACTTTGAGCAAGCCACCGACCTGCCTGAAGCCGAAACGGCCCGGAAGGAAGCCATCTATCTTTCCGCCATGGAAATGCTGGATAACAACCTGACCGGCGACGCCTTAAAGCTGCTGGCCACCATCCCCCGCTATAAAGACGCCGATACCCAAATGAACCAGCTGCTCTACGCCCAATCCCTGGACAGCCTGAGCGTGCAGGATTACGCCGCCGCCATCGAGACCCTGGAGCAATTGGGCAGCTATGAAAACAGCGAAGAGGAATTGAAAACCGCCCGTCTGGCCTACGCCCAGGCCCTCATCGACAGCGCGGATTACGAGCAGGCCATCGAAGTGCTGTCCGCCCTGGATGATTTTTCCGAGGCGGAGGAGAATATGAGCCGGGCCCGGTATCTGCTGGCCCTGGACCTGAAGGCCAAAAACCAGTTTGAGGAGGCCATGCCCATCCTGGAGGCCCTGGGCGATTATTCCGACGCCCGCACCCAGTACGCCGATTGCGTGTACGAATTGGCCTCCCGCCAGGCGGAGGAGGGCGATCTGGCCGGCGCTTCGGAAAAGCTGGCCGCCATTCCCGAGTATCAGGACGCTGCCGATAAGATGCGGCAGTACGCTTATGACGCCGCCGTCGCCGCCCAGGAAGCCGGCGACCTGAACACCGCCGCCGCCCTGTACGCCCGGGCCGGCAAGTATCAGGACGCGGAGGAGCTGGCCCAATCCACGGCGGATGAATACTACGCCAACGCCTACGAAACGGCCCAGGCCGCCATGAATCAGAAGGATTACAAGCTGGCGGTCGACACCCTGGCCCCCCTGTATCAGGGCTTCATTCCCGAAAAGTACGCCGAGATCCCCGCCATGTATCAGGAAGCGTGCTATCAGTACGCCGAAGCGCTTTACAACGGCCACCAGCCCTTCGAGGCCCTGATCTATTATAACCAGATCAAGGATTATAAGGATGTATCCACCAAGAAGCTGGAGCGGTCGGTTTACCGCATCGTGGGCACGTGGGAAAATTCCGCCAAAACCGCCCGGATGATTTTCCGGGATGACGGCACCTGCCAGATCGACGGCAAGGAATACGTATACAACGTGGGCCTCAGCGGCGCCTACGCCCTGTCCATCGGCGCGGTTCAGGAGGATTTGACGTATACCTACAACATCCTGTCCCTGAACGAAAAGGAATTGAACCTGCGCAACGTGAAAACCAAGACCGTATATAAAATGAACAAAGTGGAATAAAGGATCGTATGGAAAATATCACCGTTCACTTTCGCGCGTACACCCAGGCCCCGGACCCCGACCGCATCGACGTGCTGGACGGGGCCCGGGCCCTTTGCGTTTTCCTGGTGGGCTGGTATCACATCTGGCAGCAGGGGTGGCTGACGCCCTATTTCTTCATCGGCCGCGAGATCGTCAGCCTGGATTTTCTGCTGCGCTCCGGCTATTTGTGGGTGGATGGGATGCTGCTGCTGTCCGGCTTTTTGCTGTATCTGCCCTATGCCGAGGGGGGAAAGAATCCCCGCATCCTGCCCTTCTATCTGCGGCGGCTGATCCGCATCGTGCCATCCTATCTGCTGTGCATCGTGCCTCTGTTCATCCTGGCCTGCGTCAACGGCGCCTACCGCACCTCCGCCGACGCGGCAAAGGACCTGGCCGCCCATTTGACCTTCACCCACACCCTGTTCCCCTTCAGCTACAACGGCACCCCCCTGAACGGCGCGCTGTGGACGCTGGGGGTGGAAATGCAGTTTTACCTGCTGTTCCCCTTCCTGGCGCGGGCATTCAAAAAGCACCCCGTGCCCACCTACCTGCTGATGGCCGGAGCCGCCTTCGTGTTCCGCTATTACGCCGGCCAGCAGGCGGATACCAGCATGTTTTTCAACCAGCTGCCCGCCTTCCTGGACGTGTACGCCAACGGCTTCGTGGCGGCGGCGGCTTACACTGCCCTGCGCAAAAAGCTGGGCAACGGGGAATGGGATCGAAAGATCAGGCTGCTGTTCACGGTGGTGTTCGTGCTGTGCCTGTGCCAGCTGATCGCCATCGCCCAGGGCCAGGCCGCCTCCAACGGCTACGATATGATCCGTCAGGGCCAAATGGATCGGCGCTTCCCCCTGTCGGCCACCCTGTGCGTGGCGTTGATCAGCGCCGCCTGCGGCCTGCCCGCCCTTCGCTTCCTACTGGGCAACCGGCTGATGCGCTTCCTGGCCGGCATTTCCTTCCAATTTTATATCTATCATCAGCTGCTGGCCGTCAAGCTGAAGGAATGGGGCATCCCCGCCAGCGCTTCCCCCTCCCCCTGGGAGGATGACCCCGTCTGGCGGCTGCAATACACCCTGCTGTGCTTCCTGGCAGCCCTCACGGTGGCCACGCTGGTCACCTATGTGTTTGAGCGTCCCATCGCCCGGGCCCTTCGGAAAAAGCTGAAGTGCTGAAACGAGGCCGCTCCTGGATAGCCCATGACCGTTGCTTCAAAAAACAAAAATACAGCGCGGGATCTCCCCTGTGAAGTGACCCCAAAAAGTTAGACAAAATATGAATTAAGCGACCAGAAGGGCTTGTTTTCTGTGAAGAGCAGGAGGCAAGCCCTTCAATTTTGCCTTAATACGACGGTTGTTGTAGTAATCAAGATACTCAATCAGTTCGGCTTTGAAGTGGTCTATGGAATCAAATTCTTGGAGATAAAGCAGTTCACTTTTGAGCAAGCCGAAGAAGTTTTCCATCACAGCATTGTCCAGGCAGTTACCCTTTCGGCTCATGCTCTGCTGAATGCCATTGTCTTTCAGCAGCTTCTGGTAATGCTTGTGCTGGTACTGCCAACCCTGATCGGAATGCAGGATCGGCGAGGCCTTTTCAGGAAGAACAGGGATTGCCTTCTTTACCATATCCGTAACCATGGACAGAACCGGCCTGTCAGAGATCACATAGCTGGCCAGGTCACTGGAGTGAAGATCAAGGATCGGTGAAAGGTAAATCTTCTCTCCAAACAGCGCAAACTCTGTAACGTCTGTGACCCATTTCTGGTTGGGAGCCGTGGTGCTGAAGTCCCTTTCCAGCAGGTTCGGAGCGATCTTTCCCACTTCACCCTTGTAGGAATGATATTTCTTCATCCTGACTTTGCATTCCAGCTTCAATTCCTTCATGAGCCGCTGTACGGTCTTGTGGTTGATACAATATC
>JAFUXH010000051.1 GCA_017470945.1 Clostridia bacterium | reverse complement strand
TCGTGATGATGCTCATGCTCATCCTCATCATCGTCGTCATCGTCGTCCAGATCCACGTGGATTTCGATGGGCTTGCCGCTTTCGATCACTTCCAGCACGGTGTCGGCGTCCAGATCATCCCAGGGGGTGGTGATGATGCGGGCGTCGGGGTGCTGCTCCAGGATCAGGGCGCGGCTCTTTTCCACCCGCTCGGCGGTGAGCAGCTGGGTGCGGCTGAAGATGATGGTGGCGGCGGATTTCACCTGGTCGATGAAGAATTCGCCGAAGTTCTTCATATACATGCGGCACTTGCTGGCGTCCACCACGGTGGCGCAGCCGGCGATCACCAGATCCTGGTGCCGGGCCTTGGCCTTTTCCACCGCGGCGATGATTTCGCTCAGCTTGCCCACGCCCGTGGGCTCCACCAGGATGCGGTCGGGGTGGTAGGTATCGATCAGTTCGTCGATGGACTTCTGGAAGTCGCCCGCCAGGGTGCAGCAGATGCAGCCGGAATTCAGCTCCGTCACGGTGATGCCGGCGTCCTTCATGAAGCCGCCGTCGATGCCGATTTCGCCGTATTCATTTTCCAGCAGGATCACCTTTTCCTTGGCGATGCTGCCGCCCAGCAGCTTTTTGATCAGCGTGGTTTTGCCGGCGCCCAGGAAGCCGGAAATAATGTTGACCTTGACCATGAAAATCACTCCTTTGATCTATCTGTAAGTGAGAAAATCCTGAATGCAGGGGAATTTTTCCACCACTCTGTATTATACCAGATATGTCAAGGGGTCAAACGGCGTTTTTTGAAAAAAACTGAATTGAATATTCTATCCGGATGGGGTATACTGGGAAAAACGGGAGGGTGAGGATCATGGAACCATTGATCGTGTGCGCCGGGATCGACCGGGGAAAGCTGCTGCGGCTGTCCTTTTTGGCGTCGGCCCTGGGCATTCGGGTAAAAGCAGCGGAGGGCAGGGAGCAGGGGCAAACCGTGGGGGCGCTGTGCGGCGTCGATCCCGCGGTCAACGGCAGCTCGGGGGCCATCGACGGGAAATGCTGGTGATGGCCTTTTTTTCAGACGCGCTGATGGATCGATTTTTGAAGGCCCTGCGGGACAGCGGGGACACCGTGGCCCTGAAGGCGGTGCTGACGCCCTATAACCGCGCCTGGCGGCTGGACCGCCTGTACCGGGAATTGAAGGCGGAGGCCGCCGCGATGCAGGGAGGAAAGCGCCCGTGAAGCTGATTGAACCGATGAACGAATATGCCGCCGAAATCGCCGCCTACCGGCAGGAATTTTTGGCGGCGGGGGATTCCATGGATGGCACCGGGGCCCTGCGCCGCATGGAGGACCCCGTGGCGTGGATCGCCTTTTGCCAGCGCCTGCGCAGCCGGGAAACCGCGCCTAACGGCTGGATGCCGGCCACCCAGTTTCTGTACGTGCGGGAAGAGGACCGCCGGATCGTGGGCATGATCGACGTGCGGCACAGCCTGAATGGGTTCCTGGAGCAGTACGGCGGCCATATCGGCTATTCCGTGCGGCCCAGCGAGCGCAGGAAGGGGTATGCTCAAAGCATGCTGAGGGAGGCCCTTCGGTATTGCTGGCGTGATCTGGGCATGAGCCGGGTGCTGATCACTTGTCTTGAGGAGAACGAGGCCAGCCGGAAAACCATCCTGGTCAACGGCGGCGTGTATGAATCCACCGTGTTTGAGCCCGCGGAGGGGGCGCGCATCCAGCGGTACTGGATCGAAAAGCCCCGCGTTCTTTTGATCACGGGCTTTGAGCCCTTCGGCGGGCAAATCGTCAATCCCTCCTGGGAGTCGGTGCGGGCCCTGCTGGACCGCATCGGGCCGTGGCAGCTGGTCAAAATGCGCCTGCCGGTGGTTTTCGGCCGGGCGGCGCGGCAGGTGATCCAGCGGGCGGAGGAAATCAAGCCCCAGGCCGTTCTGTGCGTGGGCCAGGCGGGGGGCAGGAGCGCCCTCACCCCGGAAATGGTGGGGATCAACCTGCGGCATGGCGCCCAGCCCGACAATGAGGGCGCGCTGCTCCAGGACGCGCCCATCGATCCCGACGCCCCGGCGGCCTATTTCGCCACCGTCCCAGTGCGGGCCATGGCCCGGGCCATTCAGGAGGCGGGCCTGCCCGGCCAGGTATCCTACAGCGCGGGCACGTTCGTATGCAACGACGTGCTGTTTTCCCTGCTGCGGCATTTTGATGGGAAGAAAGGAATTGCCTGCGGCTTTGTGCACGTGCCCTATCAGACGGGGCAGGGGGAACCATCCATGCCCCCGGCAGATATCGCGCGGGCGTTGACCGCGGCCATCCAAGCCCTGTAAATGGTTTTATGAACAGGCAAAACCCCGGCGCATTGTGCTGCGCGCCGGGGTTTTCTCATGCGATGCATGCGGATGTTGATTTATCAGGACGAAGAAAGAGCGGATCATCCCTTCGCCCCGTTGGAAGCACTTTGGCGGATGCGTGGAAAACACAGCATGCCAAATGTGCTGGTCCATAAGGTTGGGCCGAACATGGCGCAAAACGCGGGAATGTTCGGGAAACACGCATATTTTACCATGATTCCGCAAATTGTGTCAAGAAATTTCTGGGAATCGCGCGAAAATTTGTTGATTTCTCCAATTTTTTTGGAAAATCGTTCGGATTTTTGTTCATCTTCACAAGATTGCATGGCGCGGGCGGAAAAATTTCCACCAGCGCCCCGAACGGCCCGGCGCGTTTGTTCGGAATCAAATTGACAGAATTTGGCGAACGAACTATAATACCGATTGGTATTTCAAAAACGGGGTGACGAGCGTGGAAACCAAACGGGCTCTTTTCCGGCGGGGGATGAAGGATGGCGTGCCCATTATGCTGGGCTATCTGGCCGTGTCGTTTACCTTCGGCATCGAGGCGCTGAAGGCGGGGCTGACCATCGGCCAGGCGGTGCTGATGTCGGCCATGAACCTGACCAGCGCCGGGCAATTTGCCTCCCTGTCGGTGATCGCGGCGGCGGGCAGCTATGTGGAATTGGCGCTGAGCCAGCTGATTATCAATTTGCGTTACTGCCTGATGAGCTGCAGCCTGAGCCAGAAGATCGACCCGCAGGCCCCTTTCTATCATCGCTTTTTTGTGGCGTACGGCAATACGGACGAGGTGTTCGCCCTCTCCGCCGCGGCGAAGGGATACGTGTCGCCCGTTTATTCCTACGGGGTGATCCTGGTGGCCGTTTTCGGGTGGACCATGGGCACCTTCCTGGGCGCGGTGGCCGGCAGCATTTTGCCCGCCCGGGTGCTCAGCGCCCTGGGCGTGGCGCTGTACGGCATGTTCATCGCCATCGTGGTGCCGCCCGCCACGGAAAGCCGGGTGCTGCGCAGGCTGATTCTGGCCGCCATGCTGGTGAGCACCCTGTTTACCTACGCCCCGCTGCTCAGGGATATTTCCAGCGGCGTCCGGGTGATGATCCTGACGGTGGGCCTGGCCGCCCTGGCGGCGTGGCTGGCCCCGGTGAAGGAGGAAGCGCAATGAATGGCCGCGTGTACGTGTATATCCTGATCATGGCAGTGGTGACCTATCTGATCCGCATGCTGCCGCTGACGCTGATCCGCAGGACCATTCAAAATCAGTTCCTGCGCTCCTTCCTTTATTATGTGCCTTACGCCACCCTGAGCGTGATGACCTTCCCGGCCATCCTGTCGGCCACCTCCTCACCCTGGAGCGGCCTGGCGGGCTTTCTGACCGCCGTCATCCTGTCCTGGAAAAAGAAGGGGCTGATCCTGGTATCCCTCAGCGCCTGCGCCGTGGTGTTTTTGCTGGAGCTGATTTTGGTATAATGGAATAGATAAATAAGACCGATGCGACGGCTAAACGATCCCACGCCTTGCGCCGCATCGGTTTTTGTTTGCTTATTTGACCGCGTCGATCAGGTTTTTATAGAAATCCACCGCGCCGGGCAGGCAGGCGTATTCGATGGTTTCATTCAGCCCGTGCATGCCCTTCATCTGCTCCGGGCCGTACACCACCGGGGCGAAGCGCACCACGTTATCGCAGATTTCCTGGTAGAACCGGGCGTCGGTGGCGCCGGTCATCACGTAGGGGCTGCCTGCGCAGCCGGGGAAGGTTTCATCCACCACCCGCTGCACCGTGCGGAAGGCCTCGCCGTGGATATCCACCGGGGCGGTGTAATCGCTGGCGTGCATCACTTCCATGGTCAATTGATGCTTATCGGCCAGCTTTTTCACGATGGCCAGGCTTTCCGCCATGCCCTGGTGGGGGATGAAGCGCAGGTTGGCCCCCAGGGTGGCCTGCTGGGGCATCACGTTAAAGGCGTCGGAGCCCGACTGCATGGTGAACGCCATCGTGGTGCGGATCATGGCCCCCGCCTGGGCACTGATCAGGGGCAGCACCTGGAGCAGGATGGGCCGGAACAGCCACAGGTTGGTGAACACCCATTTGAGGGGGAAGGAGGCGTAAGGGGCCAGGGTTTCAAACATGGCGGCCACTTCCTTAGGCAGCTTCCGCTTGAACACCCGGTGGGTTTCGATTTCGTGTACGAAGGCCGCCAGCCGGGCGATGGGGGAGTGGGCTTTGGGCGTGCTGGCGTGGCCGCCGTTGGACCGGGCGGTGAAGCACACGTCGGCCTTGCCCTTTTCAAACACGCCGATCATGGCGAAATTACCGTGGATGCCGCCGATGGGCTCGGTGATGATGCCGCCGCCCTCGTCGCACACCAGGTAGGGGCGAACGCCCCGCCGTTTCAGTTCATTCACCAGCTTGGGGCAGCCGTCCCCCGCCCATTCCTCGGTGCAGGAGGAGGAGAGATACACGTCGTTTTCCGGCACGTAACCGGCGGATAGCAGCTCCTCCACCGCCTGGAAAAAGGCCATCAGGGAGCATTTGGTGTCCGACGTGCCGCGGCCCCACACCTTGCCCTCCGCGATCTCGCCGGAAAAGGGCGGGCGCTGCCATTCGCCCTCGGCGGGCACCACGTCCTGGTGGCTCATGAGCACCAGGGGCTTTTTATTGGATTTTCCCTTCCAGTAAAACAGCAGGTTGCCGTCGATCTCCGTTTTCTCCAGGCGCTGATGCACCAGGGGAAACAGCTCCTCCAGCACCCGGTGGAAGCCCAGGAACAGATCCCGCTGATCCGTTTCAGGAACGGACACCGTGTTATACTGCACCATGCGGGACAGCTTTTGGGCGTAATCTTCGGCGCGCCGGGGATCGGGGGCGGGCACGTAGGTGGATTGCTTGCTGGGGATGGTCAGGGTATGGATCAGAGAAATCAGCAACAGCAGCAAAAGAAGGCCCAACAGGATCCACAGGACGATCATGCCTTAGGCCGCCCCCTTTCCGGCACGGCGGTATTGCAGGTAAGCCAGGCCGATGGCCAGCGCGCCGCTGGGGATGATCATGAAGCTGGTGGAGCTGGTCAGGGCGGGCGCCAGCGTGAATAAGATCGTCATCACGCACAGGGGCACGAGGGCCAGCTTTACATTCTTGCGGTAATACTTATACGCCATGGCCCCGAACAGGGCGGGCACCACATTGGCAAAGGCGGGCTGCAGCGCGGGGCTTTGCAGCACCGGCTGCAGGGGGATCATCAGCAGCACCCCCAGGGCCAGCACCAGGATGGTGACCAGGGAGGAGGTGGCGATGGACAGGGTGGAGATCACCTCGTTTTCCGCCGTGCCGGATTTGGCGTTCACCAGCTCCTTAGCGTTCATGGCGCAGGGGATCTTCATGTTGATCAGGTTGCCGGTGATGAAGGCCAGGTAGCTGCCGCCGGCGCCCAGCATGGGGGTATAGACCAGGAATTCCACCACGCTGCTCACCGTCCACACCAGGCCGACGGATACAAAGCCCCGGGCCACCGCCGATAGATCGGGCATGGCCCCCAGCACGAAGCCGATCAGGAACGGCGCGCCCACCAGCATGATCAGCGTCAAAATTGATACGGCGCGCCCCAGCCGATGGGTGCTTTTGAGATAGGATTGATAATATTGTTCGCGATCCATGTTGTTCCCTCCTCAGTGACCGATGATCACGGCTGCCAGCATGCCGCACAGCATGCTGCCCGCGATGGAGAAGTTGTCCAGCCAGCTCAGGCCCTTCTTCTCGGAGAAATAGGTGAATACCGCCATGGCCGCCGCCGAAACGAGCACCACCATAAGGGGCGTCCAATCGCCGGTGAAGGTGAACAGGCCGTTGCCGGATATGAAAGCGCCGATATAGCTGCCGATGTAGGCGCTGACCATGCCGATGAACATGGCCGCCATGGCCTGATCGCCAAAGCCGCCCGCGCTTTTGCCGGAGGGGGATCGCCCCTGCAGGCGGGACAGGTATTTGCGGTTGAAGAGGGTCGATAAGATCATGCCCCACATGATGCACACGCTCATCAGCAGGGCGATGGTGGAAAAGGCCTGGGTGGTCATTTGATCGCTGCCCAGATGGATGCCCAATTGCTCCGCCGCGGCGTCGGCCACCTGGGTTTCATAGTGCAGCGCGCCGATCACCGACAGGCGCAGCCACGGCCAGGGGGTGCCCAGGCTGCCGCTGAGGGCCAGCACCCCCAGCAGGATGCCCACGCTGGGCAGGATGGAAAAGGTGGCGCTGGAGGCGACGGCCCGCTTCATGCGCACAGGGTCCATCCCCAGGGCCTTGCCGGCCCGCCAGGCGCGGATCAGAAAAACTACGCACACCACGGCGATGAACGCCACGATGCCCCCGCAGATCAGGTACAGGGCGCTTCCGTTCAATTGATCCAGAATCGACAAAAGAAAAACCTCCCTTGCGGTGAAAATTCCCGTGCCATTATAGCACCGGCCGATGGAAAACACAACGAAAAAAGCGGCGCGCCCGCAAAGGCGCTGCCGCACACTGGTGCCGGCGGTGGGACTCGAACCCACACGAGTGATTAGCTCAACGGATTTTGAGTCCGTCACGTCTGCCAATTCCATCACGCCGGCGCAGGCATTATTATAGCGACTTTTTAATCCCCTGTCAAGGGCAATTTTCCGCCGCGTCGGGGCGTTGGGGCGGGGGACCCCCGGCGTTTTTCAGCCCCGGGATCCCCCGCTGCCGTCAGGTCAGGTCAGCCTCCAGGCGCACGCAGCGGCCCACGAAGGTGAGCTCGTTGTAATTCTTGATCTCGCTTTCAAAGGCTTCGTCGTATTTTTGCAGCATGGCCTGATAATCGTTGACCCGTTTGATCTTGCGCAGGATCCTGCCCTGGGGCGTCTGCAGCAGCATGATGGCCCCGTCCACGGCGGCCTGGGCGGGCACCACCAGCAGCAGATCGCCCCGCTGCACCCGGAAGCCCCGCAGCTGATTATCCGGCGCCATGAAATAATACACCTTGTCGGGGGACGCGCCTTCGATCTTGCCGTTGGTGATGGGCAGCAGGCGGTGGCCCACCTCCTTCATAACGGCGTTGTAAACCGGCACGTGCTTGAGCACGCCGCTCAGCGCGTCCAGCCAGATGGAGCCGGCCACGCCCGGGTCGGCGCTGTCGTTGGTCTTTTCTTCTTTGGCCTTGGGGGCCTTTTTGGCTTCCACCGCTTTGGTCAGTTGGGGCACGGCGGATTGCAGGTCCACCGTGGCGGCGATATCATCCAGGGTGAAATCGGCCTCGGTCTGCTGGGTCATGCCCATGGTTTTCAGGATGCGGCGGGCCTGGTCGTCGGCGATGATGCGGGTGCCGGCCTCCACCTCCATCAGGTATTTGTCGCTGACGCCGCATTTGCGGGCCACCTGCTTGTGCGTCAGGCCCTGACGGGTGCGCTCCAAACGGATCAGATCACCTAATCTGCTCATAGATCCTCCTTATGGGGGAACGATCTCGCTCCCCAAAATCAATCGCCGTAATCCCCGTTGCCGGGCAGCAGGCGGATTTGCAGCCGGGGGTTTTCCAAGGCGGAATCGAAGAAAACCGCCAGGAAACCGGGCCATTTTTCGATGCGGCGGGCCGCCAAAGCGCAATTCTCAATGACCAATTGGGTATCGCCCAGTTCGGTCAGGCAATCGTGCAGGGCGTCCAGGTTGCGGCCATAATAGCCGGGAAAGGCAAGGCCCTTGGCCAGGGCGTCGTGGGCGTCCCCCTCGGTGCGCCAGGCGGCGGCGGAAAGCTGTACGCGGTTCATGGTGTGATCTCCTCAAACGTATTGTAGTGATCCTCGGTGTAGAAAATCAGGCCGTCGTTGCTGTAAATGATGCGTTTGGCGTTGCGGAAGCCGCCGTCAAAATCAATGTCGCATTCAAAGTACCGTCGGCCGTATTTCGTGGGCAGGCTGCCCTCGTAATTGCCGTACCGGTCGCCGCCGATGCTCTTGCCCGGGGCCACCCGCCACAGGTTGCCGGAGCTGGCCACCCAGCCCAGGGCCGACGCCTCCTGCTTGGTGATATAATTGGGGGGCAATTCCCCGTAGGCGCGCAGGTAGGCGGCCACGTGGTCCTTGTCGCTGTATTCACCGCCGGGAACGACGAAGGGCTCCTTCTGCGCCGCCTGCTCCGGCTGGGCGGTGGGAGGCGCTTTCGTCGGCGTGGGAAGGGGCGCGGGGGTGGGGGTGATATCGGGCAGATCGGCGGTAAGCAGCTCGTAGGTATCCCGGTCGACGACGCCGTCGGCCGTCAGGCCCCAATCCTGCTGGAAGGCCAGCACCGCCTCCTCAAAGGCCTTGCTGAAGTTGCCGTCCAGGCTGCCGTCATAGTAGCCCAGCCCCTGCAGCGCCAGCTGGATATTCCTGACCGCCTGGCCGGAAGCGCCTTTGCGCAGATCATTCCATGGTTTTTCGGTGGCCGACGCGGCGTAGGCGGCGGGCAGCATTGAAGTACTGCTGTCGCTCCTGCCCGGCTGGAACACCGCAAAGAGGGTGCCCGCGAGCACGAACAGCGCCGCGATCAGGGCGATCAGGCGCGCCAGGGCGGAATGGGGCTTATGCTGTTGATCCTGCATCTTACGCTTCCTCCTGCAGCCACACGCTGCGGTTGCCGTAAATATCGGCGATCAGGATGGCGGGGGTGCCCCGCAATTGCGGCAGCTGCAGCATTTCGGGCAGCGCCGGGCTTTGCCGACGGCGGGCGGCGTTGGCCTGGGCGTGAAAAACGCCCCGGTCGTCGTAAAACCCCACGGACCATTGATCCACGGCGTCCAGGCCGGTCACGGGCCGGTCGGGGCCGGGATCGTACCGGATCAAATGCGCGTCGTGGAAGGCGATACCGGGAATGAATTCGGCGTTCAAAGTGGCGTCTGGGCAGCCCGTCGGGGCGGTCAGGGTCAGGGCGGTGTGCAGCAGCCGCTTGCGGCACACGTTCAGCGCCGCCATGCTGATATCGGCGGCCAGATAGCGCCGCCCGTTGTGGGCCGCTGCCGCCGCCGTGGTGCCGGAGCCGCAGAATAAATCGCACACCAGGTCCCCCGGCCGGGTGGAGCAGAGGATGATCCTATTCAGCAGCGCCATGGGCTTCTGGGTATCATAGCCGGTGCGCTGGGGATCCTTCTGCTGCAGGTGGCTCACGTCGGCCCACACGTCGCCGGGGTACACCGGCTCGTCGTCGTAATAGGTATAGGTTTTTCCGCCGGATTGAATGGTGCGGTAGCTTCGGCCGTTCTCATCCACGCAGCGGCGCATGTGATTGCTGCGGATTTCGCTGCGGGGCAGGGGCACGGCGGTGATGTTGAAATAATGCCTGCGGGATTTGCGGTAGAACAGGATCACGTCGTGCTTGCTGGAAAAGCGTTTCATGCTGCGGCCCCCGGTCTGATAGGCCCAGATGATTTCGTTGACGAAATTGCTTTCCCCAAAAATCTCGTCGCACAGGAGCCGGGCGTGGGCGGCGGCCCGGCTGTCCAGATGCAGAAAGAAGGAGCCGGTTTCGTTCAGCAGCATTTTGGCGTTTTCCAGCGCGGCGCGCAGCATGGCCAGGTAATCGGCCCGGCTGTCGTACCGATCGCTGTACGCCGGCAGGATCAGGGGGTTTTTCCCCGTTTCCCAGCCCTTTTCGCCCACCCGCATGCGCAGGTAATAATCCTCGCCCGTCAAAAACGGCGGATCCAAATATACGCACTGCGCCTGGCCCTTCCAGGCGGAAAAATCGCCCCGGGCGTCCCGAAGCAGCAAATCGCCGGCAGTGGCCCCCAGGTGCGTTTCCTGGTGGCAAGGCGCCTGCACCCAGCCCATAAATATCCTCCCTACGATGGTCGATCGGTCAAAATTGCTTCAAGCGTTCATTGTATGCGTGGATGGCGGATAAAAACGCGGCGTGCTCCGGGCAATCGTACAGGAGGCGGCCCGCCTGGATCACGGCGGCGGTAAACGCCGGGTTCAGCCCCGCTTTGCCGTGGTCCATCAGGGGGCACACCGCCCAGCCCCTTCGGTCCATCCGGCAGCCTTTGGCAGTGGGAAGTAAGGGGAACAGCCGGCAGGACAGGGGGCGGTCGGCCCGATTACACGCGCCATCGCAGGTCAGCAGCCACGCCCCCGGCAGCACCGCGTCGTCCTGCGTCAGGGCAAAGCCTGCCGGCAGGGGGGTATACAGCTTTTCCTCTTCCGGAAACAGCAGCATGCCGCCCTGGCCGTCCTCATCGCTTTGGCAGCAGGCCCCGCCACAGTAGCGGCCGCAATCGGTTTTCAGGGGCGTTATATTTTCCAATAATTTCCTGGCTTCGATCACAGCCTGCAATGCCTCCATGGCTTTCCTCCTTATACGTCTGATCGATTTCATTTTACCATGAAAAAGCGGGATTGACAAGGCGGAACGGAGGGATTAAGATGGAAAAACAGAATGTTTTCCATGAAACGCGAAGGGAGGCGAACGCCGTGGCATGGATGCTGCCGCCGCCGGTTAAGGAGGCCATTGATCGGCTGGAGGGGGCTGGCTTTGCCGCTTATGCCGTGGGCGGCTGCGTGCGGGATTGGCTGCTTGGCGCAGCGCCCCACGATTACGATATCTGCACCGCTGCCAGCCCTTCGGAAATGCAGCGGGTGTTTGCGGGGGAGCGCACCATCGAAACCGGCCTGAAGCACGGCACGCTGACGGTGATCCTGCGCCAAATGTCCATCGAGATCACCACCTTCCGCCAGGATGGGGAATATTTGGACGGGCGGCACCCGGAAACGGTGACGTTCACCCGGCGGGTGGAGGACGATTTGGCCCGGCGGGATTTCACCATCAACGCCATGGCGTATTCCCCCGCCCGGGGCCTGGCGGATCCCTTCGATGGCCGGGGGGACTGCGCCCGGGGGCTGATCCGCTGCGTGGGCCAGCCGGAAAAGCGCTTTGGGGAGGACGCCCTGCGCATTCTGCGGGCGCTTCGGTTTTCTGCCCGGCTGGGCTTTCCCATCGAAGAAAACACGGCCGCCGCCCTGCGCGCGGGGCGGGGGATGCTGGGGCGCATCAGCAGGGAAAGGATCGCCGCGGAAATGAACGGCCTGCTGCTGGGCAGCCATGCAGGAGAGATCCTGACGGCCTATGCCGAGGTGATCGACGCCGCCCTGAACGGCGGAGGCCAGATCGATTGGGCCGCCGCGGCCCCGGCGGTCGATGGAGTGCCTCTTGACGGCGCCGTGCGCTGGGCGGCGCTGCTGGCCGGGGCGAAAGGGCGGCACGCGGACATCCTGAAGGCGCTGAAAATGCCCAATCGGCTGACGAACGACGTGGACGCCCTGATCGCCTGGGGGGATGCCCTCCTGACGGCGGACAAAATGCAGTACGCCCTTATGAAGCTGGGGGCAGAAAACGCGAAGCGGCTGATTGCGCTGCAAGCCGCGCTGGACCCTCGGCAGGCGGGGGAAACCGCCCGGGCGCTGCAAGCGCGGCTGGATCAATTGCTCCGGGAGGACGCCTGCTGCACCCTGGGTCAATTGGCGGTCAACGGGCGGGATCTGGCGGCGTTGGGCCTGCGGGGCCCCGCCATCGGCCAGACCCTGAACCGCCTGCTGGAGGGCGTGACATGGGGCCGGTGGCCCAACGAAAAGGAAGCCCTGCTGAAGGAAGCCGGGCAATAGGGCATTTCAGCACGCAGCCCCGATCGATGGGCCGGCGATCGTTCCAGGCCGGTCATAACGCCCCCTTCGTTTGCATACAGTGGGAAAAACGAAGGGAGATGGAAACGTATGTCGCAGCAGGCAATCCGGCGCGCCCGCCGCACGGCGGCGCAGGGCGGCGCGTGGTGGAAGGGTGTCTTGGTATCCATTGGGGTCACGGTGGCGGCGGTGGCGCTGTTTGCCATTCTGATCGGCCTTACCGACGTAAGCGACGGGGTGATCCGCATCGTGAATCAGCTGATCAAGCTCACGGCGATTTTTGCCGGCGTGCGCGCGGCGGTGCCCCGGGGGGATGAAAACGGCATCCGCCGGGGCGTGGTGATCGGCCTGGTGTATATGGGCCTGGGGGTGCTGATCTACGCCCTGCTGACCCAACAGAAAATGACCGCCCTGGGCTACGCGATCGATCTCATGATGGGCGTTGCCGCCGGGGGATTATCCGGCATGATCCTGGGCGGCATGCGGGGGAAATGAACGGGAAACGAAACGGTGTTTTAGAAAACTTCAGGGGAATGAAAAATTCTCCTGTTTTTTTTACAATTTTTTTCTAAAAAGCGGGAAACAAGAACGGCCTGTATCGTGTTATAAGTGAAGGAGGTGATGCCCGATGGAGCGTGCTGCGGTACCCAGCGCGGTTCGGGAGGAGCGGCTGCGCCGGTGGATCGACGAATATGCCGGCGCGATTGAGAGAACCTGCTTCATTTCCCTGAACGACCGGGCCCTGGCCCAGGACGCCGCCCAGGATACCTTCTGGAAGGCCTGGCGGCACATGGAGGATTTCGAGCGGAAGGGCATTGAGAATGAAAAGGCGTGGCTGCTGCGCATCGCCGTGAATACCTGCGCGGATTACCGGCGCTCGGCCTGGTTCCGCCATGAGGACAGGGGGCGGGACGTCGACACCCTGCCCGCCCTGGCCGCCCCGGCGGAGCAGGAAAGCAGCGCCCTGATCCTGGATGTGTGCCGGCTGCCCGACCGCTATCGGCAGGCGGTGCTGCTGTATTTCTATCACAATTTGACGCTGCAGGAAACGGCCCAGGTGCTTAGGATCACCAAATCCACCGTGCACAGGCGGCTGCGGCGGGCCTGTGAAATGCTCAAGGATCATCTGCCGGGAGGTGAACACCATGCGGGATGAGGAAATCCGGGCCCTGATCCATGCGGCCGTCGACCGGCAGATCCCGGTGGCGGAGCCTTCGGAACAGAGGAAGAACGCACTGTACGCATACGCGATTGGAGGAAAACCCATGAACAAGAGAATCAGGATCTCGATGGGCCTGGCCTTAGCCATCGTGCTGACGATGCTGGCCATCGGGGCCATGGCGGCGGCGCTGCTGAGCGCCCGCCAGGTGATCGAGCAGAGCGCCGTGCCCATGGCGCTGGAAAACGACACCGAGAACCGGATCATCGAAAGCTACACCCACGATCAATTGGTGACGCTGATCCAAACGGCCAACGAAAACGGCATTACGCTGAGTGAATCCACCGGCATCATGCGGGCCCTGCAGGCGTGGGAGGGCTATTGGGAGGACGAAGCCATCATGGATCTATGCCGGGCGGCCTTCGGCGGATTGTATTCCGATTGGACCTACGAGGAGCAATATTGGTACAACAGCCTGATGGCCGAAATGTACGGCTATGAAAACGAAATGGATTACCCTGGCCCGGGGGATCTGACGGCGGAGGAAGCGCGGGCCCGGGCCGCCGACGCGCTGCGGGCGGCGTATCCCGACGCGGCAAAGATCGAGGACCCCGCCCTGTACCTGCGCAGGGAACAATTCATGCGGACCGACACGGGCAGCCTGTGGATGCTGCAGTATCAGCCGCTGAACCTGACCCATCCCGCCTACGCCGTCACGGTGGATCAGACGGGGAATGCCCAAGAAATGAAGGAAACGCCCCAGGATTGGCGCGAATACACCCCGTCGACGCTGGAAAACGCCGTCAGCGCCGCCTACCGCGCTTCCACCGCCACCCGCTCCTCCTGGAGCCAGGAGGCCTGGCACGCCTTCCGGGACAAGCTGCCCGGGGCCAGCCGGGAAAGCGGCTGGCGGCTGGAGCATGACGCGTTCCTGCAAACGGAGTATCCCCTGCCGGAGGAAACGGATCTTCCACCCCGGGACGCGGTCGCTATCGCCCAGCGGGACGCGGGCGTCGACATTGCGTCCGATACCGCTTGCGTGCTGGTGAGCGATGGGACCTCCCGCGTGTGGCGGGTGACGCTCCGGTATACAGACGCGCAGGGAACGGGCCAAACCTGCTCCTGGGAAATCGACAGCCGCACCGGCGATATCCTGCGCAGGGACATTTGGCGGCTGGGCGACAGGAATTGGCAGGCCTACGTGCCCCAAAGCGTGTACGACGCGGTAACGAAGGACCTGCTGACCGGCGATGAAGCCGTCGCCCTCGTCAGCGCCGCGCTGCGGCGGGAATTGCAGGATGATACCATCCCCTTCGACGATCCAACGTTTTTCCAGACCCAGGCCAGTTATTCCGAATGGGCCAACCGGTGGGAGGTGCTTTTCCGCACGCAGACGCTGCGGTACGGCACCTGCGCGGGCCAGGTCGATGAAAAAGGCAATGTGACGCTGACCAACGTGACCGCCCCGCAGGTGGACGGCGACAGCCTGTACAGCCGCTACCGGCAGGTGTATCCCCGGAATCCCTGGCCCCAGGCGCTTTGGGTGCAATTCGGTAACGATATGAAGCAATACGATCCCGTCACCTGGCAGGGGCAATTGCTGAAAAGCACCGCGTATCCGGAGGAAGAAACCGTGACCCTGACGCGGGAGCAGGCCGTCGATATCGCCTTTGCGCACAACGACTGGCAGCGGGAGGAGCCGCTGGACGCGACGCTGATCGGCGCGGAGCCGAACCCCGTGTGGAAAATCGTGCTGAGCGGGCAAACGTGCATCTGGCTGTATGAGATCGACGCGGAGACCGGCGAGATATTGGACCGGGAGGCCTACGCGCCTGATAATTCCGATTTTGATAATCCGCTGAAGCGCTACACCCTGCACCGGGATTACGCCCCTGCATACGTGGCGCAGTTCGGGGCGGAACGGCTGGCGGAAATCGAGGTGATCAAGGCGTACGGCGATATGACCTTCGACGAGCCGGCCCTGCCGGGCGCTGAAATGGACGCGGAGAATCCCGCCCAATACGCAACTACCCTGGAGGATCACACCGTGCTGATCTGGGCCCTGACCAAGGGATTTCACAGCTACCGGGTCACGTTTACCGATGGATGGATGACGGAAAAAATAGAAGTTATACAATAAAATCACGCGCTGGGGAACGGCGGGATGAAGGACCGTTTCCCGGCGTCTTTTTCCCGCCGGAAAAGCCCAAATCGGGCCAAGAACAAAAGAAAAACATTTCATTATAAATTTTTTTCAAAAAAATAAAAGTAAATAGCAGGAAAAAAAGGATAGACGGCGAAAGTACTTATATTCGCTCGTAGTGTGGGGTGGTAGGAGTATGCCGTACACCATCGCGCGCTATGCCGGCTACTGTGCCGGCGTGCGCAAAGCCATGGAAACCGCGGCCGCCGCGGCCAAGGAAGCGGAGGAACAAGGCATTCCGTGCTACTCCCTGGGGGAGCTGATCCACAATCCCGAAGCGGTGAAGGCCCTGCGGGAAGCGGGGGTTCAGCCCATCGAGCGTGTGGCGGACGCCGCGAGCGGCGGCATGATCCTGCTCAGGAGCCACGGGGTCAGGCCCGAGGTGGAGGAGGAATGCCGTGCCCGGGGGCTGATCGTCAGGGACTGCACATGCGCCTCCGTCCGCGCGCTGCATACGATCGTGCGGGAAAGCGGATTAGCGGGCGTGCCGGTGATCCTGGTGGGGGAGCCTGACCATCCCGAGGTGCAGGGCACGGCGGGCTGGTGCCCGGGCCGCTGCTACATCGTGGGCAGCGAGGAGGATGTTTCCGCCCTTCCGCCCTTGACAAGCGCCCTGGCGGTATCTCAAACCACATTTTCCCCGGAGAAGTGGGAAGCGATTTCCGCTCTCCTGCAATCGCGGGTGCCGGATTTGAAGATCCGGTGCACCATCTGCCCGGCCACGCAGAAGCGCCAGGTGGAGGCCCGGGCCCTGGCGGCCCAGGTGGACGCCATGGTGGTGGTGGGCGGCCGCAACAGCGCCAACACCCGCAAATTATACGAAGCCTGCCGGGCCATCTGCCCGCGCACGATCATGGTGGAACGTGCGGAGGAAATCCCTGCGCACTTTGCAAATATCCACACATCACACATAGGAATAGCCGCCGGTGCGTCTACGCCGGATTGGTCATTTAAGGAGGTTGTCACACGCATGAACGACATGGAACACATCGACC
>JAFUXH010000050.1 GCA_017470945.1 Clostridia bacterium | reverse complement strand
CGGTCAGGGCGTCCACAGCCTCGGCGGTGGCGGCCTCGATGCCCCGGCGCAGCACCATGGGGTTGGCGCCGGCGGCCAGGTTCTTCATGCCCTCGCGCACGATGGCCTGGGCCAGCAGGGTGGCGGTTGTGGTGCCGTCGCCGGCCACGTCGTTGGTCTTGGTGGCCACTTCCTTGATCAGCTGGGCGCCCATGTTCTCAAAGGGGTCTTCCAGCTCCACTTCCTTGGCGATGGTCACGCCGTCGTTGGTGATGAGGGGGGCGCCGTACTTCTTGTCCAGCACCACGTTGCGGCCCTTGGGGCCCAGGGTGATCTTAACGGTATCGGCCAGGGTGTTCAGGCCTTTTTCCAAAGAGCGGCGGGCGTCCTCGCCGAATTTAATCTGCTTTGCCATGATTCATGCACTCCTTTTCAAATTCGTTACTCGACAACCGCCAGAATGTCATTCTGGCGAACGATGATGACTTCCTGCCCGTCGATCTTCACTTCGGTGCCGGCGTACTTGGAATAGATGACCTTCTGGCCCACCTTGACCTGCATGGTCACTTCCTTGCCGTCCACGTTGCCGCCGGGGCCCACGGCCAGCACTTCGGCCATCTGGGGCTTTTCCTTGGCAGCGGCGGTCAGGATGATGCCGCTCTTGGTGGTTTCCTCAGCTTCGACGTTTTTGATGACCACACGGTCACCCAAAGGCTTGATCGTCATGGAATATATCCTCCTTCATGGTAATACGGTTTTATTTTGCACGTTGTTAGCACTCTTGCCAAACGAGTGCTAACCCCTTGCAACGCTTATTGTACCGCAAACGATGCGGATATGCAATACCTATTTTGAAAAATTTTTCCGGAATTATCACAAATTTCTTCGCCTGTACAGAAAAAACCGCCTTTCGCCCTTTTTCGGCAAAAGGCGTGGCGGCGGGGCGGGGGGATGTGCTATAATAAAGAAAAAGAAATCTGCGAGGTGCCGCCATGCCCTATCCGCCCCTGCTGCCCTGGTATGAACAGAACAAGCGCGTGCTCCCCTTCCGCGGCACCCATGATCCCTATGCGGTGTGGGTGTCGGAAATCATGCTGCAGCAGACCCGCACGGAGACGGTGGCAGGCTATTACACCCGCTTTTTGCGGCGCTTTCCCGATATTGCCGCCCTGGCTGCGGCGGAGGAGCAGGAGGTGCTCAAGTATTGGGAGGGCCTGGGTTATTATTCCCGCGCGCGCAACCTGCACCGGGCGGCGCAGATCATGGCAAGCCAGTATGACGGCCAGTTCCCGCACGATCATGAGGCCGTTCGCGCCCTGCCGGGCATAGGGGATTACACGGCCGCGGCCATCTGCTCCATTGCCTTTCGCCAGCCATACCCGGCCATCGACGGCAACCTGACCCGGGTAATCAGCCGCCTGCACGGCGTGCGGGAGGACGTGGATATTCCCTCGGTGAAGCGGGAGATCGCCCGCCTGGCTGAGGAGAACATTGATCGCCAGAATCCGGGCGACTGGAACCAGGCCCTGATGGACATTGGGGCGACCATTTGTACCCCCGGCACCCCGGACTGCGGCCGCTGCCCCTTGCGGGAACTGTGCGATGCCTGCGAGGCGGGGGATGCCGATCTATTGCCCGTGCGCGCGGCGGCCAAGCCGCCCCTGCCGGTGGCGGTGGGCGTGGGCCTGGTGGTGAGCGAGGGGCATATCCTGGTGCAGCAACGGGACGCGGCCCTGCTGCGCGGCCTGTGGGTGTTCATTCTCAACGAGGGGGACGGCACCCGGACGGGCATGGACAAGAGACTGCGCGCGCTGGGCCTGGACGCCGCATTCCGCGGGGAGCTGGGGGAGGCCCGGCACGTATTCACCCACCGCATTTGGAATATGACGCTCTACCATTACGAGGCGCCCGGCCTGCCCCCCGTGCGCGGCTGCCAATGGGTGGATGCCGCGGGCCTTGCCGCCCTGCCCCTTCCCACCGCCATGAAAAAGGCCCGGGAGGCGGGGGAAAGGCTGCTGCGGGAGTATGAAAAATAAATCGCAAAAAAGAAGCTGCCCGAAGGCAGCTTCTCTTTGCTTACGCGATGGAATTATTTGGCCAGGGTGAAATCGGGGCACGCATCCACGGTGGTGGGCACGGCTTTTTCACCGGCGATGATGGCAGCCTTGGCAGCCTCAACCACAGCCAGCACATCCTCGGGGATGTGGGTACGGGTGGGAGCCAGATCGACGCCGCCGTTGGACAGGTCATACATATGGATGCCGGGGGTGAAGGTGCCGTCCTTCACGGCCTTGGAGATGTCTTGAGAAGCGGTGTCAACGCGCTTCATGGCGGAGGTGATCACATGATCAGGAGCCAGAATGCTCTGGTCGGTATCCACGCCGATGGCCCAGATGCCTTCTTCATTGCAGGCTTCGATAACGCCAGCGCCAGTGCCGCCAGCAGCGTGATAGATCACGTCAGCGCCCTGGGTGATGAAGTTCTTGGCCGCGGTGGCGCCGCCAGCGGAGTCACCGAAGCTGTTGGCGTTGTACAGCAGCACGTTGGCATCGGGGCAAACTTCCTTGACGCCCGTGATGAAGCCGATGCCGAACAGGTTCATGGAATCAGACACCATGCCCTGCACATAGCCCACGACCTTGCTCTGGGTCACGGAACCGGCAACCAGGCCGACCAGGTAGCTGGCCTGCTCCTGAGCGAACATCAGGCAAGCCACGTTGGGCAGATCGATGGAAGCGTCATCGATGATGGCGAACAGCTGCTCGGGGTTGTCCTCAGCGGCCTCGCGGGTGGCGTCGGCCAGCATGTAGCCCACGCAGATGATCAGATCATAACCCTCGTCGATGAAGTTGTTGATGTTGGTCTGATAGTCAGCGTCGGTCTTGCTTTCCAGATACTGCACTTCGAAGGTGGGGTCTTCCGCAGCCAGGGCCTTAAGGCCTTCCCAAGAGGTCTGGTTGAAGGACTGGTCGTTCACGCCGCCAACGTCGGTCACCATGCCGATCTTGACCTTGGTGGTTTCGGCCATAGCAGGCACGGCCATAGCCAGCACCATGCAAAGCGCCAGAGCGATGGAGAGAATCTTTTTCATGTTTCTGCCTCCAATTCATTTTTATAGACATGAACCGTTCATGCCTATTGCACCTGTATTATACATGATGGACGGCAACAAATCAAGCGGAGGAAAGACGAAAAAGAAGGAAAAAACGCCCGTTACCGTTTACAAAAGGATTAATTTTTTGTGTCAATGTTCGGAAAATGCGGATGTTTTGCCAAATTATGCATGGGGATGTTCGGGTTTTGGAAAGAAGAAAATGATCCCAGCGTGTGGGATCATTTGGCGGGAAACGGCTTTACTTTTCTTTGTCGTTTATGGAAGCCTTCAGCCTATCGGTTCTTTTGGTCAGGCCTAATAGATAATCAGCAGATACATGATAGTATTTACATAGCGTGATCAGGTGGCGAATGGGCAATTCATTTGCGCCGCGCTCATATCGCGCATACATGGTTTG
>JAFUXH010000049.1 GCA_017470945.1 Clostridia bacterium | reverse complement strand
GATGATCTTGTTAACGAAGAAGAAGATCACCATGCTGACGCCGCCGTTGAGCACGGTGGTGCCGATGTTATAGACCCAATCGGGCACGAACTTACCAGCCACAGCCACCCAGATGCAGTTGATGGAATTGACGATGCAGGTGATGATGATAAAGGCGATCACATACCAGAAAATCTGATACCAGATATTGCCCTTGCTGCGGAACACCAGATTGCGCTGGATGGGAAAGTTGACGCATTCACCGATCACCATAGAAATCATATACGCCACAAAGTAGCGCAGGCCGCCATGGGCGGCGTCATAGCCCAGGATGTTCCATTTGAAGGTTTCGCCAAACATCGTCACGTCAATGCCGGGCCAACCGAAGTCCTTTTCCGGCAGACTGGTGAGCAGCTTGGGCAGGAATTGCAGGATCAAGTATTTAAAGACAGTAATCAAATTGCTGACGATCACGAACAGGCCGCCCTCCCGAATCCATTTGGAAGCGGCGGGATGCTTTTCGGCAAAGCCAGCCCACCAGTCTTTAATTGCGTTCATTTTTATTGCGCCTCCTTCGCATTTTCCAGCTTGGGCTTATGGAAAAAATGATGGATCAGCCGACCGACGCCCCGGAAAAAATGACCGTTGACGATGAGCAAAATGTCCTTTGCCATATCCATGGTCACCATGCCGTTCAGCATTTTTGCCATACCGCGGAAAGGGATATTGTAAATGAACAGCAGGTTCAGGTCGGGCTTGCCGTTTTCGATGGCCTTATTCACCTTTTTCGTCAATACACGATAGGCCAGCCGAGCCACAGGATTTTTAGCGTAGCACAGTTGCCGGACGGTGTCGTTCATGGAAAGAGGCTTGCTCCTGTCCCAGTTTTTCGGTTGGATCGTATGCCCCAGCAGGGCGGCAAAGGCGTCGTCCGATACGTTCGTCACGTCGCCTGTTTTGTAGCAATTCAGCGCCGGATTCACGTAGGGATTTTGCTTGCCTGTTCCTTTCACGGCATGGGTGGAACGCAGACGGATATCCTGGCTGGACGCGCCGATGAGGATTTGGTAATCCCCGCCCTCGATTTCCCAATCATTGCTTTGCGCGTTGAAATAACGGAAGGTATAAGCGTCAAAGGGGATCGTGACCCGCTTGGTTTCGCCCGCTTTCAGGGATACTCGGGCAAAGCCTTTCAGCTCCAGCGCCGGGCGGAAGATTTTGGCCCCCGGCAAGGAAACATATAGCTGGGCGATCTCGTCTCCGTCCGTTTCCCCGACATTGGCAAGGTCAAAGGACGCGCCTTCCTCATTGACCGTCAAATTGCCGTATTCAAACCGGGTATAGCTCAGGCCAAAGCCGAAGGGGAAGCGAACGGGCTTTTGCGCCGTTGCAAAATACCGATAACCCACATACAGCCCTTCCCGGTATTCGCTGGTGGCTTCATTACCGGGATAATACTGACTAACAGGCATATCCTTATATTCCAGCGGGAAGGTTTCCGCCAGCTTGCCGCCGGGGGTCACTTCTCCAAAGAGCACCCGCAGCATGGCGTCCGCCGCGGCTTCGCCGCCCAGCCCGCCATACACCAGGGCCTGGCAGCAGTTGATCCAGGGCGTTTCCACCGCGCCGCCGCAGGACAGCACCGCAACGATATGGGGATTGACCGCCGCCAGCTTTTCCATCAAGGCGATCTGGTTCTGCGGCAGACGCAGGTGCGTTCTGTCCAGGCCCTCGGTTTCAAAGCCCTCCGGAAGGCCGATGTACAAAAGCACGGTCTCCGCCTTCCGGGCCAAATCAACGGCCTCCAGGGAAAGAGCTTCGTTTTCTTTGTCAAGTCGTTCAAAGGCTTGGGCATAGCCCACGTTCTCCGGGAAATAATCCCGAATCAGCGGCAGCGTCTCATCCACTCGGGCGGCGTTCACCATGCTGCTCCCCGCCCCCTGATACCGGGGATGAGCGGCGAAATCGCCGATCACGGCGACTTTTGTTTCCCTTTTCAGCGGCAGAAGGTTCCCTTCGTTTTTCAGCAGCACGATGCCCTGTTCCTCCGCCCCGCGGACGGCTTCGTGCTGTTTATTCGGGTCAACGGGCTTTGCCTGGGTCCTCTCCTTCAACACCACTGTCAGCAATTCATCTACACGCTGATCAATGATTTCCTCGCTGATACGGCCCTCCTGCACGGCCTGCAAAAGCTGGCAGGGGCTGTCGTCCCCCGCGGCGGGCATTTCCAGATTCATCCCGGCCCGGACGCCCTCCACAAAATCGTTGCTGCCGCCCCAGTCGGTGACCACCATGCCGTCAAAGCCCCATTCATGGCGGAGAATGTCGTACAAATGCGGGTTTTCGTTGGTATAGACGCCATTGAGCCGGTTATAGGAGGTCATAACCGCGCCGGGTTTTCCCTCTTTGACGGCGATTTCAAAGTTGGTCAGATACATCTCCCGCAGCGTGCGCTCGTCCATGACGGAATCGGAGTGCATCCGCAAAAGCTCCTGGCTGTTGGCGGCAAAGTGCTTGGCGCAGGCGGAAACGCCCTGGCTTTGCACGCCCCGAATGAAGCCCGCTGCCAGCTTGCCCGCCAGGTAAGGGTCTTCGGAATAGTATTCAAAGGATCGCCCGCACAGAGGACTTCTTTTCGTATTCAGGCCGGGGCCCAGCAGCACCTGCACGTCCTGGCTTGCCGCGTCCGCACCCACCGTTTCGCCCATCATCTCCGCGATTTCCGGGCTCCAGGTGTTGGCGATGGTGGACGCGGAGGGGATGCAGGCAGCCTTGGTGGAGGCGTTGAGCCCCAGATGGTCGCCCTCCCCCGCCTGCTTACGCAGCCCGCTAGGGCCATCGGAGAGGGTGATAGAGGGGATATTCAGCCGCTCCACGGATCGGGTGTGCCAAACGTCCCTGCCGGACAGCAGAGCGCACTTTTCCTCCAAGGTCATTTCTTCGATGATTTTCAGGTGCCGCACTTTGCTTTTCTCCTTTCCCGATCCGCAGCAGGCCAGAGGGGCTATTGCCGCGCCCGGCAATAGCCCCGTTCCGTTATTTGCTTTGTGCAAACAGCCAATCCATCAGCGCCGTGGCTTTGTAGGCATAGGAGAAGCTCTTCATGTGTTCCATCATGGATACGGAGCCGTCCTTGGTGACCACGATCTGCTCAAAGCCCAACAGATTTTTTTCATAGCCCTGATTCAGCAGCGCCGCCGCTTCCTCGTTCAGCGTATCGCTTTTGGCGGTAAGGCCGTAGAGCTTGCCGAATTCTGCGCCGCGGCTGATCAGCCTTTCCTCCACGTCGTCCTGCCCCACGTGGGCCTTTATATCCAGGCGGGAGCAAAAGTAGACGAATTTTTGATTCAGATAGGCTTCGGCCTCCAGGATCTCATCATAGATCGCGTCGTGTACCTCGCCTCCGGGCTGGCAGGCGATATACACCGTGGCCGCGAAGGTATCGGGATAGAAGGTGTTCAGGGCAAAATCCATGATGCCGCCCATGGACTGGCCTGTGAGATAGAGCCGATCCGTGTCGATCGGGTATTCAGCGCACACGCGCTCAATGATCGGCATGATCTGGGCGGATTGATTGCCCTCCACCCGCACGTCGCTGTCCGCGTCGGAAATATCCAGGATCAGCCAGATGGCGGGATGCTTTTCCGTCATTTCCTCCGTCAGCCAGTATTTGGGACATTCCGCCGTTTCCACGGCCTTGACGCCCCGGCCCACATAGCCCGCATCCGGGATATAGGTCAGCAGCGGCAGGGCGGTTTCTCCGTCCCAGGAGGCGGGGAAGTACAGTTCGTATGCCATTTCCGCCGCTTGTCCATCCTTGTTTGTGTAGCTGTGCACGTACGCGTTCCATGCGCCTTTTTCTACGGTTTCCGAAAGGCCGCAGAGGGGAAACAAAAGCAGAACGGATACGGTCAGCAGGCAAAAGAGCCGTTTCTTCATCGTCTTTCCCTCCTTATTCACCGCAAATAGCGTTGACCCAGGCCTCAAAAGCGCCCTCCACGTCAGCGTCGATGTGGGGCTGATTCCACATCAGGTTGTATTCCACATCGTATCCCGCGTTTTGAAGCAGCAGGGCAAAGACGGCGGAAACGGTGGAGGAGGTGTCCCGGTCCTGGGTGCCCACATTGATGCGGAAATGG
>JAFUXH010000048.1 GCA_017470945.1 Clostridia bacterium | reverse complement strand
GATCAGATCGAGTCCGCCGAGACCATCATCTTAAGCCGCACCCAGACGACCACCGAGGACAAACTCGCGAAGTGCGTGGAGCTGCTTAGGGAGCACAACGAAAAGGCCCGCATCATCACCACGCCCTGGGATGAACTGGACCCCGACACCATCCTGGAAGTGATCGAAAGCGGCAAGCCCATCGAAATCCATGTGGATCTGGACGACGATGACGACGATGATGAGGATGAGCATGAGCATCATCACGACCATGATCACGAGGATCACGACGAGCACGAGCATCATCATGACCACGATCATGAGGATCACGACGAGCACGAACATCATCACGACCACGATCATGAGGATCACGACGAGCACGAGCATCATCACGATCATGATCACGCGCATCACCATCATCACCACCATCATCCCGGCGAGCACGACGCCGACGAGGTGTTCGAAAACGTCGGGGTGGAAACGGCCCGCCGCTTCACCCGGGATGATATCAGCCGCATGACCGCCGCCCTGGCCGACGAGGAGGAATACGGCCTGATCCTGCGGGCCAAGGGCATTTTGCAGACCCCCGATGGCGATTGGTTCCAGTTTGACTACGTGCCCGGCGAACTGCAGCTGCGCGACAGCACCCCCGATTACGCGGGCCGGCTGGTCGTGATCGGCACCAACATCGACGAAAAGGCGCTGAAGGCGCTGTTCAATGTGTAAGCTATGAAATCAACGCAAAAAATCGCCGGCGTTTACATCGTGACCGGCTTTATCGAAAGCGGGAAAACATCCCTGATCCACAGCATGCTGGAGGATAAAAACTTCACCCAGGGCCTGAAAACCCTGATCATCAGCTGTGAAGAGGGCATCGTGGAATACGACGACGACCTGCTCAACGAAAGCAACTGCACCCTGGTGACCATGGACACCAAGGATGAATGGAATTACCGCAACCTGGTGGAATTGGACGCCAAGGTGCAGCCCGAACGGGTGATCATCGAATACAACAACATGTGGGGCATCGATCACCTGGGCAACGTGGAAATGCCCGGGCTGTGGCGGGTGGTGCAGGTAATCACCACCGTGGACGCCACCACCTTCGAAAACTACATGGCCAACGTGCGCATGCTGCTGACCGACCCCATGAAGGAAGCGGACCTGGTGCTGTTCAACCGCTGCACCGACGATATGCCCAAATCCCAGTGGCGGCGCGCAATCCGGGCCATGAACCCCAACACCAACATCCTTTTCGAGGCGGAGGATGGCTCCTCCGACGACGGGGTGGCCGACGAGGATCTGCCCTACGATATGAAGGCCGATATCATCGATATCGCCGAGGATCAATTGGGCATCTTCTATGTGGATTCCCTGGACCACCCGGAGCGCTATGACGGCAAAACCGTGCGCTTCGTGGGCCAGCCCTTCCAGGATAAGGCCATGCCCCAGGGCTTCTATCTGTTCGGCCGCATGGCCATGACCTGCTGCGCCAACGACGTGGCCCCCATCGGCTGGGTCACCCAGGGCACGTTAAAGCCCGTCACCCGCCATTTCTACCGACTGACCGCCCGCTGCGAAAAGAAAACCAACGGGAAAGAATCGGTGCTGATGCTGGTGGAGCAGAAGGTAGAACCCGCCACCCGCCCCCGGGAAAAATACCTGACGTTCAATTAAAGCATACGAATGCCCATGCCAGACACATTTGACATGGGCATTTTTTGTGTGTATTCTTCCCGCGCGTCAACCCAGCCTGACCGGCTGCCCGGAGGCGCAGATGGTGATGGGCGCGCCGCTGATCAGGCGGTAGCGGGGGCCCTTTTGATCCATATGCACCTCAATGATGCGGTTTTTCACGTTTACCCGGAAGCCGTAGCCCTGCATTTCCCGGGGCAGCACGGGATCAAAGGCCACGGTGTCCTCCCGCACCTGCATACCGCCGAAGCCAAACACCATGCACACCCAGGTGCCGGCCATATTGGCCATGTGCAGGCCGTCCCGGGTGTTGCCGTGGGTGTCGTCCAGATCGGTGCGGGCGGTTTCATGGAAATAGGCGTAGGCCTTTTCCGTCCGCCCGATGCGGCTGGCCACGGCGCTGAACGCCGCCTTGGACAGGGAGGAATCGTGGGTGGTCACCCGATCGTAGTAATCGAAGACGGCGGTCATTTCCTCCCGGGTGAACAGGTGCGGCAACAGCAGCATGGCCAGCACCGTGTCCGCCTGTTTGCACACCTGGTGCCGGTAGATCACCAACGGGTGATAGTGCAGCAGCAGGGGGAAATTCTGCCGGGGGATCGTATCCAGGGGCCAGGGCACCCGATGCATGAAGCCGTCGTCCTGCCAGATGAGGGGCGATTGCTCATCCCGGGGGATGTACATGCGGTCCGCCGCCCGCTGCCAGTTCTCCCCCTCCTCCGGCCGCAAATCGATCTTTTCCTTCAGCGCGGCGTATTTATCCGGCGTTTTTTCCTCCATCCGCTTCAGCGCCCGAACGGCGGAGCGCAGGTTTTCCGCCGCCATGAAATTGGTGTAGGCGTTGTTGTTGACCAGGGCGCTGTATTCATCGGGGCCGGTGACCTCGTGAATGCAGAACGCGCCGCCCCGCCGTTCATCGAAAAACCCCAGATCGTAATACAGCCGGGCCGTTTCGCACAGGATCTCCGCCCCCATATCGTACAGGAAAGCGTCGTCCTCCGTGCTTTGCCAATAGCGGTTGACCGCCAGGGCGATATCGGCGTTGATGTGCACCTGGGCGGTGCCGGCGGGGTAATAGGCGCTGGCCTCGTGGCCGTTGATGGTGCGCCAGGGGAACAGCGCGCCGATGGGATGGCCCATCTCCCGGGCCCGCGCCCGGGCCAGGGGCAGCATGTGATAGCGGAAGGTCAGAAGCGCCTTGGCAATTTCGGGCTTCACGTGCAGGAACATGGGAAAAATATAGGTTTCCGTATCCCAGAAATAGTGGCCCTCGTAGCCTTCGCCGGTCAGGCCCTTGGCGGCAATATTGGTTTTCCCGTCCCGGCCCACGCTTTGCAGCAGCTGGAACATATTGAACCGCAGGCCCTGATACAGCCGTTCATCCCCATCGATGGTGATACCGCTGTCGTGCCAGAAGGCGGCCATGTATTCGATCTGCTCCCGGCGCAGGGCCTCGTAATCCGCCCGGCCCGCCCATTGCAGCGCTTCTTCCAGGCATTTCCGCTCCCGGCTTTTTTCGCCTGTCACGTAAGAGACGATCTTATCCACTGTTACGATCATGCCCGGCGTCAAACGGACCTCGTACCGACGGCCCGCCTGGAATCGATCCACGGCGTCGGTGACTGCCGCCGGCTGGTCGATCCTCGCCGCCATAGCACAGGCCACGGCCAGGCCGCTGCGCTTCGTGTGCTGCGCCAGGCCGATCGCCGTGCCATCCTTCCCCCGCCGGGGCGCCCCCAGCACCTGCCCGTGCACGCCGCCGCCCACCCGGGGATCGTCCTTCCCCGCCAGGTTGCTCACCCGGCCGTCCAGCAGGGGCGTTAAGGCCAATGTGCAGGGAAAATCGGCGCTGACGCGCACGCGGATGGCGGCCAGGTGTGCCTGGGCCTGGCTGACGAACCGCTCCGTATCCACCGTCACGGTGCCCCCGGGCAGCCGATACGCCGTTTGCCTGAACAGGATGCCTTGATCCAGATCGAGGGTGCGGCGAAAAGATGCGGTATACGCCCCGTCCGGATGCAGGCAAACGCCGTCCACTTCCAGCAAAACGCGCTGAGAGGAGGTCACATTCAGCATGGTTTGGCTTTCCTTGGCGTAGCCATAGGCGATCTCGCCATAATGGATATCCCCGGTTTCGTGGAAGCCGTTGACGTAGCAGCCCTCCACCCCGATATCGCCGGCATAGCCCTCCTCGTAATTCCCCCGCCAGCCGATGAAGCCGTTGCCCAGGGCAAAAAGGGATTCATCCTTGGCGCAGCGGGCGGGATCAAAAGCGTCGATGGTATATTGCATCGTATTCCTCCCCTGTGTTGATCCTATATACCTTCGACGTTTTCCGTTTTTTTCCTGCCGCGGCGCATTCCTCAATTTTTTGGTTAGTTAACCTATTTTGACACATTGATGACATGGTTTTGGATTTACAAACCTGGCCTGCCCCGGTATAATGACTGTAAACATGCGTTCGGATGATTTCAGAAAAACGCATAAATGTTGAAGGAGGGTAACCCTTATGAAAAAGATCCTCGCGCTCGTTTTGGCCGCCATGATGCTGCTGGGCGTCACCGCTTTCGCGGAAGAAGCCGCCCCCGCTCCCATCACTCTGGGCCAGGTTGACTACGCCGCTCACGGCGCCCAGTGCTTCGCCGTGATCACCGCCGCCGTGCATGGCGACACCATCATCGCCGCCTACATCGACGAATTCCAGGTCATGGACAGCACCACCGGCGCCGTTGGCGTGCCCAACAGCGATGCTGCCTTCGGCGGCAATATCGTGGGCAATGAAGATGGCAAGGTGCTGGGCTCCAAGAAAGTGAACACCAACTTCTACAGCGCCGGCATGGCCGATCACGGCGGCTCCACCCAGCCCCTGCTGCTGAGCTATGAAGCCATCGAAGCGTATGTGGCCGGCAAGACCATCGCGGAACTGGAAGCCGCCGTGGAAGGCCAGGAAGCCGCTGCTTTCGTGGATACCGTTTCCGGCGCCACCCTGGTTGACACCCTGAATTATGTGAAGGGCGTCATCGCCGCCGCCAAGGCCGCCACCATCACCAAGGGCCGTTTCACCCTGGTCAACAAGACCGGTGAAACCGTGACCGAAATCTACCTGGCCGATAACCTGACCGGCGAAAAGGGCCCCAACCTGGCCGTGTATCCCCTGGCTGCCGGCGCCCACGTGGTGCTGACCATGGATAAGCCCGCCAGCGAAGAAAACGATCATCGCCTGACGCTGACCTTCATCACCGAAAGCGGTGCCACCGGCTCCTTCCCCACCCTGAGCATCGAAGAAGCCATCATCAACCTGCTGGCCCCCGCCGACGTGGTTGCCGGCGCGACCCAGATTCAGTTCGCTTTCTCTGTAGAGTAAGCAAAATATCGGTAAACCAATTTACCGCCGTCCATTGCCGGGCGGCGGTTTTTCCATGTATTATTATTCCATTCGCCAGTTTTCCATCAGGCGGGTGATGCCCTCCAGCATGCCGGGCAGGCGCACCGCCTGGGCGGCCACCGCCGGCAGCGATGAAACCACCTGGTCGTTCAGCAGCAGCCGAACGACGCCGATCTGCTGCCCCGCTTCGATGGGGGCGGTCACGCTGTCCGGCAGGTCGGCTTCAAAGCTCAATTGGTTCTTTTGCCCGGACCTGAGCAGCATCGACAGCCCGCCGCCCAGGGCAACGTCCACTGTGTCCCGGGCCCCCATGCGCACAGGCAGGGATACGCCGATCAGATCCCCCGGATTGGCCACCGTGGTGCGCTGATAGGTGGCGAAGCCGTAATCCATCATGGCCCGGGTCTCGTCAAAACGGGTTTGACTGTTGGGTACCCCCAGCACCACGGCGATCAGCCGCATGCCGCCCCGCTGGGCGGTGGCGCTCAGGCAGTACTTCGCCTCGTTGGTGGAGCCTGTTTTCAGCCCGTCGCAATCGGCGTAAAACCGTACCAGCCGGTTGGTGTTGGTCAGATCAGTCACCCGGCCGGAGGGATGCCGCAGGGAATCCAGCCAGGTGGCGGAATACTGCAAATACCCCGGGTGGTTGGTCACGATTTCCCGGGAAATGGCCGCCACATCCCGGGCGCAGGTATACTGCCCCTCGGCGGGCAGGCCGGTGCAGTTGACGTAGTGGGTGTTGCTCAGGTTCATTTCCGCCGCCCGTTCGTTCATCCGCTGCACGAAGCTCTCCTCCGTCCCGGCGGCGTATTCCGCCAGGGCCACGGCGCTGTCGTTGCCGCTGGCGATGATGGTGGCCTTGAGCAAATCCTTGAGCGGATAGGTGGCGTGGGCGTCGATCAGCGCCCGGGAGCCCGTCTGCCTCGCCGCGTTGGGGGAAGCGGTCACCTGGTCCTCCAGCGTCATATTGCCCCCGTCGATCTGTTCAAACAGGATCAGCAGCGTCATCAGCTTGGTCACCGACGCCACGGACCGCCTTTCCTCGGCGTTCTTTTCAAAAATCACCGTGCCGGTATCCGCCTCCATCAGGATGGCGCTGGGGGCGGTCAGCGTCATGGGCGGGCCCTCCTCCAGGGGCTGGGCCAGCGCCGGGGCGGCGGTCAATGCCAGCGCCAGCGCCGCGCATATCAACATACGGAAAAAACGGGCCATACTGCATCCCTCCTTCATCGGAATGAGTATCGCCCGTTTCTTCCTGATTTATTCCAAGGGGTTATGATTTTTTCAACTGTGCCAATTCCTGCAGGATCTGATCCTTCGTCACGTAATTGAGGGGCGAGAACCGGCCCTCCGCCGCCTTTTCCAGCTTTCCCGCGGCGGCCTGCCGATCCCCCGCTTCCAAATCGTAGCGGGAAAGGAAATACAAGGTGTCGATTTGGTTGTCTTTATATTCCAGGGCCTTTTCAAAATAGCCCTTGGCGGTTTCCTTGTCGTTCAGCAGGCGGTAATAGGTCTGCCCCAGGTTATCCAGCACCACGGGATCCTCGTCGTCATATTCCAGGGCCTCCTGGTTATAGGCCAGGGCCTTTTCGGCGTCGCCCGCCTGGATATACAGAAAACCCAGCGATCCGTAAATCAATCCGGAGGGGCCCTTTTGATGTACCCGCTCCAGCAGCTGCAGGGCCTTTTCCATTTCGCCCAGCTTGTACTGCGCCACCGCGTAATTCATCAGCAGCTGCTTGCGGCGCTCGGCGTCCAGATCGGGGGCTTTTTCCGCCTTTTTCAGGATCTCCTTCACCTTCAGGTAGTTTTCTTCCCCGCCCTTGCGCAGCAGCAGCACGGAATAGGGCAGCAAATACGCGGCGGACAGATACCCGCTTTGATACAGCTTTTCATATTCCTCCATCGCGTGGGCCTCGTCGCCCTTTTGATGGGCCATCAGCGCTTTCCGGGCCTTGAAGCCATCCATGATTCCCATAGCTTTCATTCCTTCCTTGCCTTCAAAAGCAGGCGTTGATAACGTTTTTGCAGCGCGGGCATATCGCTGCCCGGCCTGTCCGCCGCCAGCACGATGGCCCGGCGGGTGTATTCGATGGCCGCGGGGATGTCCTTCGCTTTATGCTCGCTGATCTTCGCCATGGCGATCAGCGGGCCGATGCCCCCCTGGCGATCGGCGATCATTTTTCCATACACCTGGGACGCTGTCTGCCAATCCCCCGCCCGGCGGTAGCTATCGGCCATGCGGCCCCGGGCCAGCAGGGATACGCTGCCCTGATCCGCCGCCCGGTAGCACATGCGGGCCCCTTCCTGCCTGCCCCGCTTTTCATACACCCTGCCCAAGCTGAATACATCCTCCGGCGCGGCGGCCAGCAGCGGGGCGTCGTACAGCCGCATCAGCCGATCCAGGATGTGGGCCAGGGACACAATGTCCTGGGCGTTGTGATCCAGGATATCCGTCAGCAGGGAAAAATCCCGGGTCTGCAAAAAGGAAAAGTATCTTTCCGGCACCAGCGCCCCCGGCAGATCATCCACCCGGGTCATGCCCAGCACCGCTTCCTCCAGGCTGGTCAGGTTGCATTTTTTCAGTCGCAGCTTCCACACCCTGCGGGCGATGGGCAGCAGGTCGACGTGGGGCTTTTTTTCATACCGATCCCGCATCCGCTGCATGGTGAAGCGGGTTTCCAGCAGGGGCAGGTCGAAGGTGGCGCCGTTGAAGGTGCACAGCAGCTTGCTTTGCGCCATGTGGGCCGCCACTTTGTCCAGCAGGAAGATTTCCTCGTCGTAATCCCGCATCAGGTATTGCCGCACGACGAACCCATCCGCCGTAAAATACCCCACCCCCACCAGGAAGGCCACCGTGCCCGCCCCGTGGGACAGGCCCGTGGTTTCGGTATCCAGGAAGCAGATATCCTCCCGCCGGCAGGTGGGGAATTCCGCCCCATGCATCAGCGTCAGCGTTTCTCCCGGCAATTCCCGGGGCAGGGCGAACTGATCAAGGGGCGTCACCGTTTCCCGCAGCATGCAATCCACCGCCGCCTGCTTTGCCTGCTTGGGCTTGGCGGAGGAGGCGGTGGCTTTCAGTTTATCCCGCAGGGACAGCATATCACTTCACCTTGACCTTGCCGCTGAGGGCGTACTTCAGCGTAACCCCCTCCGGCAGCAGCTTTTTCGTCATGGCTTTGATGCTGGCCTGCCGCTGCTTTTTGGTTTTGGCGGGCATTTCCAGCATTTCGTTGAAGGCTTTCCCGTCGTCGACCAAATTCAAGCCGCTGTTCATCAGGCCGTAGAGCAGGTAAGCGTTGCCGTCGGTGATCACGTAATCGGGCAGCTCCCTGGCCTTTTCCACATAGGTTTCGTAAGGAACGTTCAGCCAGGTCAGCGCGGCCGCATGGGCCACGCCCAAATAACGGAAGTGCCACGCCTCCACGGAAAAGCCGGTGATCCTGTACCACCCGGTCTGATACCGCACCACGAACCCGTATTTATAGCAATTCTTGTACAGCCACTGGAATTCCTCGGTTTCCAGCAGGTACTTCGTGTACAGATTGCGGTAGCTTTCGCACACCAGGTCCATGGCCAATCCCAGCTGATGCTCGCTGGCCCCCGGCGGGGCCACGGTGGACTGGCTGGGTCCGGTTTCCTTCACCTTCCGCTCGTAATTGGCCTTTTGCGTCTGATAAGACCGGTAACCCGACACCGCCAGCAGATTGTACCCCTTTTTCTTGGCGGCGGCGAACATTTTTTCCAGCGCCTCGGCCGCCTCGGGCCGCATGTAAATATACTCCGCCTGATCCTTGCGGTTGGTGGGCACGTTGGGCTTCACCAATTCCGGCTTGTATTTGGCGGTGATCTTATGCTGCTTGTTCACCAGGCGCAGGATGCTGTCGTCGGCGTCAAAAGCGTCCGTCTCGGCAAAGGCCGGCGCCAGCAGCGAACACAGCATCACGGCCAGTATGGCCGCGCACAATCCCTTCTTCATGCCAATTTCCTCATTCCCGGGCGTTGTCCCCTCGGTCCATCAATAAAAAATCGAAAGCTCCTCTTCCCCGTCGTCGGCGTAATCCACCACGATGGGGTCGTTCAGCCGGGCGCGCAGGCGCACCAGTTCCTCCAGATCGCCGCCCTTGGCCTCAAAATCGGCCAGGTACGCCTGCCATTCCACGGTGAAATCCTCCAAGGACAGGTGGTTTTCCATGATGTAAGCCGCCGCTTCCTTCCCCACGTAGCGGAAGTGCCAGGGCTCGAATTTGATCATGGTCACCTCTTCCTTATCGGCCATATACCGCAGGATGAAGCCGTATTCCTGGCAGTGGGCCTCCATCCACTGGGCCTCGGCGGTGAGGGCGAAATCCTTGTTCATGCCTGCCTTCAGCGTCCAATCGTAATTCAGGATGTCCACACCCAGGCCGGTTTGATGGTCGCTGGCCCCGGGGTAGGACACCATGTTATCGTCCCGCCCTAATTTTTCCAGGCGGGCTTTAGACATGTACGACTGGGTGCTGTAAGCCCGATAGGCGCTTTTCAGGTATAATTTGTATCCCGCCTCCTCCGCGGCGGCGAACATGGCGTTCAGCGCATCGTTGGCGGCCCGGCGCAATTGCATCTTGCTGGTACCCGTGGCCCACCTGGCGGTGGTATTCACCAGGTCGACGGGCACGTAACTGCTTTCCAGCAGAACGTTCCGATTGGTCAGCGTGATGTACTGGGATCGATCCAGGATGATTTCCGGGGCCAGGGGGTATTCCCATTCCGGCTGAGCGGACGCCTGGGCGCCCGGCGCGGCCAGCAGCAGCGCAAACGCCAAGAAAAACACGATACGTTTGATGGGAATCACTCCTTTTCGCCCGTCAGGCGGGCATACTGGATTTCACGCAGAGAAGCGACGTAATACTCAAACGGGATATCCAATTCGTGGATGCGGGCGGCATGCTCCGCCCCCACATAGCGGATGTGCCAGGGCTCGTAGGCGTAGCCGGTGATTTCCTCCCACTCCGCCTTATAGCGGATGATGAAGCCGAACCGATGGCAGTTTTCCGCCACCCAGATGCCCTCCGGCGTCTGGCCGAAGCTTTCCGTCAGGTGCATGCTTGTTTTGCAGCCCAGATCCATGGCCAGGCCCAATTGATGCTCGCTGCAGCCCGGCGGGGCGGATACGCGCAGGGCGGCGGCTTTGCCCACCTGGCGCACTTTGCGGGTGTGGATCACGTTCTGCTTGTTATAGCTGCGGTAGCCGGAAATGGCGTAAAGCTGATGATTGCCCTCGTCCAGCGCCGCCTGAAACATTTCCTCCAGCGCCCGGGCGGCCTCCGCCCGCATCATGGTGCCGTCGCTGACGCCTTTGACCTTGGGCTTCACCAGGTCATCCGGCGCGTACGTGGAGGCCAGGGCGTAATCCCGGTTGACCAGGAACAAATTGCCCCCCAGGCTCATTTCGTTTTCATACGCCTCCACGGCCCCCTGGCTCAGCGTCAGAAGCATCATCATCAGCGCAAGCAGCTTCGATACCATTCATTCCTCCACGATCATATGGCCGTACCGGGCGGCGATTTGGCCCGCCGCGTCCTGGGGAAGCATCACGGTCACCCGGGTGCCGGCATCCTCATACTGCTCCGTCAGCACCCGGCCCTTTTGCCGCAGTTCCCCCATCACCCCGTATTGGGCGAAGGGCACCAGCAGGGTCATTTGGGTTTCGGCGGCGCGCAGCTCCCCGGCGACGGCGGCCAACAATTCCGGAATGCCCTCCCCCCTTTGGGCGGATACCCGCATCGCCCCGGGCAAAAGCGGCATGGCGTTTTCGTCGGGCGCGGTCAGGTCGCATTTATTCAAAATGTCGATCCGGGGCTGGGTATCGGCCCCGATCTGTGCCAATACCTCCTCCACCACCTTGTGCTGGAACAAAAGATCGGGGGACGAGGCGTCCGATACGATCACCAGCAGGTCCGACAGGGCGGCTTCCTCCAGCGTGGATTTGAAGGCTTCCACCAGATCGTGGGGCAATTTGCTGATAAAGCCCACCGTGTCCACCAGCAAGAATTCCCCGCCGTCCGGCAATTCCACCCGGCGGGATACGGCATCCAGGGTGGCGAACAATTTGTTTTCGGCGTACACCCCCGCATCGGTGATCCGATTGAGCAGGGTGGATTTTCCAGTGTTGGTATATCCCACCAACGATACGATGGGGATCCGGTTCCTTTCCCGGCTCTTGCGCCGCAGCTGCCGCTGGCGCTGCAGGGTGTCCAATTCCCGCTTCAGGTTGGTGATCTGCTCCCGGATACGGCGGCGGTCGATTTCCAGCTTGGTTTCGCCGGGGCCTCTCGTGCCGATGCCGCCGCCCAGCCGGCTCAATATCAGCCCCTGGCCCATCAGACGGCTGGAGCGATACTTCAATTGGGCCAATTGCACCTGCAATTTGCCCTCGCCGGATTGGGCCCGTTGGGCGAAGATATCCAGGATCAGGGTGGTGCGGTCGATCACCTTGACGCCGATGATATCCTCCAGGTTCTTGGTCTGGGCCCCGGTCAGCTCGTCGTCGAAAATGACCAAATCGGCCTCCAAGGCCTGGGCGTCCAGCTGCAGCTCATAGGCCTTGCCGCTGCCCACAAAGGTGGCGGTATCGGGCTTGGGCCGCTTCTGGAAAAACCGGCCCACCACCAGGGCACCGGCGCTTTCCGCCAGGGCGGATAGCTCCTCCAGGCTCTTTTCCGAATCGATGCCCACCAGCACGGCCCGCTCGGGGCTGTCGGTCAAATCGGCGTCCTCGCCCTGCATCACCCGCTGCTCGGACAGACGGATCTCCTCCATCCACGCCCGTTGAGGCAGCTTTTTCAGGGGGTACACGTCGGTCACTGCCACCCCAGGCACGCCCTTTTCCTTTTCCGTCAGGAAGGAGGCGCTGACCCCGGTGATGCAGCCTCTTTCGTCGATGCCCACGGCGCACATGCTGTCCAGCATCAGGGAGCGCAGGGCCGCCAGATCGACGTCGGACAGCCGGGCCGACCCGTTGGGATGGGTGTGGATGCACCGCACGAAGGACAGGCGCTTGCTGTTCCGGCGCAGGCGCACGTCCTGCAGGGGCACGCTGTCGCCCACCCCCACAGTCACATCCAGCACGTCGCCATCCCGGCTTACATACACCGCGATTTCCCGGTTCAAAGCGCACGAATGCCGCGCAAGCTCCGTCAGGAGTTCGCGCGGCGCGAATTCATCTGTTTCAAAGGGGCAATCGTAAAGGGCCTCCAGCTCCTTCAGCTGGCTGTCCCGGATGCCCGTGATATTGCCATGTACTTCCGGCATTCCGGCTCCTTACCCACCCGAAGCCGAGGAAGGCGCGTCAAATGGCTTCCTCCGGATGGTTTTTCAAATAATCTTCCACCGCCGCGTGGATGGCCTCCTCCGCCAGCAGCGAGCAGTGCATTTTCACGGGGGGCAGCCCGTCCAGCGCTTCCGCCACGGCCTTGTTGGTCAGGGCCAGGGCTTCCTTGAGCGATTTGCCCTTCACCATTTCCGTGGCCATGGAGGAGGTGGCGATGGCGGCGCCGCAGCCGAAGGTTTTGAATTTCACATCCTCGATGATGCCGTTTTCCACCTTCAGATACATGCGCATGATGTCGCCGCACTTGGCGTTGCCCACGGTGCCCACGCCGTTGGCGTCGGGAATTTCGCCCACATTGCGGGGGTTGGAGAAATGATCCATTACTTTTTCGCTATACATGGTGATTTTTCCTCCCTATTGATTCAACGATCAAGCTGTAATTTACAATTTCGGTTCAAGTTTATTTGGCGGTCAGGTGCTTGCCCTGCAGGAAATCATCGTACATGGGCGACATGGAGCGCAGGGTGGTCACGATCTGCGGAAGCACCCGAAGCACCTCGTCCACCTCTTCCTCGGTGTTGGTATCGGTCAGGGACAGGCGCAGGCTGCCGTGGGCCACCTCATGAGGCAGGCCGATGGCCAGCAGCACGTGGGAGGGATCCAGGCTGCCGCTGGTGCAGGCAGAGCCGGAGGACGCCGCCACCCCGGCCAGATCCAGCCGCAGCAGCAGGGCCTCGCCCTCAATATACAGGATCGACACATTCACGTTGCCGGGCAGGCGCTGCAGGGCGTGGCCGTTCAGCCGGGTGTAGGGGATCGTATTCAGGATGCCGTTGATCAGCTTGTCCCGCAGGTAAGTCAGCCGGGTGCCGTTCTCCTCCAGATTGTTCACGGCCTTTTCCAGCGCCGTCGCCAGGCCCACGATGCCGGGCACGTTTTCTGTGGTGGCCCGCTTTCCCCGCTCCTGGGCGCCGCCGTGGAGGAACTGATCCACCTTGGTGCCGGTGCGGATATAGAGGGCGCCCACGCCCTTGGGGCCGTGGAATTTGTGCCCGGACAGGGACAGCATATCCACGTTCCACGCGTCCACATTCACCGGGATGGCGCCCACGGCCTGCACCGCGTCGCAGTGGAAAATGATCTTGTGGGCTTTCGCGATTTTGCCGATTTCGGCGATGGGCTCGATGGTGCCAATCTCGTTATTGGCCGCCATGATGGAAATCAGGATGGTGTGATCGGTGATGGCCGCTTCCACGTCCTTGGGGTTCACCAGGCCATATTCATCCACCGGCAGATAGGTGACCTCAAAGCCCTGCTTTTCCAGCCATTCGCAGGTGTGCAGCACGGCGTGATGCTCGATCTTGCTGGTGATGATGTGGTTGCCCTTGCGCCGATTGCCGAACGCCGCGCCCTTGATGGCCCAGTTGTCGCTTTCCGAGCCACCGGAGGTGAAATAAATCTCGCCGGGCTTGGCGCCCAGGGCGTCGGCCACCTTGCGGCGGGCCTCCTCCACCAATTTCCGGGCGTCCCGGCCGGTGGAATGAATGCTGGAAGCGTTGCCGTACACCTGGCCGAAGCAGGGCAGCATGGCGGCCAGCGCCTCGGGGGCGATGGCGGTAGTGGCGGCGTTATCCATATAAATGCGATCCATGGTTTATGCGTCTCCTTTGATGTTTTGGTTGACCATATCCCGGAGGGTGATGCCCTCCATCAGGCCGTTGACTTGATCCGTCAGGTATTCCCACACGCCCTTGGCGGGGCATTGCTTGTCCCGGGGGCAATTGTGCTCCGGCTCGGTCACACAGTCGGAAAAGCTCAGGGGGCCCTCCATGGCCTCGATGATATCCCGCATGGTGATTTCCTCCGGCCTGCGGCTGAGCTGATAGCCGCCCTGGGCTCCCCGCACGGTTTTCACCAGCTCCGCCCGCCGCAGCGCGCCAAGCAGCTGCTCCAGGTAGGGATCGGGCATGCCCAATTCGGCGATGGCTTTCAGGGATTGGGGGCCCTCCCCCGCGTGCTGCGCCAGGTACACCATGGCGTACAGGCCATACTTTCCCTTGGTGGACAGCTTCAAAAAATCCCTCCTTTTGAATTCCGACTGATTTGATCGGATTTTCGAAGGTAAGGATAGCATGAACCGGCGGGAATGTCAATATGCGGCGAAGAAAAAACGGAGAAATATTTTATCTTATTTAATGCGGCCGAAAATCATTTCCATCGCCTTTTACGGAAATGTCAAGAGAAAATGCGAAAATTTAACAAATAACTTTACATGATCCCGGCAAGGTATTCTTGAAACAGCATTTCAGACGTTTTCCAGCCTAAAAGCTGCCGGGGATAGTTGTTGATCCATGCTTCAAGGTCGGCAATTTCTTCGGGCGTTACGTCTGCAAAACTTGTGCCCTTCGGATGGTGGCGACGGATCATGCGGTTCTGATTCTCATTCGATCCCCGTTCGCTGCTGCAATAAGGGTGACAGAAGAACAGCTTCGTCGCATCTTCCTGCCCCGGTCTTTCCAGCCCTTCCACGTCCAAGAACTCGACGCCGTTGTCAACTGTCACGGTCTTGAAAACAAGAGAGAAGCAGCCCTTGAAACGGGCACGAATGCGGTTGAAGGCTTCGACGGTGCTTTCTTGTGTGCGGTCGGGCATTTTCTCGATTAGTTCTTCGCGGGTAAGGCGTTCAGTCAGCACAAGCAGCGTATCGGGCGCAGTCTTCTTTCCTGAATATACGGTGTCCATTTCCCAATGCCCGAAGGTTTGCCGGGTGTCCACTTCTTCGGGTCGCTTTTCGATGCTGTCGCCCTTCGGCGGGCGCTTGATAACGACCCGCTTGTATTTCCGTTTCTTGTGGGGCTTGATCGGCAAATGCTTGACGGTCAGGTTCAGGAAGACGCCCTTTTCGATATAGCTGTATAAGGTGACACGGCAGATCGACGTCTCGAAGGTCTTTCCTTCAAGCTGGATCGAAGCAAGGGCAGCGGCCGGGGAAAGATGATCGTCAATGATCTTATGCTCTATAAATTCTGCAAAGGCCCGATCATTGCCGATCTTCAACCCGCCGCCTTTTGCGGTCAGGTTTTCCCGATAGCGCGCTTCAGCTAAATCAGGATTATAGCGCTCTTCATAGGTCAAGTCGCTGTTCATGAATACCGTGCGGGCGCGCTTCTTTTCCCGATAAATGGTACTGACGTGTACTTTTAACTGATCGGCAATTTCACGCGGCGTGTGCTTCGCCGCAAGCAGAGCTTCGATCTTGAAGCGGTCGGTCTTTGATAAATGGCTGAAGCAATGACCCATGAAGAACACTTCCTTGCTTTAGAGTGATAGACAAAGGGGCGGTTTTGCCGCCCCTTCATTCGCCGTATTGATGAACCAATTCGATCATATCGGGCGAATTGACAATGTCGATCATTTTGCAGTTCAAGGCGACGCACAAGCGCAGGATCGTTTCAAGGCGCGCATTGTTTAGGTCTTTGCTGCCCTGCTCATAGTCTTGCAGGGTTCGGGGATTCAGGCCCGATTTTTGTGCAAGTTCAGCTTGTGTCATGCCGCGCTTTTTTCTGATTTCCTTCAGCTTGTCAGCCCTGAAGGTTGCCTTCATGGTAATTTCCATATTTGCCCCCATTTCTGAACGCTTGACTTCGCAAGGATGTTCGGTTATAATGAAGGCGGCGGGCGGGGAATTTCCCGCCGCCAGTTGTTAGGGCTGTTTGGGTTTCTTCGGCTTAATGGTCAGCGTGATCTTTTCGACAGAGTCGCTTTCCAATAAGGCTTGCAGGGATTCAAGCAGCTTTTTGATTTGCTCTTGATCGCTTGCATTGATTACTTCCTTCACAGCTTCACCCCCTTTCTTCAGGTGGTGCGTGATCCTCCTTTCGGTGTACTCGGTTCCCCTGCCTGGTGACTATATTATACGCTTTTAAGCGTAGTTTGTCAAGCGTTTTTCAGGGGAAATTTGATCTTCTTCTGTCAGTAACCATTCAACGGTAACATTTAGGATTTTTGCAAGGATCATCAATTCATAATCGGCGACGAAGCGCGTGCCGATTTCAATGCGGCTGACGCAGTCGCGTTCCATCGTCACGCCTTCGCATTGCAATCGGGCGGCAAGGTCAGATTGTGTCAAGCGCATACGGCAGCGGGCTTCATGCACCCGATCGCCGCAAACATTCTTCTTCCCTTTGTAGTCGTAAATCTTCATTTTGTGCCCCTTTCTTTTGTGCTAATAGCAAGAATTTTTCTTGACAATAGCATGTATTTTCTGCATAATTGTGTTAAAGATCAGAACACGCAGAAAGGGGCAAAACGGGATGAAGAAAAAGGCAGGAAAGAACGGAAAAATCGGCGGGATTGTGCTTGCTATGCTCGGGGTCATGTTCCTTGCGGTGATGGTGGATTTCTTCGGGAAAGGCAGCGTCGGCGAAGGTGTTATTTCGCTTGTGCTTGCTGTTGCGTGCGGTTTCGGGGCTTATAAGCTGCTGATCAAGAAGCCGAAACAGCAGCCGACCCGCACGACGCAAACGCCGCCCGTTTCCGCACAGGCAGCGCAGCCCCGCATGACGTTTCAGACGGTTTCCAGCTATACGCCGGATATTCCCCAGCAGCCGAAGGGCTTTCCAGCAAAGCGCGGTTATTTTATCAAGTATCACTATGACGATGTGGAAGTTGCCACCCGTGACAGGTATGCAGATCACGCCCTTCAGCCGGGCGACGCATTGACCTTCAGGCCCGAACCTGAAAACCGTTATGACCCGGGCGCGGTGGAAATTTACCACGGCGCGGAAAAGGTCGGCTATATGTATCGTGGGCGGCTTCAGGATATGTGCCGGGATTTTATCGAACGGGGCGACAAGGTTGCGGGCGTGGTCGTGTCAGATGACTTCGGAAAAACGGTTTACAAGATCGCATTCTATGCCCGGAAAACAGTTGAAACGGTGATTGACGAAGGGCAGCTATAAGACAGAAAAACAGCAGGGCGGGAAATTGCCCTGCTGTTTTCATGTTCAAATTCGTATCAGATACGATTTTCTGTTAAAAATCGTCTTCGCCGTCTTGTAGCTCGACGGCCTTTTCTTTGCTTTTGCCATTGTCGCCCTTCATGACTTCAAGGGCCTGCGTCAGTATCTTCGGGATCGGCACGCCCATCATAGCGGCGTTTTCAAGCACGCTGACGCCCTCCGAAGCAATGAACCATAAACAGGTTGCACCCGATACGGCGGCGAACTGTACGCCCGCCCCAAGGGTCACAGCATGGTCAAGCAGATAACCCAGCGCAACGACGGCAATGATCAGCAGCTTTTTCATCAGGCCCGCAAAGGCCGTGCCGCTGGATAGGCCTCCGTGTTCGGTTTTCGGGCTTCTGCCCATAGCGCCGCAGATCAGGCCCGTGATATAGTCAAGGGTCATAACGGCAAGCAGCACCCACAGGATCGGGGGCAGCCCGCAGAAGAAGGACGCGACAGCACCCGCCGCCGCTGCAATGGTCTGAAGAATTTTTTCTCTCATCGTTCGTCATTCCTTTCTTTAACCGTTCGTTTCAATGGCAGTCGCGCCGGGATAGGTTTCTAACAGATAAGCCGCCGTCGCCCAGTCAAGGCCGTCAATCGTGATGGTGAAGGTCGGGGCCTGATCCGCTTCAGGTTCTTCAGCAAGGTTCACAGGCGTCAGCCAGGTTTCGCCCTTGTCACCAATGTGCATTGCATGGCCCGTCACGCCGTCGCAGCGGATCGCCCACCAAACAGCATCATTATCGTTCAGCACTTCGACGATCGTTCCCTTGTACAGCTTTTTCAGGCTGTCAGACGACTTGCTTTTCGATCTGCGCAAATTCAGGTATGAACCCGTGCTTGTGACTTCGGCAAAGTAAAGGGCTTCGGCGGGCTGTCCAGGCGCGTCGCAATCAACATATGTCACTTCGATGCCTTCCTGCATGGCGGCTTCTACTTCGTCGCGGAAGTCGTTCATGTTCAGGCCGAATTTCTTCAGCCATTTCGTTATATCGCCGTGATTGCTGGCAATGCCCATGCTGTGAAGTTCGCTGTGATCGCGCACTTTGTCCACGCCAACGCCGAACAGGGTGCAAAGGTAGGCCGTCAGATTGACGGCAGCGCCCATGACTGCAGCTTGAAAATATGCGGCGTCGGTCAGGCCGTCTTCGCATATCTCAAAGCCTGCATACCCCAGCTTGTTTGCGTTGCCCTTCGTGCTGCTGCCCGATAGCCAACAGCGATTATCCCACGGCAAAGCCTGATAAACAGCGACGGTTCCGTCTGCCGTTTTGCCGATATAGGCCGACGCACAGACGGTCAGGCCGGGGCGGTTGTGCGTATTATTGTATTTGTTCGGCCCGATCCTGCCGTCGTCCGGGCCGACATAGCGGTGCAAATAGGCGTTATTCGCGCCCGTAGAATGCACCTGAACGCCGCTGTTCTGCTGCTTCGTGCCGCGCGTGTAGCAGTCGGCTTGATAGAACAAACGCTTGTATATGGTCAATTTTCGCATCAGTTCACCTTCTTTCAATCGGTACGGCAAGCAGCGCATCAAGGGCCTGATCCACCTTTGCCCGTTCCCGTGAATAGGCGAAGGCGTGGGCGCGCCATGCGTAGAAATTGCGGCGCACGTCTTCTTCAATGCCGTCATAGTATCGTGTCGGCAGGGTCACGGGTTCGCCATCATCAAAAAAGAACGTGATCGCGCACGTTCTTTCACCGGGGTCTATGTGGATTTTATAAGGGTTATTCATCGTCGGGCGGCGTGGGCCAGGTCACATTATGGGGAAAACCGGGCTGCTTCGGCAGATCGCGCAGGGCTTGCCGATACTTTGCCCAATCTCCATTGATCAGCTTTTTCAGGCCGTCCACAAGGCCCGTCAGCGCGGTCAGCATTGACGTCGCCGTGATCTTGTCGGGAAGGGTTATGCCGAAGCGGTCAAGGGCAAGGTGCGCGTCGGATGCCCGAAGCAGCGCGTCGCGCTTTTCCCTGACTTCATGCGCGGTCAGAATGGCGTCGGCGATTTTCGCATCGTTCAGGAAGGCGCGAAGATTGCCGCGAACGCGCTGTTCAAGGTCGGGGGTTTTCGTGACGGTGACGGTGTACAGGTCGGCGGTGAAGCGTTCTTCGCCGTCTTCAGACGCAGGGGCGGGCTTGATGTTGTCCGCAAGCGTGATCTGACAGACTTCGCCCATGTTGTCAAACGTAACTTCTTCAGGTCTGCTTGCAAATTCCACATTTTGCCGCATTGCTGATTACCTCCTTCATTTCGTTCATATTGACGTAGGGTGTTATATATTTATCGGTGAAGTTTCGGCTTTGCGCGTGCTTCGCCCAGCCGATTTTGCTGTTGATGCTTTGCGCGTCGTGAAGCCTGACTTCGCCGAAGTTGCGCTTGCGGCGGTATATCTTCTTTGCGGTTCGCGCCGTTGACAAAAAGATACCGTCGCGCAAAACGGTCACGTCGCGGCTGTATTTATAGCCGCACAGGTCAATGAAGGCCGTGCCCGGTTTCAGCTTTCTTTTGCCGTCTTCGGTAACAATGAATTCAGCGACAGCCTTGATTTCCCATGCCATTTTGATCTTCAGGCCGTATTTGCTTTGAAGTTCTTCGGCAATGGCGCGCACGGCCTTTTCAAGATCGCGCTTGCTGCTGCCGAACAAAATCATATCGTCCATATACCGGGCAAAATGCCGAACAAAGTTGATCCGCTTGCCGCGCCGGGTTTTGAAAAGCTGCTGCGTGATAAAATAGTCAAGGGGCTGCAAAAGTAAATTTGCGAACCAAGGCGACGTATAATAGCCGACAGCAATGCCCTTCCTGCCTTCCGGATCCGACGCGCAGCTTTCAATGATCGCATGGAAAATGGCAAGAATACGCTTGTCTTTGATCACCCGCTGCAAGGCATTGAACAGCAGTTCATGATCTATCGAAGGAAAGAAGTGTTCTATATCCAGCTTGACAAAATAGGTCGATTTCCGATCATGCTTTGCCCAGCGTTCACAGTATTTGCGAATGTGCTTCGTTCCCCGGCCTTCCACGCTGCCGCAAGTATGGGCGTACATGCCCCGCGTAAAGGCCCGCTTGCAAGCAAGAATCAGCATCCAATGAACGATGTGATCTTCAATACTTGCGCAGTCGATTTCGCGCCATTTGCCGCCCTTCTTGTTGCAAGCCTTGCACCATCGGCGAATATGCCGGGGTTTATGCGGTTTCCATTTTCCCGCCTGAAGCCGTGCGACAAGTTTTTCAGCAAAGTCCTTCGCCTTTGCCGGGTCGATCTTGCCCTTCAACTTCGGGTCTGCTTCGATTGCTTGCGGGCTGTATTCAAAAAGTTTAATGACAACGGGATCAGTCCTTTTCTTTTCCGTTCCAAGATAGATTGCATCTATGCAATTATCAACAGAACAGAAAACAGGCCATATGCTTTGTAAGCGTCGCGGCATTGCTGCCACGATTTCGACGCATACAGCTTTTTCGCAAACGGCGCAGCCATATTCAACCCCCTGCAAACAAAAAAGCGCTAACCTTTCGGCAGCGCCTTTTCACAAATTTTCATGGTAATACTAACACACCTGAAAACGGTTGTCAAGTATCATACATGCGGTCGACCTTCAGGAAGGCCGCTTTGATTTCGTCCGAAGCAATGCCGATATAGATCAGCGTGGTTTCTTCCTTGCTGTGATTGAACAGTTTCATCAGCGTTGCGACGTCGTGCGTTTCCCGATAGTAGTGATAGCCGAAGGTCTTGCGAAGGCTATGCGTGCCGATATTATAATCGGCGGGCAGCTTCATGATCGCCTTCACTTCCTGCATGTCGCGCAGCAGCGTTCTATAGCAGATCGGCTTCTGCTTGCCTGTGACCTTGTCAGGATCGGGCGAAGGAAACAGCCATTCTTCAGGATCACGCCCCGCAAGGCGTTCTTTGTATGCCTTGCGCAGCTTCTTTGAAATAAACAGTTCAATTCGTTTCCCGGTCTTCTGTTCAATGATCACGAACTTTTCACGGCCCAGCACATCCCCGACGTGCATTTTCCGCATATCGCACACACGACGCCCAAGGAAAAGCCCGGTCAGAAACAGCAGATAGCGGCGTTCGCCCTGTTCGCTCCGATCCTCGCGCAGCACTTCAGCCGCTTTATTGATCAATTCCTTGTCGCGTATCGGCTCAACCATGCCGCCGCCCCCTTCCTTCAATGTCACGTTTTGCAAATATTATGACATGCCCTGTCGCTGCCCCTATATAATGAAGCAATCTTTTCAGGCGTCGCCTTTTTGGGGTCATGTCACTTTATCAAAACAAACGTGACATTATCAGACGTCAAAAAAAGAAATTCGTATCAGATACGATTTTCAGGGTGGCACGCAGCGCCGCACGGCAGCAGCATTGAAGGCAGCTTCATCGGCTTTTCCGATCCGCTTCACGACAGCATACTTCTTTTTGTCGATCTTCAGGGCTTCGACCGCTGCTTTTGCGATTTCTTCACATAAAACATTAGCGCCATTCAGGATGATTTCAGCCATCTTCGCAAGTGCTTCTTTAACCTCTTGAAATGCTTCAAGGGCGCGCCGCATTGCTTCTTCGTCAAAGTGAACCGTCAATTCAACGGGTTCTTTCGACAAAGCAATTTCAGGATCATAGACAAGCGGCGCGTCTGCCGCTTCGATGGTGTCAGCATACACGGTTTCCGCTTCGCGTCCATCGGCGAAGTAGTAGCCTTCCCGCTTCTTTTCCTTCCTGAAGCGGCGCTTGATCCATTTGATCGCCTTGATAATACCCTTCATTGTGATTGCCCCTTTCTGCGCTTTGGTTATACATCCCCTTCAGCGCGGTTGCTGCTCTTTTCAGCGTCGAAGCCTTCAGGATAGCGGGCGCGCAGCTTCGCAATATTGCGCGCTGCGATTTCAGCAAGGGGAATGCCCGACGCTTCGGCAAATTCGGCGATATACCAAAGACAGTCACCGACTTCTTTTGCAAGGCGGTCAATGTCCAGCGGCGCGCCCTGCGCCCGATGTTTCTTCAGCAGGTCGATTGCTTCGCCCGCTTCGCCGCACATGCCCATAATGGAATTCAGCAGCATTTCGTCTTTCGACAAGGATTTGTTCGCGGTGCGCATGGCCTTTTTCTGATATTCCCACAACATCAGCATATCGGTGTTTCTGTTTCCGCGCTTGTAGGATAATAAGCCGCGCTGCTGAAGGGAATTGCGGGCCTTTGCCATAGCGTCGAAGCCCAGCGGGGCATAAGTCAAAATGCGGTCATTCTTTATGCGGATAAAACCGTCAGGCCAGTTCACCCCGTTTGCACGCTGGTTCATAATGTGAAGCAAAGCATACCAAACAAGGCGTTCGCTGCTGGACAGTCCATTATCGGCAGCATATTCGATGAACGCAATGTGTTCTTTGACATAATTGACGCACGGCATTATATTTCCCACCTTTTATATGTGATCAGGAAGCGGCGCTTTGAATATTCGCCCCGCATGTGACGAAGAATAATTTCTTCTGTGATCCTGTCGCCGCTTTGCGCGGCGCGTTGCAGCGCGTCTTCCTGCGCCGCCTTCAGGCTTTCCGCATAGGTTGCGAAGCGGGCAAGCTGATCGGCGTCAGGAAAACCGAAGAATTGAAGTCGGCAAATAATCCCATCGTCAATAGGGGCGTTTTCGTGGGGAATATCCGTCCAAATGATCGCATGTTGTATCGGATAGCAAAGCACAAAGCGAACCTTGACAATGGGGTTCCGTTCGGTCAGGGGCACGCGCTCGACCTTCATCAGATCAGCGATATATCGGTCTTGAAGGTCGGCGTCGCCGACGATCAGGGGCGTTCCCCGTTCAGCCGTCGCGGGCATGGCGCATGATTTCACCTTCCTTTTGTGCCTGATATGGGAAATGGTGGTCGGGTGAAGTGATGGGCTTCACGCTGCGCGGGTGGCACATACGCGCAGCGGCGGTCAGCGCCCCGACCATGAAGGCGCGGTTTACCCGCCGCGCCGGGCGCGCACTTTGCGCACAGTCTGAAACGATTGCCAGCCATCCACAAATTGACAAGCAAGATCAAAGTATGCGGCGGGCAGATCATGCACGTCGTCGACGCCGTATTGCCCCTTCAGATCGCGCCATATTGCCCGCCTGAAGGCTTCGCCGTCTTCGGCATAGGTGAAGCCGTACTTTTCACAAAGGGCTGCAGAACGCGCCTGAACGCGCTTTTGCAGGGCCTTCGCTTGCTTGCTGGTGACAGTCAGCTTTTGCGCCGTCAGTTTTTCATAGTTCTTCATTCGCTGATCAAGGGCCATGACGACGGCCCCCATCTGCTGAAGGAACATTCCCATTTGTTCAAGGTTTGTCGTTTGCTGCTGCGTCATGGAATTCAGCAGGGCAAGGGCCTTTTCTTCATTCATTGTCGTCAACGATGATCACCCCTTCAGCCTTGATAAACGGGCGGGCGTCGTCAATGGCGGCAAGCGTGCGTTCTGCCCATGACCTGATACCATTCACAAACAGCCGATAGCCGCGCAGCGTTTCGTCGTCGCATTCCCTGAACACGTCGCCCATGAAGGGCACGGCCCACGTTTTCGACGTGAATTCATTGCAAACGCTGACAAGATCAGTCAAGGAAAGAAAGTCGTCTGACGTGCGCCCTTCGTCTTCTTCGTCAAGCTGCTGCATCTGCGCCCGCTGCGCTTCGGAAACGGCAGCGGCGGCGCGTTCTTCAGCGACGG